>JBGQLG010000089.1:0-21236 GCA_041499965.1 Methylomirabilia bacterium
AGCGTAGAATGACGGGACGATGACGAGCCAGGTGGCGGTGCTGCGCACGCGGCCGGAAACCGTCGTGGAAGACTACGGCCGGCTGATGCGGCTGCTCAAGTACGATCAGGTGCTGCCGCGCGACCGCGACCTCATCCTCAAGCTGAACCTCTCGTGGACGAAGTACTTCCCGGCCTGCTCGAGCCAGCCGTGGCAGGTCGACGGCGTGCTGACGACGCTCCTCGAAGACGGCTACGACCGCCCGCGCATCTTCCCCGTCGAGAACAAAACGGTCGTGACGAATCCGGTGCAAGGGTGCCGCAACAACAAGTGGGAGCCGGTGCTGCGCCGTCACGGCGTGCCGTTCATCCCGCTGCCCGATGTCGAGTGGATCACGTACCGATTCCAGTCGCCGCTGCTCAAGCTGAATCGCATCTTCCCCGAGGGCATCGAGATCCCGAAGATGTACGTCGGCAAGAACGTCGTGCATATGCCCACGGTGAAGTGCGTGCATCCGGACACCGAAGTGCTCTTGGCGGACGGTCGCCTCGTTCGCGCCGAAGCCCTCGTCAAGGAATGGCAGGTACGGGAGCCATCGACGGACCTGGTGGATGGCGACCGTGTCAGCCAGGGTGAGGTCCGTTTGGTGTCGTTGACCTCGACCGGCCTCGGCGGCGCGCAGGCGACGCATTTCTGGCGCACGCCAGCCGGCGGCGCCCTGTGGACGGTGCGAACGCGGACGGGACGGCTCGTGACGACTTCGGCGGTTCATCCGTTCCTGACGCCTGAGGGCTGGGTTCCCTGCACCCGGCTGAAGCCGGGCGATCGCATCGCCGTGGCCCGGCGCGTTCGTATCACAGGCGCACTGCAGGCCCTACCCGGCGTTCGCGCGCTCGGTCACGATCGGATCAACGTCGACGAGCTGCCGCTGCGCGCCGGCCGCCGGTACGGCATTGAGGCCCAGAAAGCGATCATTGCCGACTATCTCTCGGGTCGATCGATCACGGACATCGCGGCTGCGCAAGGGACTCACTGGGAGTCCATTCGAGCGATCTTGCATCGCTACGGAATCCAGTCACGCTGGCGCCGAGTTTGGGCGGCCGCCCCGTTCTTCACCTCGCCAGGCTTCTGGCGCTGGATGGGGTACTTCATCGCCGAAGGGTACGCCTACGTTTCGAGCGGCTCCTATCGAGTGTCCCTGTCCAACACAGACCCCGAGTTCCGAGCGGACTACATCGACCTCTGCCGAACGCTGTTCGGTGTCGAGCCGAAGACTCGCGGCATCGAGATCTACTTCGACGCACTGAATCTCCAGCCGTTCTTCGAGTCCCTTGGATTCACCGTGCCGACGAACTCGGCGACGAAGGCCGTTCCGGATCTCCTGTTTGCGTGTCCGGACGACGAGATCGCTGCCTTCATTCAGGCCTACTTCGACGGGGACGGCACTGTCGACGCCCGAACGGGCGTATATGCGACGAGCAAGAGTCGGCGGTTGGCGAGCCAGGTGCAGATGCTGCTCAGTCGGCTCGGGGTCGTGGCCTTTGTCGGGCCCGTACTCAGCCGGGCTACGAATGGTCGGATGACGAGCCCGGCCACCTACTGGCAGGTCGGCATCTACGGCGACGATGTCGTCTCCCTGGCTCGTTGGGTGACGTTCCGGTGTGCGCACAAGCGGCGCAATCTCGCCGCCCTCGTCGAGCGACGGCGTGCCGGGAAGCGTCCGAGCAATTGGGACACGATTCCGGTTCCGCCACCATTGTTTCGAATGATCAGGCAGGGATTGGGCCTGACCCAAGCGTCATCGGGGCGAGCGAGCTCGGTGAACAGCATCGAGAACGGACACTCCCAACCCACCCGACCGATCGTCACCTACTTCGCGGACCTGTTCGCGCGGCTGGATCGCGACGGTCGATTTACGACGGAGATCGAGTATCTGCGTTTTCTCGCCAGCGAGGATATTGCCTGGGACGAAGTCGTGGAGCTCTGCTCCGCGCCCGCTGACGTGCCCTTTCTCTACGACCTCTCGGTCGAGAACACGCACGCGTTCGTCGGCAACGGCATCGTCCTCCACAACACGCACGGCCATTCGACGACCACCGGCGCCATCAAGAACGCCTTCGGCGGCTTGCTGAAGGAGGTGCGCCACTACGCGCACGAGTTCATCCACGAGGTGCTGGTCGATCTCATGTACATGCAGCGCGAGCTGCACCCCGGCGTGTTCGCGGTGATGGACGGCACCGTCATGGGCGATGGCGCCGGACCGCGCACGATGGTGCCGCGCGTCGGCAACCTCATCCTGGCCTCCGCCGACCAGGTCGCCATCGACGCCATCGCCGCCCGCATCATGGGCTTCGACCCGCTGGCCATCCCGTACTTGAAGATGTGCCACGAGCGGGGGCTGGGCGTCGCCGATCCGCGGGCGATCGAGCTCGTCGGTGACGTCGACGCCGCCCGGGTGAGCATGGGCTTCAGCACCAGCCGCAGCCTGGTGATCTGGGGCGACCAGCTCATCCGGCGCGGCCCGCTCCGGCCGCTCAAGCGGCTGCTGCTGCACTCGCCCCTGGTGGTGTGGGCGCCGTTCGCCTCCAACGTCTATCACGACTGGCTCTGGTACCCGACGATTGGCCGCGGGCGCATCCGCGCCTTCGCCGCCACGCCGTGGGGCCGGCTGTTCGAGCAGTACTGATGGGCGACGACGTGCGCGTGCGCTTCGCGCCGAGCCCGACCGGCCACCTGCACGTCGGCGGCGCCCGTACCGCGCTGTTCAACTGGCTCTTCGCCCGCCATCACGGCGGTACCTTCATCCTCCGCATCGAGGACACCGACCGCTCGCGCTCGACCGACGCCAACATCGACCTGATCGTCGACGCCCTGCGGTGGCTCGAGCTCGACTGGGACGAGGGCCCGCCGGCGACGGGCTACCGGCAGACCGAGCGCTTCGACCTGTACCGGGCCGCCGCCGAGCGGCTGCGCGCCGCCGGCCGCGCCTACTATTGCGACTGCCCGCCGGCCCAGCTCGAGGCGGAGCGCAAGGCGGCGGAGGCGCGCAAGGAGACGTTCCGCTACTCGGGCCGGTGCCGCGAGCGCGGCCTGGCCGCCGGTGCGCTGCGGCTGCGCATCCCGGACACCGGCGCCACCGTCGTCCACGACCTCATCCACGGCGCCGTGGCGTTCGACCATCACCAGCTCGACGACTGGATCCTCGTCCGCACCGACGGCACGCCGACCTACAACTTCTGCGTGGTCGTCGACGACGTCGACATGCGAATCAGCCACGTCATCCGCGGTAACGACCACCTGTCGAACACGCCCAAGCAGGTGCTCTGCTACGAGGCGCTCGGCCACCCGGTGCCGGCCTTCGCCCACGTGTCGATGATCCTAGGGCCCGACCGGGCGCGCCTGTCCAAGCGACACGGGGCGACCTCGGTGCAGGCGTACCGCGAGCAGGGGATCCTGCCGGAGGCGATGGTGAACTACCTGGTGCGCCTGGGCTGGTCGCACGGCGACCAGGAGATCTTCACCCGGGCCGAGCTGATCGAGCGCTTCGACATCAAGGACGTCTCGGCCTCCGGCGCCGTCTTCGACCAGACCAAGCTCGAGTGGCTGTCGCAGGAGTACATCAAGCGCAGCGACGGGGCGCGGCTGGCCGCGCTGATCCAGCCGTTCCTGGCCGAGGCGGGGCTGACGGCGCCCGACGACGCGCGCCTGGCCGCCATGCTGGAGACGCTGCGCGAGCGGGCGAAGACGCTGCGCGAGATGGTCGAGGTCGGCCGGTTCTATGTCGAGCGGCCGGCCGGCTACGACGAGGCGGCCCGCGCCAAGCTCTTCACGCCGGTCGGGGCCGAGCGGCTCGCCATGCTGATCAAGCGGCTGCCGGCGGTGGAGCCCTTCACGGCGGCGGCGCTCGAGGGGCTCTACCGCGAGCTGGTCGCGGCCATGAGCCTCAAGCTCGTGGACCTGGCCCAGCTCACGCGGCTGGCGCTGACCGGGCGCACGGCGTCGCCGCCGCTCTTCGACGTGCTGGCGCTGCTCGGCCGCGACGAGGTGCTGGCGCGGCTGCGGGCGGCGCGGGCGACGATCGGGGGCGCGGCGTGAGGCTGCTGCTCGCGCGCCACGGCGAGTCGGTGTGGAACGCCGAGCGGCGGTTCCAGGGCTCCACCGACGTCGCGCTGTCGGCGCGGGGCCGGGCGCAGGCCGAGGCGCTGGGCCGCGGCCTGCGTGGCTATCGCGTGCGGGCAGCCTACGTCAGCCCGTTCTCGCGGGCGGTGGAGACGGCCGAGCTGGCCCTGCGCGGCTCCGGCGTGGCCCCGACCGTCGTCGAGGAGCTGCGCGAGCTGTCGCTGGGCACGTGGGAGGGCTGCACGGTCGACGAGATCCGCGCCCAGCACGGCGATCCCTACGTGGCCTGGGTGCGGACGCCCCACGATTGTCCGCCGCCGGGCAGCGAGCCGCTGCCCGTCGTCAGCGCGCGCGTGCGGGCGGCCCTCGACGGCATCGCGGCCGCGCATCCCCGGGGCGACGACGTGCTGGTCGTCGCCCACGGCGGCGTCATCAGCGTCTACGCCTGTCACCTGCTCGGCTGCTCCTACAACGACCTCTGGCGGCTGCGCGTGGACAACGCCTCGCTCACCGTGGTGCGGCCGCCCCGGCTGGTCTCGCTCAACGAGACCGGCCACCTCGGCGGCGATCTCTCGCCCACGCACTTGCCGCGGGCCAGCCGGGCCGCCCGTCCATCGCCATGACGATCCTGCTCGCGCTGTTCGGCGGCACGGCGCTGCTGCTGTACGGCATCCGGCTGAGCGGCGACAGCCTGCAGCGCGCGATCGGCGGCCGCCTGCGCCAGATGCTCACCGTCATGTCGCGCACGCGGCTGGCCGCGGTGGTGTCGGGGGCGCTGGTGACGTCGATCATCCAGTCCTCGGCGGCCACGACGCTCATGCTGATCGGCTTCGTGTCGGCCGGGCTCATGACCTTCCGGCAGACGCTCGGCGTGATCCTCGGCGCCGACATCGGCACCACCGTCACCGTGCAGCTCATCGCCTTCCGCGTCACCGACTACGCGCTGCTGCTGGTCGGCCTCGGCTTCGTGAGCACCTTCATCGCCCGGCGGAGCACGCCGAAGGACGTGGGCCAGGCCATCCTGGGCCTCGGCCTCATGTTCCTCGGCCTCAAGCTCATCCTGGACGGGGTGGCGCCGCTCAAGGCGAACCCGCTGGCCCTCGAGCTGCTGGCGGTGGCCACCGATACCCCGATCATCGCCGTCCTCGCCGCGGCCTTCTTCAGCGCGCTGGTGACCTCGTCGGCGGCGACCATCGGCCTGGCCCTGGCCCTGAGCACGCAGGGGCTGATCACGCTGCCGGGGGCGGTGGCCATCGTGCTCGGCGCCAACGTCGGCACCTGCGCGACGGCGCTGGCCACCTCCATCGGCGCCACCGCCGAGGCCAAGCGCGTGGCGGTGGCCCACATCGCCTTCAAGCTGCTGGGCGTCGCCCTGGTGTTCCCGTTCATCGGGCCGTTCACCGCGGTGGTGGCGGCGACGGCCGTCGATCCCGCCCGCCAGGTGGCCAACGCCCACACGCTCTTCAACCTCGGCATCAGCCTGGCCTTCCTGCCCCTCACGCCGGTGGCGGCGTGGGCGATCGAGCGGCTGGTGCCGCAGGGCTCGACCGAGGAGACGCCGTTCCGGACCAAGTACCTGGACGAGCGGGCGCTCGAGCAACCCTCGCTGGCCCTGGGCCAGACCCATCGCGAGGCGTTGCGCATGGCCGACGTGGTGCAGGGGATGCTGCGCGACGCGCTCACCGGGTTCCGCTCCGACAGCCTGGCGATGATCGAGGAGATCGAGAAGCGCGACGACCAGGTCGACTTCCTGGAGCGCGAGATCAAGCTGTTCCTGGCCCGCCTGGGCCGGGAGGCGATGGGCCCCGAGATGTCGCGCAAGGAGATCGGCATGATCTCCGTCATCGGCAACCTCGAGAACATCGGCGACATCATCGACAAGAACCTGATGGAGCTGGCCCGCAAGAAGTACTACCAGGGCCGGCGCTTCTCGGAAGCGGGCTGGGCCGAGATCCAGGACTTCCACGCGCTCGTCGGGAAGAATCTGGAGCGGGCCATCGCGGCCTTCGCCGCCAACGACCAGGCGCTGGCCCAGGAGGTCCTGGACCAGCGGCCACTCATGCGCGCGCGCGAGCGCGAGCTGCGCGAGTCGCACCTGGGACGGCTGCGGGCGGGCCTGGCCGAGTCGCTGGAGACCTCGGAGATCCATCTCGACATCCTGACCAACCTCAAGCGCATCAGCTCCCACGTGTCGGCGCTGATGTTCCCCATCCTCGACGAGGTGTGAGCCATGAAGAAGATCGACGCCATCATCAAGCCGTTCAAGCTCGACGACGTCAAGGAGGCCCTCACCGAGATCGGCGTGATCGGCATGACGGTCACCGAGGTCCGCGGATTCGGCCGGCAGAAGGGCCACACCGAGCTGTATCGCGGCTCCGAGTACACCGTGGACTTCCTGCCCAAGGTGAAGATCGAGGTGGTGGTCGCCGACCACCTCGTCGACAAGGTGGTGTCGACGATCGTCGCCGCCGCCAGGACCGGCTCCATCGGCGACGGCAAGGTCTTCGTGCTGCCGATCGACGAGTCGATCCGCATCCGGACCGGGGAGACCGGCGAGGGGGCGGTGTAGCCCGGGGGAGTGTCTCCTGACGATCTGTTGACGTCCTCACCGAACGCCCGGGCGCGCGCGCTCAAGCGCCTTGGCTTCGAGAATCCGACGGCGGCCAGCGCGAATCTGGAATCGCTCACGCCGACGCCGCGGGACGCGGAGTTGCTGGCGCCGGTGGTGCCGCGGCTGCTGGCCGAGCTGGCGTCGGCGGCCGATCCCGATATGGCGCTCAACAACCTCGAGCGCTACGCCGCCGTCGTCGATCGCACCGTCCTCTACCGCACGCTGGCCGAGCACCCGGGCGCCGCCCACCTGCTGGTCCGTCTCGGCGGCGCCAGCCAGTTCCTCGCCGACGCGCTCCGCCGCCGGCCCTCCGGCCTGGCCTGGCTCCTCGAGCCGAGCACGATGCGCGTGTGGTTCCCCGACGACTTCGCGGCCGACCTCGCCCAATCGCTGCAGGCGTTCCCCGCCCACCCGGCCCGCCTGAACGCGCTGCGCCGCTTCAAGTACCGCCACCTGCTGCGCATCGGCGCGCGCGACCTGCTCGGTGACGCCGACCTCAGCGTGAGCACCGAGGAGCTCGCGCGGCTGGCCGACACCTGCCTGGGCGAGGCGTGGCGCATGGCCGAGGCGGACGCCCGCGCCCGGTACGGCGCGCCGCTCGACGGCGACGGCGAGCCGACCGGCGTCGCGGTGATCGGCATGGGCAAGCTGGGCGGTGAGGAGTTGAACTACTCCTCCGACATCGACCTGATGTTCGTCTACGGCGCCGACGGCGACACCGCCGGCGGCCCCGAGGGCCGCCTGGCCAACGGCGAGTACTTCGCCCGGGTGTGCCGCGACCTGGTGGCGACGATCGAGTCGGTGACCGAGGAAGGCTACGTGTTCCGCGTCGACCTGCGCTTGCGGCCGGAGGGCCGCCTGGGCGCCATCGCGCTGTCGCTGGACGGCTTCCGCGCCTACCACCGCGAGCGGGCCGAGCTGTGGGAGCGGCAGGCCCTGCTCAAGGCGCGGGTGGCGGCCGGCGACGCGCGCGTGGGCGCCCGCTTCATGGACTGGGCGCGCGCGACCGTCTATCGCCCGGGGCTCGACGAGGGCATCGTGCCCGCCGTCCGCGGAATGAAGCAGGGGATCGACCGCGAGCTGGGCCGGCGCGGCGAGTCGCTGGCCAGCAACGTCAAGCTCGGCCGCGGCGGCATCCGCGAGATCGAGTTCATCGTGCAGGCGCTGCAGCTGCTCTACGGCGGTGACGATTCGTGGCTGCGCGAGCGCAACTCGCTCAAGGCGCTCTTCCGGCTCACCGAGCGCGGCTATCTGGCCCCCGACCTGGGCCGCGCGCTCTCGCACGCGCTCGTCCACCTGCGCACGGTCGAGCACCGCTTGCAGCTCCTGCACGAGTTCCAGACCCACTCGCTGCCCGAGGCCACGCTGGAGCTGGGCCGCCTGGCCCGGCGGCTCGGCATCGAGAGCCGGCCGGCGGCGGCGGCGCGGACGTTCCGCGCGCGCCACCGGGCGGTGACGGCGGCCGTGCACCGGGCGTTCGTCGAGTTCTTCCGGGAGGGGCCGGCGCCGGTGCGGCCGCGCCTGCGGCTGCCCGGGCTGACGGCGCTGCGCGCCACCGGCTTCGCCGATCCGGAGCGGGCGCGCCAGAACCTGCGCCTGATCCTGGAGGGGCGCCCGCTCGTGCCCTACGCGGGCGCGCTCCGGGCCGCGCTCGAGCGGCTGTACCCGACGCTGCTCGACGCGCTCTGGAAGAGCCCGGATCCCGACGAGGCGCTCAACCAGTTCGAGCGCTTCCTGTCGGCGGCGGGGCCGCGCGCCGGCTATATCGAGCTGCTCGCGGGGAACCGCACGCTGCTCGACGGGCTGGTGCGATTGTGCGCCGGCGGCGACCTGCTCACGCAACTCCTGATCACCCAGCCCGAGCTGCTGGCCTCGCTGGCCGACGAGACGGCGCTGACGGCCCGGCGCACGCGGGCCGGCCTGCGCGCCGCGCTGGCGGCGGTGTTCGCGCCGGCCACGCCGCCGGCCGAGCGGCGCGATCGGCTGCGGCGGATCAAGCAGGCCGAGGAGCTGACGATCGTGTGGCGTTACCTGCTCGGCGTCACCTCGATCGAGCGCTACGCGCGCGAGATGACCGCGCTGGCCGAGGCCACGCTGCAGACCGGCTGGCTGCTGGCGCTCGGCGCCCAGGTCGAGCGCCACGGCGTGCCGCGCGACGCGGGCGGCCGCTTCGTTCCGGCGGTGATCGTCGGCGTGGGCAAGCTGGGCGGGCGCGAGCTGACGACCGGCTCCGATCTCGACCTGTTCGTCGTGTTCGGCACGCCCGGTCCGGGCGACGGGATGACCGACGGCGAGGCCCCGGTGGACGCCCACACCTTCTACAGTGGCGCGGTCGAGCGGCTGGCCGGCGCCCTCGGCGACATCACGTCGGCCGGCGTCGCCTTCGCCGTCGACCTGCGCATCCGGCCGGGCAGCAAGGGCAGTGGCTTCGCGGCTGCCCTCGACGCGGCGGAACGGTACTATGAGGACCACGGCGACCTGTGGGAGCGGCAGACGCTGACCCGCGCGCGCCTGGTGCTCGGCGATCGCGGCCTGGCCCGCCGCGTGCGGGCGATGCTCCGGCGTATCGTCTACGGCGCGCCGCTGCCGGCGAGCGCGCTCAAGGAGATCGGGGAGGTGCGGACGCGCATGGAGCTCGAGCTGGGCAAGGAAACGCCGGGGCGGCTGCAGGTGAAGCTCGGCCGCGGCGGTCTGGTGGATGTCGAGTTCCTCGCCCAGGCGCTGCAGCTCGTCCACGGGGCCGGCCATCCCGACGCCCGGCGGACGTCGACGACCGCCGCCCTGGCCGGCCTGGCCCGAGTGGGCGCGCTGCCGGTGGCCACCGTCGCCGCCCTCACCGCCGACTACCGGTTCCTGCGCCGCGTGTCCACCGCGCTCCGCCTGCTCGGCGCCCGTCCGACGGACACGCTCGATCTCGCCGGCCCCATGCCCACCCGCGTCGCCAGCGCCCTGGGCTTGGCCTCGCGCGACGCCTTCCTGGCCGCGTATCGCGAGCGCACCACCGCGGTACGGCAAGCATTCGACGATGTCTTCGAGGCCGACCACACGCGCAGTCAGGCGGACTCGTCTCAGGTTGAGCGGAGCCGGCAACCTTCGAGTGCGGGCCACCCACGCCCCGAGCCGGGCACGCGGCACCCGCTCCCATGAGATCGCTCTACCTCGTCGACGGGCACTCGCACATCTTCCGCGCGTACCACGCGGTCGGCTATCTCTCGACCTCCAAGGGCGTGCCCAGCCACGCCGTGCTGATCCTCAGCACGATGCTGTGGAAGCTCATCCGCGAGGAGCAGCCCGACTACCTCGGGATCACGCTCGACCCACCCGGCCCGACGTTCCGCGACGCGATGTTCGCCGACTACAAGGCGACCCGCGCCGCCATGCCCGACGACCTGGCCCGTCAGCTCCCCTACGTGCGGCGTCTGTTCGAGGCGCTGGGCACGCCGGTGATCGAGGTGCCCGGCTTCGAGGCCGACGACGTGCTCGCGACGCTGGTCGAGCAGGCGCTGCGCCACGACGACCTCGACGTGGTCGTCGTCAGCGGCGACAAGGACCTGCTGCAGCTCGTCGGGCCCCGCGTGCGCGTGCTCTCGGTGCTGGGCCGCACCGGCGAGCGGGTGATGTACGACGAGGCCAAGGTGCGCGAGCGCTGGGGCGTGGAGCCGGCCCAGATCGCCGACGTGCTCGCCCTCATGGGCGACGCGATCGACAACATCCCCGGCGTCAAGGGCGTGGGCGAGAAGACGGCGGTGAAGCTCATCAGCCAGTTCGGCTCGGTCGAGCACCTGTACGAGAACCTCCCGCTGGTCGGCGGCAAGCTGCGCGAGACGCTGGCGGCGAGCCGCAAGCAGGCGCTGCTCTCGCGCGAGCTGGCCACGCTGGCGCGCTCGGCGCCGGCCACGCTCGAGCTGGACGCGTTCCGCCGCGTCGAGCCCGACTGGGTCAAGCTGCGCGGCCTCTGGATGGAGATGGAGTTCACGCGCCTGGTGAAGGAGCTGCCGGCCACCGTCGTGTCGGTCAGCGCCGAGCCGGTCGCGCGACTCGACGACGCCGAGGCGCTCGCCGAGTACCTGGCGCGCATCCCGGCCGGCGAGGCGCTCGCCCTCGACTGGGTGGGCGACGGGCGCCCGCCGTCGCCGCGCATCGACGCGCTCGGGCTCTTTCACCCCGCGGCCGGCGCCGCCTGGACGTCCCTGCCGCTGGGCGCCTGGCTGGCCGCGCGGCCGGTGGTCGTCCACGACGCCAAGCCGCTGCTCGAGGCCTGCCTGGCCGCGGGCGTGGCCCAGCCGGCGGCCGAGGACACCGCGCTCGCCGCGTATCTGCTCAACCCGGCGCGCGCCACCTACCGGCTGGACGAGGTCTGCATGGAGTCGTTCGGCGAGTGTCCGCCCATCCCGCCGGCCGCCGGGCCCGAGGGGCGTGTCGTGGACGACGCGCTGGGCGCGATCCTGGGCGAGCGGGCGCGCTGGCTGGCGCGCTACGGCGCCCACGCGCTGGCCGAGCTGCAGACACGCGCGCTGCGCCGGATCTACGAGGACGTCGAGCGCCCGCTGGTGCCGGTGCTCGCCGGGATGGAGCGCGACGGCATCCGGGTGGAGCCGGCCCGGCTGGAGGGCTTCGCCAAGGAGCTGGAGCGCAATCTCGACAACCTCACCCGCGAGATCCACCAGCTGGCCGGTGAGGTGTTCGCCATCGCCTCGCCCAAGCAGCTCGCCCAGATCCTGTTCGAGAAGCTGAAGCTGCCGGCGCTGCGCCGCACCAAGACCGGCTACTCGACCGACGCCGACGTGCTGACCGAGCTGGCCGCCGGCCACCCGCTGCCCGGCAAGGTCCTCGAGCACCGCACGTTGTCCAAGCTCAAGGGCACGTACGCCGACGCGCTGCCCGTGCTGGTGAACCCGGCGACCGGACGCATCCACACCACCTTCAACCAGCTGGTGGCGGCGACGGGGCGGCTGTCGAGCCAGGATCCCAACCTCATGAACATCCCGATCCGCACCGAGCTGGGCCGGCGGATCCGGGAGGCGTTCGTGCCGGAAGAGGGCTGGCGGTTCGTGGCGGCCGACTACTCGCAGATCGAGCTGCGCATCCTCGCCCATCTCTCGGGCGAGCCCGCCATCATCGAGTCGTTTCGGCAGGGCGAGGACATTCACACCCGCACCGCCTGCGAGGTGTTCAAGGTGGAGGCCGCCGCGGTCACCTCGCTGCAGCGCACGATCGCCAAGAGCGCCAACTACGCCATCCTGTACGGCGTCTCCGCGTTCGGGCTCTCGCAGGCGACCAAGATCGACCAGAAGGAGGCCGGGCGGTACATCGAGGCGTACTTCGCCGCCCATCCTCGCGTGCGCGCCTTCATCGACCGCACGCTGGCCGAGGGCCGCGAGCGCGGCTACGTCACCACGCTGCTGGGCCGCCGGCGCTACCTGCCCGACCTGCGCTCGAACAACCCCGTGGCCCGCAACGCCGCCGAGCGAATGGCCATGAACGCCCCGGTGCAGGGGACGGCCAGCGACATGATCAAGATCGCGATGGTCCGCGTGTACGACGCGCTCCGGGCGCGCGGCCTGCAGAGTCGGATGCTCCTGCAGGTGCACGACGAGCTGCTGTTCGAGGCGCCGCCCGAGGAGGTCGAGGCGATCGTGACGCTGGCCCGCGAGATCATGGTGGCGGCCCTGCCGCTCGACGTGCCGATCGTGGTCGACGTGAAGACCGGGCTCGACTGGTCGCAGGTGTGAGCCGCCGCTTCCTGCTGGTCGGCCTCACCGGCGGCCTCGCCACCGGCAAGAGTACCGTGTCCGACATCCTGCGATCGCTCGGCTGCGTCGTGCTCGACGCCGACGTGCTGGCTCGCGAGGTCGTCGAGCCGGGCCAGCCGGCGCTGGCCACCATCGCCCAGGAGTTCGGCGCCGCCGTCCTGCAGCCCGACGGCGCGCTCGACCGCAAGCGCCTGGGCGCCATCGTCTTCGCCGATCCGCCGCGGCGGCGTCGCCTGGAGGCCATCACGCATCCGGCCATCCGCGACCGTTACCTCGCCCGGCTGGCCGAGCTGGAAGGGCAGGGCTTCGAGGGCGTCGTGGTGTGGGACGCGCCCGTGATGATCGAGTCCGGCGGCTACAAGCACGTGGACCGCCTGGTCGTCGTGATCACCGACGCCGCGACCCAGCGGGCGCGCGCCCTGGCCCGTGACGGCGACCGTGCCGACGTGGAGCGCAAGATCGCCAGCCAGATGCCGCTGGCCGACAAGGCCGCGCTGGCCGACCACGTCATCGACAACTCCGGCGCCCGCGCCGCCACCAAGGCCCGGACCCGCGAGGTCCACGCGGCCCTCCTCGCCGACCTGCGCGCGCGTGCCGGCAAGTAGCAGGCGGCGCGCGCTCGGCCAGCACTTCCTGCGCGACGCCGGCATCGCGCGCGCCATCGTCGACCTGGTGGCGCCGACGTCGCGTGACCTCGTCGTCGAGATCGGGCCGGGCGATGGCGCCCTCACCGACGAGCTGGCGCGGCGGGCCGGCCACGTGATCGCACTGGAGGTCGACCGCGTGCTGCTCGATCGGTTGCGGCGCCGGCTGCCCACCGTGGAGGTGTTGGAGGCCGACGCGCGTACGTGGGACTACGGCCTGCTGGCGCGCCCCGACGGCGGCCGCGTCCTGGTGGTGGGCAACCTGCCGTACAGCGTGGGCAAGCCGATCGTCGCCGCGCTGCTGGCCGCCCGCCGCACGCTCGACGTGATGGCGCTGATGCTCCAGCGCGAGGTGGCCGAGCGGCTGGCGGCGCCGCCCGGGAACAAGGTCTACGGCGCGCTCTCGGTGCTGACCCAGGCCGTGTGCGATGTGGAGCTGGCGCTGCGCGTGCCGCCCGCAGCGTTTCGCCCGCCACCCCAGGTCGATTCCGCGGTCGTCCGCCTGACCCCTCGCGCGCAGCCGCGCGTGCCGCCGGCGCTGGACGGGCGCTTTCGCGACGTCGTGCGCGCGGCCTTCGCGAGCCGGCGCAAGATGCTGGGCAACGCGCTCGCCGGCGGGCTCGGCCTGTCGCTGGGGGCGGCCCGGGAGGCCGCCACCATGTGTGGGGTGGACCCCGGGCGCCGCGCCGAGACCTTGACGATTGAGGAGTTCGTCTCGCTGACGTCTCGGCTATCATGACCCGGATGTCGCGTCACAAGCTTCCGCTGTTGCTCTTCGCCGTCGCCTCGCTCGCGGTCGTCGTGGTGGGGTTGCGCGTCTCACGACGGCCGGCTCCGCCGCCCGTCGTGACCATGGCGCCCGCCCCGGCTCCCGAGCCGCCGGCCGCCGAGCCCAGCCCACCCCAGGTGCGGATGACGACCGTGACGCTACGTCGCGGCGACACGCTGGTGAGCGCGCTCGGCCGGCTCGGCTTCGATCGCCGCGTCTCCACCGGCGTCGCCGACGCCCTGCGCGCCGGCGGCGCCGACCTGCGCCGCATGAAGGCCAGCGACGAGCTGGAGGTCACCTGGACGCTGGAGGGCGAGCCGGTCTCCGTCCGCTGGGAGCCAAGCCCGTGGCTCGGCTTCGCGGCGGTGGCGACCGAGGACGGCTGGGAGGTCCGGCGCGCGGAGACGCGGCCCGATGTGCGCGTCGAGGCGGTGAGCGGCGAGGTGCGGCGCTCGCTCTTCGAGGCCGTCGAGGCGATGGGCGAGTCGCCCCAGCTCGTGCTGGAGCTGGTCGAGATCTTCTCCTCGGACTTCGACTTCACCGCCGACACCCGCAGCGGCGACCGCTTCCGCCTGCTCGTCGAGAAGCGCTACGCCGGCGAGCAGTTCGTGGACTACGGCCAGGTCCTCGCCGCCCAGTACCTGAGCGACGGGCGCATCCTCACCGGCGTGGGCTTCGAGCCACCGGGCGGCCGTGTCGCCTACTACGACCTCGACGGGCGCTCGCTCAAGAAGAGCTTCCTGAAGTCGCCGCTGGAGTTCACGCGCATCACCTCGGGCTTCACGTACGCGCGCCCGCATCCGATCCTGGGCGGCGTCCGCCCGCACCTGGCGGTGGACTACGCCGCACCGGTCGGCACCCCGGTGCGCGCCGTGGCCGACGGCACCATCGTGGACGCGGGCTGGAACGGCGGCAACGGCATCCAGGTGCACCTGCGCCACCCCGCGGGCTACGAGACGCTGTACAACCACCTCTCGCGACTCGGTCCCGGCATTCGCACGGGCGCTCGGGTGAGCCAGCGTCAGGTCATCGGCTACGTGGGCTCCACGGGGCTGAGCACCGGGCCCCACCTGGATTATCGAGTGGCGAAGAACGGCCGCTTCGTCAACCCGCTCAACGAGAAGTTCATCCCCGGGCAGCCGCTCGACGGCGCCGAGCACGGGCGCTTCTTGACGGAAGCGCGCGCGCTGGTCCGTCGCCTCGAGGAGTCGGCGCCCTTCTAGCCGTCCCGCCGGCGGGCGCGTACAGCGTCCCGCGCTGCCACCGTCGGTGGCACTCGAACAGCGTGTACTCCACGACGCGGGCGGTGACACCGAGGCGACGTGCGTATCGCCGGAGCGCCTCGAGATACTCCTCCCACTGCCCGATGGTGAATCCCTGCCCGCGTCGGTTGGCGGTCACGGCGCGGGTGGCGAACAGGAATTGCCAGGCGCGGATGTCCAGCACGCCGTAGCGTCTCGGGTCGATCAAGGTGAGGATCGCCGAGGCCATCGGCACGCCGACGCCCCGCAGGCCCGTCAGCAGCTCCATGCGATGCCGCTCGCCCCGCGTGGCCAGGACGGCCCGCGAGACGGCGGCGATGCGCGCCGCCGAGTTGGCCCGCCACAGGTGCTGCGCGCGCGGGCTCTTCCACCGGCACATCCGTTCGAACTCGGGCCGCGTGAAGGCGCCCCGCGTCCGCACCGCCGCGAGGTCGCGGACGAGCGCCGCGGTGACGGGATCCTCCTCGCGCACCAGCGCGCCTCGGAGCAAGGCCTGAAGCGCAACGCGCGGCACCTGGCGGAGAGGCACCGCGACACTGTAGCCGATCCGACGACGTCAGAGCGTGGGCGGCACGGCCCGGCCCGGTACCCAGCCGTGGGCGCTCATGCAGCGCTCGTAGCGCTGCTGCTCGTCGAAGCGCTCGAGTCCGGCCTGGCGCGGCGCCCGCGTCCACAACGCCGGCGGCGGCTCGGAGCGCGGCAGCAGCCGCGATGTCGACCCGGGGCCGGGCAGCGCCGCCGGATAGTCATCGTCGATGGATGCTCGGTAACATTTACCCGACTCGTCGATCAGCTGGGCTCGAGTGGCTCCGGCACGGCTCCAGTACGGGCCCATGCTGGTACTGGTACACCCGGCGACCAGGACCGCCACGATCGACACGACCAGGGTTCGCATACCCCCTGGACATCCAAGAATCGTGCCCGTAGCAGAAGTTCGGCCGGGTCGAGGGCGGGTGCTAGGATGGCTGACGATCGCGAAAGGAGTCCCGGTTGGAGCCTGCGGTCCGCCTCATCCCCCTGGGTGGCCTCGGCGAAATAGGTCTGAACATGATGCTGGTCGAGTCCGGTGACGACGTCCTCGCCGTGGACTGCGGCCTCATGTTCCCGGGGGACGAGCTGCCCGGCATCGACTACGTCATTCCCGATTTCACCTACGCGCTGGGCAAGGGCGCCGGCTTTCGGGCGGTGGTGCTGACCCACGGCCACGAGGACCACATCGGTGCTGTGCCCTACCTGCTGCGGGAGGTGGCGGTGCCCGTGTACGGCACGCCGCTGACGCTCGCGCTGGTGAGCGAGAAGCTGCGTGAGCACGGCCTGCTGGAGGGCGCGGACCTCAGAGTGATGCGGCCGCGCGTGGCGTTCGAGGTGGGGCCGTTCCGGGTCGAGCCGATCCGGGTGACCCACTCGATCGTGGACGGCATCGGCCTGGCCGTCGGCACGCCGGCCGGCACCGTGGTGCTCACCGGCGACTTCAAGCTCGACCCCACGCCGCTCGACGGTGAGCCCTCCGACGACGCCCGCTTCACCGAGCTGGGCGACGCCGGCGTGCTGGTGCTCTGCTCGGACTCGACCAACGTCGATCGCCCGGGCCACACGCGCTCGGAGGTGGAGGTCGGCGCCGCGCTCGCCGAGCGGTTCGCCGTCGCCCCCGGCCGCATCATCGTGGCCACGTTCGCCTCGCACATCCATCGCATCCAGCAGGTGCTCACCCAGGCCGAGCGGTACGGCCGCCGCGTGGCCCTGCTGGGGCGCTCGATGGAGCGCAACGTGGCGATCGCCGCCGAGCTGGGCTACCTGCGGGTGCCCGAGGGCCTGGTGCGGCCGCTGGAGGATCTCGTCGCGCTGCCGCCCGAGCGCCAGGTGATCCTGTCCACCGGCAGCCAGGGCGAGCCGCACTCCGCGCTGGCGCTGATGGCGGCCGGCGAGCACAAGTACGTGCAGATCGAGCGCGACGATCTGGTCGTCATCTCGGCGCGCGTGATCCCCGGCCACGAGCGCACCGTCGGCGGCGTCATCAACGCGCTCTACCGTCTGGGCGCGGAGGTGCTGTACGAGGACAACGCCTTCGTGCACGTCTCCGGGCATGCCAGCCAGGAAGACCTCAAGCGCATGCTGGCCCTCACGCGCCCGCGCTACTTCGTGCCCGTGCACGGCGAGTACCGCCACCTGCTCGGCCACGCCCGCCTGGCCGCCTCGACCGGCGTGCCCTCCGAGCGCATCTTCCTGATCGAGGACGGGGCGGGGCTGGAGGCGACGGCGAGCGCGGCGCGGGTGGTGGACGGCTTTCCGGCCGGCCGCGTGCTCGTCGACGGCAAGGGGATCGGCGACGTCGGCGCCGTGGTGCTACGCGATCGCCAGATCCTCAACGAGGACGGGGTCATCGCCGTCTCGCTGGCCGTCGACGCCAAGGGCGCGCTGGTGGCCGGACCGGAGATCGCCACCCGCGGCGTGATCTACGTCAAGGAGAGCGAGGTGCTGCTGGAGGCGCTGCGGGCGGCCGTGATCACCGCCCTCGACGAGCGGGCCGCCGACGAGCCCTGGGACCGCGAGTCGCTGGGCGCCCGCGTGCGCACGACGGTGCGCCAGTTCGTGAACCAGCGCTTCCAGCGCAAGCCAGTGGTGTTGCCGATGATCCTGGAGGTCTGATGCCCGCCACCCTGTCCAATGACCGAGGGGGCAACGCCCCCTCGAAACTCCCCGGTGACCGAGGGAGCGACGTCCCCTCGCGGCTCTCCGGGGACAAGGACAACACGGCCGCCGCGCCGCGGGCCGCCGCCGTCCGGCCGAAGCGGCGCCGTCCGAGCGATCCCCAGCGCTGGGTGCGCGAGGCCCGCGGCATCGTCGCCATCGTGCTGGCCGGCTTCGCGCTCGTCTCGCTGGCCGTCTTCGATCCCGCGCTGCCGCCGGCCGAGCAGGGCTCGCCGGTAGGGCCGGTCGGCTGGTGGCTGGGCTGGGCGCTCTTCCGCGCGCTCGGCTACGCCGGCTTCCTGGTGCCGCTGCTGCTCGCCGCCTGGGGCGTGGCGGCGTTCGCGCGTCCGCGCGTCGCCAAGGGCTGGGTCCCGCTGGTCGGCCTGGTCGTGCTGCTGGTCGCCGCCGCCGGGATCCTGCAGCAGGCGGCTGACACGTTCGCCGCAGCCCGTGTGACCCGCGGCGGCATCGTCGCCACCGGCGGCTGGCTGGGCTGGACGCTCGCCACGGCGCTCGACGCCACGCTCGGCCGCGTCGGCAGCTGGCTCCTGCTGCTCGCCGCGCTGCCGGTCGGCGTGCTGCTCGTCACCCAGGCCTCGTACGCCGCTATCGCGCGGCTGTCGGTGGCCCGGCTGGCGAAGCTGCGGCGCGCGCGACGCGCCGTCAAGCCCGTGGGGCCGCGCGTCGAGCTCGACCCGGAGCTGCCGGCGCTCGCGTTGCCCGCACTGGCCGAGGCCGCGGCCGAGCTGCCGCTGCCCGTGGTGGTCGAGCCCGCGAAGCCGCGAGGCCGCCTGATGGAGCAGGGGCTGGCCTGGCAGGAGACGTTCGACTTCGGCCGGGGCGGCGCCCAGTCCTTCCAGCTGCCGCCGGTCGGCCTGCTCAAGCCGCCGCCGGCCGAGGAGCTGCGCCGCACCCGCGAGGAGCTGCAGGACAACGCCGAGGTGCTGCGCCGCAAGCTGCAGGACTTCGAGGTCGACGGCCGCATCGTGCAGGTGAGCCCGGGCCCCATCATCACCTCCTACGAGTTCGAGCCGGCGCCCGGCATCAAGGTGAGCCAGGTCGTGAACCTCTGCGACGACCTGGCGCTGGCGCTCAAGGCCGCCTCGGTGCGCATCGTGGGACCGATCCCCGGGCGCGGCACGGTGGCCATCGAGGTCCCCAACGACGACCACGCGATGGTCTACCTGCGCGAGATCTTCGTCTCGCCGGAGTTCGCCGAGTCCAAGGGCAAGTTGCCGCTGGCCCTCGGCAAGGACGTGCAGGGCCAGCCGGTCGTCGCCGACCTCACCGCGATGCCGCACCTGCTGATCGCCGGCGCCACCGGCAGCGGCAAGTCCGTCGGCCTCAACGGCATGATCTGCTCGATCCTCTACAAGGCCACGCCGGCCGACGTGCGCTTTCTGATGATCGATCCCAAGCGGCTGGAGCTGTCGTGCTACGAGGGCATCCCGCACCTGCTGGCGCCCGTCGTCACCGACGCCAAGGAAGCGGCGGCGCGCCTGCGCTGGATCGTCGGCAAGATGGACGAGCGCTACAAGACGCTGCAGCACAAGCAGGTGCGCAACATCGAGGGCTATAACCGCGCCGTCCCCGCCGAGGAGCGGCTGCCCTACTGGGTGGTCGTCGTCGACGAGCTGGCCGACCTCATGATGGTCTCGGCCGGCGAGGTGCAGACCTCGCTGGTGCGGCTGGCCCAGATCGCGCGGGCGGTCGGCATCCACCTGATCATCGCGACGCAGCGCCCGTCCGTCGACGTCGTCACCGGGTTGATCAAGGCCAACTTCCCGACGCGCATCGCGTTCCAGGTCGCCTCGAAGGTGGATTCGCGGACGGTCCTCGACGGCAACGGCGCCGAGCAGCTGCTGGGCCGGGGCGACATGATCTACGTGCCGCCGGGCGCCAACAAGCAGATGCGCGTGCACGGCGCCTGGGTGGCCGACGACGAGGTCAAGGCCGTCTGCGAATTCTTGAGGAAGCAGGGCACGGCGGTCTACGAGGAGGTCGTCCTGCCCGGAGACGGCGGCGCCGGCGAGGGGGGCGACGGGGCGGAGCGCGACAACCTGTACTGGGATTGCGTGCGCCTCGTCATCGGCCAGCGGCAGGGCTCGATCTCGTTCCTGCAGCGCCGCATGAGCCTCGGTTACCCGAAGGCCGCGCGCTTCATCGACATGATGGAGCAGGACCGGATCATTGGGCCAGGCCAGGGGGCCAAGCCGCGCGAGATCCTGGTCGGGCCGGAGTTCCTGACCAAAGCCGGGCGCTCATGACTCTCGTGGAGCTCGGTGACGCCGGGGCTCGGCCGCGCGTGTCGCGGGCGCCGCGGGCGCGCCAGCATGGCTCGCCTGTCGCCGTAACTCGCTCCGGGCTCGGCTCGCTCGGGCCCCCCATCCCCCAGGGCTGGGGCGCGGACAAGTTGGATCGTGGGCGGCTCGCGAGCCGAGCCCTGTGCTCGCACGGCGACGACGGCTCGCCATGATGGCGCGCCCGCGGCGCCCGCGACACGCGCGACCGAGCCCCGGCGTCACCGAGCTCCACGAGAGTCATTAGCGAGCGAGCGGTGCGGCGACTGTGGCTGGCGCTGGGGCTGATCGTGATGCTCGCGGGCCCGGCCGCGGCTCAGGATGAGGAGATCACGCGGCCGTGTCGGCGCGGGGATCTGATCGGGCTCTGGCGCGTCATCCGGTTTGGCTTCGCGACCGGCGCGACGGTCGATCGTGCCGATCCCGCGTACCAGCCGTACCAGCGCTACGTGTTCAACTCCAACGCCACGATGGGCTACGCGGCCAGCGAGGCGCCGCCCACGCCGGACGACAACCGCGCCCTGCTGCTCACGCCGGCGCCGGTGACGTGGGCGATCGACGCCGGCGGCCGCCTGATGCGGCAGACCGCGGGCGCGACACGGGTGGATCGGAGCGATTGCCGGGTGGTCACGCGGGTGGTCCGCGGTCCGCGGAGTCGGGTGCCGGGTCTGCCGGGTGACGTTCTGCTGACCGATCGGGGCGAGGACGAGCGCCCGATCACCCGCCGTCTGCTCAGGAAGCTCCAGGCGGGCGAGTAGCCGGCTCGGCCGGGGCCGTCGGCTCCGGCGTGATGGCAGGCAGCGTGAGACGGAACCGGGCGCCGCCCTCGCGGTGATTGTCGGCGGTCAGCGTGCCGCGCAGGCTTTCCGCGATGCCGGCGGCCAGTGCCAGCCCCAGGCCGGCGGCCGACGGCTTCGTCGTGTAGAACGGCTCGAAGACGTGAGGCAGGGCGTTGGGCGGAATGCCGCGGCCGCTGTCGCGCACGTCGAGCACGACGCGATCGACCTCGGCCCGCGCCGCGATCGTGATCTCCCGCCGTCCGGGCGAGCCGCGCAGCTCCTCCTGGGCGTTGGCCACGAGGTTGAGCAGCACCTGCTGGAGCTGGAACGAG
>JBGQLG010000090.1:0-20991 GCA_041499965.1 Methylomirabilia bacterium
AGACTACTCAACACCTGAGCAGGACATCACTGCTGCGTGAGGTCGTTCGCGCCGCAATCGCCCTGGCCGGCATCGCCGCCTGGGGCGTCGCCATCGTGCTGCTGGCCGCCTGATTCCGTCGGGGCGCGCCGCCACGCCCCCCGACGCGCCAGGCTTGCAAGCCGACAATAGTCGCGCGTGGCGAGGGTGATCTCCGCGGCTCGGTACCCGCTTGGATCGAGCGACGGCCGACATTGCATCCTCCTCGATGGTTCGACTGGGCCTGGCGCGAGGGCCGGTCGGGGTTGGGGGTAGGTTGGGGACCGCGCGTGCGGGCCTCCGCGGGCGCGCCATCATGGCGAGCCGTCGTCGCCGTTCGAGCGCAGGGCTCGGCGAGCGAGCCGCCAACGATTCAACTCGTCCGCGCCCCAGCCCCTTTGGGGGATGGGGGGCCCGAGCTCGCCGAGCCCGGAGCGAGTTACGGCGACAGGCGAGCCATGCTGGCGCGCCCGCGGAGGCCCGCACGCGCGGTCCCCAACCTACCCCCAACCCCGACCGGCCCGATGGGCTAGCGCCAGTCGGTCTTCTCGAAGACGCGCGCGTCGATGAAGAGCTCGAGCAGGTGACCGTCGAGCGCGCCCGACCGCTGCTCGGCGCGCAGCGTATCAAGAGCCTCTTCCGCGCGAATCGCCTTCTTGTACGGCCGATCGGTGGCGGTGAGCGCGTCGTAGATGTCGGCGATCGTCATCATCCGCGACTGCACCGGAATGTGCTCACCGCGGGCGCCGGAGGGATAGCCGGAGCCGTCCAGCTTCTCGTGGTGTGAGCGCGCGATCTCGGGGATGCGCCGGAACTCCCGCGTCCACGGGATCTGGTTCAGGAACTCGTACGTGTGGACCACGTGCTGCTGGATCTCGCGCCGCTCGATCTCGGTGAGGCTGCCCCGGGTGATGGCCAGCACGCTGGCCTCCTCCGGCGTCAGCAGCGTGCGCCGGCGGCCCCGGTGGTCGTCCCACGAGCGCGCGGTGATCCGCAGGAGCTGCCCGGTGAAATCCTGCGAGTGCACGCTAGGCTCGTTCATCGTCAGAATGACGTCGAGGGCCTCGTTCAGCTCGGCGATGGCGGTGGCCAGCTCGGCGTCGAGCTTCGCGGCGTGCTCGGGGTAGCCTGGCTGGCCGCGCCGCACGGCCCAGTCGAGCTTCCGCCGCGTTACGCCCAGCTCGAGGTCGCGCATCAGCAGCTCGATGCGCTGGCGGATGCGGTCGAGATCGCCCGGATAGAGCTTCTTCGACTTCACGAGCACGTGCTCACGCACGCCTACCTTGCCGAAGTCGTGCAGGAGCGCGGCGTAGCGGATCTCGCGGACCTCGTCGACGGTGAAGCGCAGCGCGCCATACGGACCGCTGGCGATACGGTTCACCGCCTCGGCGAGGCCCACCGTGAGGATGGCCACGCGGGACGAGTGCCCGGAGGTGGTTGGATCGCGCGACTCGATCGCGGTCACCGAAGCCATCACGAACCCCTCGAACAGCACGCTGATGCTGTCGTAGAGCCGGCGGTTGGCCAGCGCCACCGCCGCCTGCGAGGCCAGCGAGCCGGCCAGCCGCACGTGCCGCTCGTCGTAGGGCCGCACGTGCCGCTCGACCTCCGCCGCCGAGCGCAGCGGCCCCGGGAACTCCGGCCGGCAGTTGATGAGCTGCAAGGCGCCGAGCGTCTCGCCCTGCGGCGTGCGCATCGGCACCACCAGCATCGACATGGTGCGGTAACCGGAATGCTCGTCGAACCACCGGTTGATCTGGAAGCGCGAGCCGGGTGGCGGCGCGTAGGCGTCGACGAGGTTCACGACCTCGCCGGTGAGCGCCACGTAGCCCGCCACGCTGGCCTCGTCGAGCGGGAGCGTGACCGCCTGGAACGGAATCTCCACGCTGGCGTTCTGGGCCAGCGCGAAGCGCAGGCATCGGGCGCCGTCGGGTGGGTTCTCGACCAGGTACAGCGAGCCGGCGTCGCTGCGCGTGATCTCGCGCGCCTTGGTCAGGATCGTCTCGAGCAGGACGTCCAGGTTGCGCTCGGCGGAGAGCTGCAGGCCGATGGCGTTGAGCTCGCCCAGCTCGCGCTCGAGCCGGGCCAGGTCGGCGGCGGCATCGAGATCGGCGAAGGCGTTGGCCACGGCGCGAGAGACGAGGGCCCGGCCGGCGCCGGCGGCGAGCAGGCCGTACCAGGTGGCCGGCCACGGGCCCGGCGCGGCGGCATCGACGACGCCGATCACGCGGGCGCGCCCGCCGGGCGCCGGGGCCCGAGGATCCGACGTGAGGACGACGGCCTCGGCCGCCTCGGCCGGCCGCCATGTCTGCACGTCGAACTCGTCGGCCAGCAGCGCGGCGGCGGCGACCGCGGCCCTCGATCCGGCGTCGTAGAGCACCCGGCGGCGCATAGAGGCAGCCTAGTGCGCCGGGGCTCGTCCAGTCAAATTGAGGAGGGAGCCTCCGCGCTGGCCCCTGTCTTTAGAATGGGCAGCGTGACCCTCTTCAGGGAGTTCGCGGCGCTGGGCCGGCGCCTGGAGGCGACGGCGGGCCGGCTCGACAAGCGCCGGCTCGTCGCCGAGTTCCTGCGCGCCGTCGGGCCGGACAAGGTCGGGCCAGCCGTGGCGTTCCTCACCGGCCATCCGTTCCCGACCTCCGACGCCCGCGTCCTGGGTGTGCGCGGCCTGCCGCGCGGGGTGCCGGCCGGCGCCGGGCCGCCGCTGACGCTCGGCGACGTGGGGACCGCCTTCGCCGCCGTCGCCGAGGCGACCGGAAGCGGATCGCGCGGGGCCCGACAGGCCCATCTGGTCGAGCTGGCCGCGCGCGCAACGGACGAGGAGCGCGAGTTCCTGGGGCGGATCATCGGCGGCGAGCTGCGCACCGGCGTGTCCGACGGTCTCGTGCTCGAGGCGATCGCGCTGGCCGCCGACGCCGAGATCGCGGCCGTGCGCCGCGCGGCGCTGTTCCTCGGCGACCTCTCGGCCGTGGCGGCGCTGGCGCTCGCGGGCGGGGCGGCGGCGCTGGCCGGGGTCGCGCCCCGGACGTTCGTGCCGCTGCTGCCCATGCTCGCCGAGATCGCGCCCGATTTCGGCGCCGTGCTGCGCGCCCACGGCGGCCGCACGGCGCTGGAGTTCAAGTACGACGGCGCGCGCGTGCAGGTGCACCGCGACGGCGAGCGCGTGGGCGTCTGGACGCGCCGGCTGTCCGACGTCACCCGCAGCCTGCCCGACGTGGTGGCCGTGGCGCGCGGGCTGCCGGGCGCGCGGTTCATCCTCGACGGCGAGGTCGTGGCGCTCGATCCCGCCGGCCGCCCGTTGCCGTTCCAGGAGCTGATGCGCCGCTTCCGCCGCGTGCACGGCGTCGAAGCGCTCGTGAAGGAGATGCCCCTGGCGCTGCATTTCTTCGACTGCCTGCTGGTCGACGACCACGCGCTCGTCGACGCCTCCGGCGAGGAGCGCTGGACGGCGCTGAGCCGCGTCACCGGCGGGCGCCATCTGGCCGAGCGCCTGCTGGTCGGCGAGGTCGCCGCGGCCGAGGCGTTCCGGGCGCGGGCGCTGGCGGCCGGCCACGAGGGGGTGATGGCCAAGGATCCGCGGGCGACGTACGAGCCAGGTGGCCGCGGCAAGCGCTGGTTCAAGCTCAAGGCCGCCGCCACGGTCGACTGCGTGATCGTGGCGGCCGACCGGGGCTCCGGCCGCCGGGTCGGCTGGCTGTCGAACTATCACCTGGCCGTGCGCGACGGCGAGGCGTTCGCCGACGTCGGCAAGACGTTCAAGGGGCTCACCGACGCGGAGTTCGCGGCCATGACCGAGCGGCTGCGCGCGCTCGCGGTGAGCGACGACGGCTACACCGTCCGGGTCCGGCCCGAGGTCGTCGTCGAGGTCGAGTACAACGAGATCCAGCGCAGCCCGACCTATCCCTCCGGCTTCGCCCTGCGCTTCGCCCGCATCGCGCGCCTGCGCGAGGACAAGGCCCCGGGGCAGGCCACCACGCTGGACGAGCTGCGCGCCCTCTACGAAGGGCAGTTCGCGACGAAGGGTCGGGCGGGGTAGAATCGCGGCTCGTGACCTCGCGCGTCTCGACCGGCGTCCCCCAGCTCGACGCGATGCTCGGTGGTGGTCTCTTGCCCGGCACCCTCGCGGTCGTCTACGGCGCCACCGGCATCGGCAAGACCCACCTCGGCCTCACCTTCGCCGACCACGGCCAGACCGCCGACGGCGCCCGCGGCATCATCTTCGACATGAACGGTCGCGGCGACTCGCAGCAGCACGCCGCGTACGCCGAGCGGCTCTTCGACTGGACGCTCGGCGAGTGGACGCACGCGGTGGCGCCGATGAGCGATCCCTACCCGCCGCCGGCCCAGATGGCCGCCTCCTACTGCAACGCGCTGAAGTGGGTGGGGCGCGTGCGCGACTTCCAGGTACCGACCCCGGACGGCAGCTGGGAGTTCGACTGGAACTGGAAGGCGACCTACAACCACGCGCTCTACACCGTGCGCCCGTTCCTGTACTTCCACCTCGGGGCCGGCGCCCGCCGCGTGGTCGTGGACGGCGTGGAGCCGATGGACTCGCCGGCCGACTCGATCCAGTGCTACCTGTTCGAGGACCTGTACCGGAAGACGATCCACCGCGACGCCGAGACGCTGGGCATGGAGATCTGCCTGCCGGTGTGGAAGCACCGCGAGTTCATCGACGCCCACTGTTACGACCACACCCAGGTGACCACGCTGCTGCTGGTGACCACCGAGGAGACGCGGCTTGAGGACCTGCTGGCCCGCAAGGTGGCGACGGGCGACATCGGCGCCACCGCCAACACGATCGTCGTGCTCGGCAGCGAGCGCGAGGGCTCGCGGCTGGCCCGCAAGCTCTGCGTCGTCAAGCACCGCGGCAGCGCGATGAGCGACGAGATCGTGGAGTACCGCGTGGGCCCGCGCGGCCTCGAGATCGGCTGAGCGGTTCCGGCCGTGGCCGAGCCCTCGTTCCCGGGCCCGGCGTTGTCCTGCGTCGACGCCCACGTCCACCTGCATCCCGCGCCACTGGCCCGGGCGATCGAGCGGTGGTTCGCCGACCACGGCTGGGTGAGCGGGCATCCCTTCGACCCGGCCGCGGTGGCCGACACGCTGCGGGCGCGCGGGGTGCGTCGCTTCTGCTTCTTCTCCTACGCCCACAAGCCGGGGATGGCGCGCGACCTCAATCGCTGGCTGGCCGGCCAGGCCGCCGCGCTGCCCGACGCCATCGCGCTCGGCACGCTGCATCCCGACGACGCTGATCTCGACGCCGTGGCGCGCGAGGCCACCGATGATCTCGGCCTGCGCGGCTTCAAATTCCACCACTCGGTGCAGCGCTTCCACGTGGACGACGCACGGTTGTTCGGCGTCTACGAGCGCGCCGAGGCGGTCGGCCACGTCTTCGTGCTCCACGTGGGCACCATGCCGTACCGCGACCCGTTCACCGGTGTCGAGCGGTTCGCCCGCGTGATGGCGCGCTTCCCGCGGCTGCGCGTCTGCGTCGCCCACATGGGCGCGTTCCAGAGCGCCGAGTTCCTGGCCCTGCTGGCGCGGTACCCTCATCTGTACGTGGACACGACCATGGCCATGAGCTCGCGGGCCACGCCCTACACGGGCGCCGATCCGGGCGCGGTCAGCGACGCCGACCTGCTGCGCCACCAGGACCGCGTCCTGTTCGGCTCCGACTTCCCGCTGATCCCCTACGACTACGACGAGGAGCGCCGGTGGGCCTGGGAGCGCGGCCTCGACGAGGCCGTGCGCCGCAAGATCTTCCACGACAATGCGGTCCGCCTCTTCGGCCTCGACTGAGGTCCGTCTCGACCGCCTGAGCCCCGCGGCCGTGGCGCTGCTGCGCGCCGCCCGGGCGGCGGCCGGGGCCCGGCGCGACGTGGTGCTCGTGGGGGGTGCCGTGCGCGACGCCCTGCTGGGCCAGCCGGTCGCCGACGTCGACCTCGCCGTACCCCGCGGCGCGCTGGACCTGGCCGAGCGCATCGCGGCGCGTCTGGGCGCCACCGCGTTCGTCCTCGACGCCGAGCGCGGCGCCGCCCGCGTGGCCGGGTCCGGCGTGCAGCTGGACGTCAACGACTTCCGGGCACCGACGCTGGCGGGTGACCTCGCCGAGCGGGACTACACCGTGAACGCGCTGGCGGTGCCGCTGCACACGCTGCTGGCGAACGGCCGGGCGCTGATCGTCGATCCCACGGGAGGGCTGGCCGATCTGCGCGCCGGCCGGCTGCGGCCACCGGGGCCCCGCGTGCTCACCGACGATCCGCTGCGGGCGCTGCGAGCGGTGCGCCTGGAAGCCACGCGAGGCCTGCGACTCACGCCGCCGGCGGCGCGCCTGGTCCGCGCGGCCGCCTCCGGCCTCACGACGGTGGCGGCCGAGCGCGTGCGCGACGAGGTGATCGCGCTGCTGCGCCTGCCCGCCACCGGTCGGGCGCTGCGCCGCGCGGAGGCGCTGGGGCTGCTGGCGGTGATCCTGCCCGAGATCGTCGCCATGCGCGCGACGGCCCAGCCGGCGCCGCATCGCTTCGACGTCCTCGAGCACTCGCTGCGGGCGGTGGAGGGCGCCGATCGCGTGCTGGCGCGCCTGGAGGCGCTGACCCCGTTCGGCGAGGAGCTGAGCGCCCACGTCGCCGAGGGGCTGGGCGGCGGCCTCGACCGCGCCGTGGTGCTGAAGCTCGCCGCGCTGCTGCACGACGTCTCCAAGCCCGAGACGAAGCGGGTCGTGACCGGGCGCGTGCGGTTCTTCGAGCACGACACGATCGGGGCGGGCCGCGCGCGCGACGTCGGCGAGCGGTGGAAGCTGCCGGAGCGGGCGGTGGCCGTGCTCGAGCGGCTGGTGCGCCATCACCTGCGTCCCATGCACCTGGGCCAGGCTGGCGAGGTGACGCGCCGGGCGCGTTACCGCTTCTACCGCGACCTCGGTGCCGACACGCGCGACCTGCTGCTGCTCGCCTTGGTCGACGGCGCCGCGGTGAGCGGCGTCTCGCCGCTTCAGCTGTGGCGCCGCGCCGGGCTCCTCCGCGACCTGCTGGGCGGCTGGCGCGAGGCGGAGAGCGCGGCGGCGGCGCCGCCGCTGCTCCGCGGCCAGGACGTGATGGCGCGGTTCGACCTGACCCCGGGCCCGGCGGTCGGCTATCTCCTGGGCCGGGCGCGGGAGGCTCAGGACCTCGGGTTGGTGCGCACGCGCGAGGAGGCGCTCACCTACCTTGACTCCTCCGACGCCGCCCCATAAAGTAGCGAGACTCAACGTAAACAACCTCGGCTGGGGAGGCCTCTTCATGGGTCACTGGCGTATCGCGGTCGTCGTCCTGTCCGTTCTGCTGATGCCGCTGGCGGCGGCGGCCGATCCGGCCGGCAAGGTGATCATCGCGCAGGGCGTGGATCCCACGACGCTCGACATGATGAACCAGCAGGAGCAGCCGGCGGGCAACGTCGGTGCCCAGATGTTCGAGGCGCTGATCGAGCGCGATCAGAACCTGAAGCTGGTGCCGGCGCTCGCCGCCGAGATGCCCAAGCTGGTGGCGCCCACCATCTGGGAGTTCAAGCTGCGCCGGGGTGTGAAGTTCCACAACGGGGAGGATTTCAACGCCGAGGCGGTGAAGTTCAGCATCGAGCGGCTGGCCAATCCGGCCAACAAGCTGCGCGGCTCCTCGTCGTTCGCGCCGATCGACCGGGTGGAGATCGTCGATCCCTACACGGTGAAGATCCACACCAAGAAGCCGTGGCCGGTATTCGTCAGCCACATCGCGCAGCGTCAGGCGTCGATCATTCCGCCCAAGGAGTACGCGGGCAAGGAGACCGCGGTGATCTCCCGCAACCCCATCGGGACCGGGCCCTACAAGTTCGTGCGCTGGGCCAAGGACGAGGAGATCGTGATGGAGGCCTTCCCCGGCTACTGGGGCGGGGCGGCCAAGATCAAGACCGTGGTGTTCAAGCCCATCCCCGACGACGCGGTGCGGGTGGCGGCGCTGCAGAACGGCGAGATCGACGTGGCGGTGAACATCCCGCCGCACCTGGCCGGCATCATCGACAAGCACCCCAAGATCTTCCTGAGCACGGCGCCGTCGATCCGGACGATCCAGCTCATGATCTACACGCACCAGATGGACGCCGACCACAAGCCGACCGGGCCGTACGCCGGCCCCACCGCCGACAAGCGCGTGCGCCACGCGCTGGCCTACGCCATCGACGCCGACGAGATCATCAAGAGCGTCATGGACGGCAAGGCGGTCCGGGTGGCCACGATGCTGCCCAGCATGCACTTCGGCTACGACGCCTCGCTCAAGCCGATCAAGCAGGACCTGGCCCGGAGCAAGAAGCTGCTGGCCGAGGCCGGCTTCCCCAACGGCGTCGACATCGTCCTCAACGGGCCCCAGGGCCGGTACGTGCGCGACAAGGAAGTCGGCGAGGCGGTGACCGGGCAGCTCAACAAGGCCGGCATCCGCACGACGCTGCGCACCAACGAGTTCGTGACCTATCTGAACACCATGGTGTACGTGCACAAGGCCGGCCCGGTGTGGCTGATCGGCTGGGGCCATCCCACGATGGACGCCGAGGCCATCTACGTGCCGCTGTTCAAGTCGCCCAACATCTTCGTCAACTGGCACAACCCCGACTTCAACGGCATGGTGGACGAGGCGCAGACGCAGATGGACGAGAAGAAGCGCCTGGCCCAGTACCAGAAGATCAACAAGTTCTGGATCGAGGAGATGCCGGCGATCCCGCTCTACCAGCAGATCGACCTCTACGGCGCCAACAAGCGCCTGGCCTGGAAGGCCCGCAGCGACGAGCTGATCCGCGCCTACGACATGGCGCTGAAGGACGGCAAGTAGGACGCGTGCGGGTCTGGCGCGTCTCCGCCAGCCGGCGTACTATCGAGGAGCACCCCGGCTCCGCCGGGGGGCGACGAGCGATTGGGGCTTGGGGGGGTCATCTCGGGGCCCCTCGTGGGTCAGCGATCTAGAGGAGCGCCACGGCTGCGCCGGGGCGCGACGAACATCGGGGGGTTTGGGGGCCATCTCGGGGCCCCCATGTTGGATAGAACGCGGCCGTAATTCAGTGGCAGAATGCCAGCTTCCCAAGCTGGACGTCGCCGGTTCGAATCCGGTCGGCCGCTCCAAATTATTCCAGGGGGCTACGGGGAAACCCGTAGCCCCCTCGGCATGTGATGATCTCGCCGCCTCAGGCCGGCTGGTCCACTCGCCCATGTAGCAGACGAGCAGGGCCATGCGCTGGCCCGGTAGTCGGCCCGATGGCCGGGCTAGGCGCGTCGCGGGGCCGAACCGGCGGCGTCGAGCCGGCGCTTCGCCTCGGCGTACACGTCGGCCGGCAGCGGGCCCTGCTTCAACACCTCGACGTTGTGCTGCAGGTGCTGCGGATTGATCGTGCCCACGATGTTCGTGTGCAGGTCCGGATGGGTGAAGGTGAAGCGCAGGACGAACTCCATCGCCGTCATGCCGCCGAGCAGGTCGGTGAGATGCACCTTCTGCCAGCGATCCCATTGCACGCCTTCGTGCTTGCCCTCGGTCGGCGCGCCCTTGGCGGCGCCGCCGCGGATGACGATGCCGGCGCCCGCCTGGGCCGCCGCCGCGATGATCGCCTCGTGCTCCCGCTCGACGGCCGAGTAGGGGATCTGGAAGACGTCGAAGACGCCCATGGCGACGTGGTCCACCAGGTGGGGCAGGGTGCCGGACATGCCGACGAAGCGGATCGTGCCGGCGCGCTGCAGCTCGAGGACGGTCTGCAGGGCGCCGTCCTGCTCGAGCGTGTGCCGGGAGGGCGAGATGTGGAACTGGAGCACGTCGAGGTAGTCGGTCCGCAGGCGGGCGAGACTCTGCTCCACGCCCTTGAGGATATTGTCGCGCGTGAAGACGTGCGGGCTGGTCTGGCCGCGCGGGGCGGGGGGCGCGCCCACCAGGCAGCCGCACTTGCTGGCCAGGTAATACTCGGAGCGCCGATCCCCGATGTAGCGGCCGATGCGCTCCTCGCTCACGCCGTAGTCGATCGAGGTGTCGATGTAGTTGATGCCGGCGTCGAGCGCGGCGTGGAGAATGGTCTCCGCCTGGGCATCGGTCACGTCGCGGCCGCGCGGCGCTCCGCGGAGTTCCATGGCGCCGTAGCCCAGCATGGTGACCGAAAGGCCGGTCCGCCCGAGTTGCCGCCTGGGTAGCTCAGCCATCGCGTATCTCCCTCACTCCGGGGGTCCGGATCTCGTCGAGGCTAGCAGGGTTCAGGGCGAGAGACGTGACGAGTTCGATCGCTCGGCCGTCACGGCCCGCTCGCGATAGCGAGCTGGGAACACTCGCTTGAGATGTTCGATCTTGGGAAGGTCGTTGATCACGATGTACGGATACGTCGGATTCTTGATCAGGAAGTCCTGGTGATACGCCTCCGCCGGATAGAAGGCGCTCAGCGGATCCACGCGCGTGACGATGGCGCGAGCAAAGGCCTTGGCCTTCTCCAGCTGGGCGACGTAGGCCTGGGCGATTCGCTTCTGCGAGTCGTCGACGTAGAAGATGCTGGATCGATACTGCGGGCCCGTATCGGCGCCCTGTCGATTGAGCTGGGTGGGATCGTGGGCCACCGAGAAGTAGATCTGGAGGATCTCCCCGTAGGACACCTCGTTCGGATCGAAGCGGATCTCCACCGACTCGGCGTGACCGGTGCCGCCGCGGCTGACCGCCTCGTAGTCGGCCGTCGCCTTGGTGCCGCCCGCATAGCCGGACAGCACCTGCTGCACCCCGCGCACGTGCTGATACACACCGTGCACGCCCCAGAAGCACCCGCCGGCGATGACCGCGGTCTGCGCCGGGCCCGGCCCCTTCGGATTGTCGAGTCCCGGCGCAGGAATGACGACGGCGGCCTCGGCGGCAAACGCCGCGCCGGGAACGCCGACCCCTGGCCCCACCGACAGGGCGACGAACGCCACTGCGGCCATCGTTCGGAGCATTGCCAACCTCCAGCGGGATCGCGCACAGGGCCGGGCCGAAGATCTCCTCCTGGGCAGCCCGCCCCGGAGCAGCCGCGCGTCGGACCGGCCCAGCCCGTCCTCGATGGAGGAGCATACACGCTTGAACGGCTTCCCGTTGATGAGCGAGCCGACGTCGGTCGCCTCGTCCATGCGCAGCACGGCTTCAGCCCCGTCGCCCTGCCGTCTCCCTGACCTACGCGAGCGTCGCGTCGAAGAGCGCCAGCAGCTCGGCGACGTCGAAGGGCTTGGTCAAATACGCGCGGGCGCCCTGGGCGAGCAGCCGCTCGATCCGGGTGGGCGTGGCGTCCGCGCTCAGGATCACCACCGGGATGTCGCGCGTCTCGGGATCCGCGAGGAGGCGGGTCAGGACCTCGTCGCCGGGGATGTCGGGCAAGTGCAGGTCGAGCAGGATGAGTCCCGGGCGGTGGGCGCGGGCCAGATCGATCGCGGTCCGGCCCTGCATCGACGCCAGCAGCGCCACGCCCGGACGCCGGGTGACGATGCTCTGCAGGAGTTGGATGTTGGCAACGTTGTCCTCGACGTAGAGGATCTTGCCCCGCGTCGCTCTTGGCGTCGCCGACGCATCGTGGGCATCAGCGGTCGCCCCGGGGGCCGCGGGAGCCTCGGCGGCGGCGATGTCCACGGTGAACGTCGTGCCCTCGCCGACGCGGCTGTCCACCAGGATGGTGCCGCCCATGGCCTCGGCGAGCCGCTTGGACAGGGCCAGGCCGAGCCCGGTGCCCTCGACGCCGGTCGAGTCGGCATCGAGCCGGTCGAAGGGCGTGAAGAGACGGGCCAGCATCTCGGCGGGAATGCCGCGTCCGGTGTCGCCGACGGCGATGCGCACGCGAGCCGATCCGGGCTCCGCGACGTAGGAGACGGCGACCGTGCCGCCCTCGCGGTTGTACTTGACCGCGTTGGAGAGCAGGTTCAGCAGTACCTGCTGCAGGCGCTGGCGATCGGCCATCACGCAGACATCGCCGGCCGGCACCGCCGCGGGAAGCTGCACGCCGCGCGCGGCGGCCAGGGGCCGCATCAGATCGAGCGCGGCGGTGATGACCTCGCCGACGATCACCGGCTCCAGCGAGATCGACAGCCGGCCCGCCTCGATCCGCGCGATGTCGAGTACCTCGTTGATCAGCGCCAGCAGGTGACGGCCGGCCTTGAGGATCTGCTCGACGCTCTCGGGGTCGCGGGTGCCGCCGCCCAGCTCGAGGAGCTGGCCGAAGCCGAGGATGGCGTTGAGCGGCGTGCGCAGCTCGTGGCTCATTCGCGACAGGAACTCGCTCTTGGCGCGATTGGCGGCGTCGGCGGCGGTCTCGGCGCGCCGGCGCTCGGTCACCTCGGTGGCCAGCTCCGCGTTGGCGCCGACCAGGCCGGCGTAGAGGCGACCGTTCTCGATGAGCAGCACCATCAGCACGAAGCTGCCCGCCAGCAGGCCGTAGATCCGGCCCGCATAGAAGCCCAGGTCGAAGCGGCCGGCGTTGAGGACCGCGGCCAGGGCGATGTCGAAGAGCCACGCGCACATCACCACCATCAGCCACAGGTCGAGCACCGCGTGGGGCCGCCGGCGCCAGAGGACGATCAGGGCGATGAGGCTCAGCCCCCAGGTGCTGGAGACGACGAGGACCATCACGGGGGTGTACTGGTTGCCCTGCATGATCGGCGGGAGCCAGGCCTGGCCGGCCGTGGTCAGCAGCGTCAGCCCGCTCACGACGACGACGACCGCCGCGACGCTGGCCAGCAACGGGACGATCGGGCGGCCGCTCGGCTCGCCGCGCTCGTCCTTGAGCCGCGCGTAGGCGATGACCAGGAGCGGGAAGCCGCCGTGCCAGAACATGTAGAGCCAGGCGGTGCTCTGGGGTCCGGCGCCGAGGAGCCCGCTCGGGGCGAACAGGCCGGGGAAGGTGAGCGCGTGGGCGACGGTGACGAGGGCGGTGAACGTGTAGCCGCTGGCCAGCACCAGCAGGGCCCGCGCGCGCAGGAAGCTGAACTGACCGAACAGCAGGACCGCGGTGATCAGGTCGGTGACGACGAGGATCGACTCGTAGACCGGGATGAAGGCCGCCACCGGCGCCAGCTTCATCTTGGCGATCGGCGCCAGCGTGAGGAAGATGGCGGCGGAGACCAGCACGACCGCCAGCGCCAGCCGGTGCTCGCGGCGCCCCGCCGGCAAGGTCGACAGGAACACCCGCCGCTCATCGGCCATGAGATCCAGCGTACGGCGAACCCCGTGCGCGATGAGCGGACATTCTGGGCCACGACCGTGGGCACCTCCGTCGGGGTTTTCCCCGGCTACCCATCGGCCGTGCGGCGTGCTAGAAGGAGCCGCCGTCGCGTGTCGTCCTGGAGCCGCGGGCCCTTCACGGTCGGATGGGAAGAGAGGGTAGTCGTCATGGCCAAGCGTCGCCGCCTCATTGTGCGCGCCACCGGCTGGTACGGGTGGCGCCCTGACCTTCCGGATGTCCGGGACCTCATGTTCGTGCCGCGCCCGCAGGTCATCGGGGCGCTCCCGCCGAAGGCGGACCTACGGCCCCAGATGCCCAAGGTGTACGACCAGGGCAACCTGGGGTCGTGCACGGCCAACGCCATCGGTGGCGCGCTGCAGTTCACCCAGATCAAGCAGGGCGCCCCGAACTTCGTGTCCTCCCGCCTGTTCATCTACTACAACGAGCGGGTGATGGAGGACAGCGTCGCATCGGACGCCGGCGCCGAGATCCGGGACGGAGTCAAGTCGGTCAACAAGCTGGGCGCCCCGCCCGAGACGCTCTGGCCCTACGTCATCTCGAAGTTCAAGCGCAAGCCGACGCCGGCGGCGTTCAAGGCGGCGCAGGCGCATCAGTCCATCGCCTACCAGCGGGTGACGCGTGATCTGGCCAACATGAAGTCGTGCCTCGCCGAGGGGTTCCCGTACGTGTTCGGCTTCTCGGTCTACGACGGGTTCGAGTCGGACGAGTGCGCGAAGACCGGCGTGCTCAACGTGCCGGAGAAGACCGAGGAGCTGCTGGGCGGGCACGCCGTGCTGGCGGTCGGCTACGACGACGCCAGTCAGCGCTTCATCGTGCGAAACTCGTGGGGCGAGTCCTGGGGGCAGAAGGGCTACTTCACGATGCCGTACGCGTACATGACGAACCGTGGTCTGTGCTCGGACTTCTGGACGATCCGGAAGGTCGAGTAAGGGAGGTCTCGCATGCGACACCCACGACGCCTGGTTCTCGCGCTGCTCCTGGCCCTGGGACTGGCCGTGGCCGGCCCGCTCGGAGCGCAACCGGGGAAGATCGAGGTCCTGTGGCTGGGCCAGGCGGCGACGCGCATCACGACTGTGAGCGGCAAGGTCATCGTCATCGATCCGTTCCTCACCCAGAACCCCAAGACGCCGGCCCAGTACAAGAGCCTCGACGCGCTCGGCAAGGTCGACCTCATCCTGGTGACGCACGCCCACGGCGATCACCTGGGTGACGGGCCCGACCTGGCCAAGAAGCACAACGCGCCCCTGTGGGGGCCGGCCGGCCTCGATCAGTCGCTGCTCACGCTGGGCGTGCTGCCGGCCGAGCTGGCGCCGCGGATGAACAAGGGCGGCGTGATCACGCCGCTGGGGCCCGACATCAAGATCACGATGACGCGGGCCGAGCACAGCTCCGAGCTGGTGTGGACGAACCCGGCCACCGGCAAGCCGGAGACGCACGTGGGCGGCGAGCCCGGCGGCTTCATCATCGAGTTCGAGAACGGGTTCAAGCTCTACCACATGGGTGACACCGGGGTGTTCGCCGACATGAAGTGGATCGGCGAGTACTACAAGCCGGACCTCATCCTGATCCCGATCGGCGGCCACTTCGTGATGAGCCCCAAGGACGCCGCGGTCGCCACCGAGATGATCAAGCCGAAGTTCGCGATCCCGATCCACTACGGCACGTTCCCGCCGCTCAAGGGTACGCCGCAGGAGTACATGCAGGCCCTCGGCGCCACCTCCGTGAAGGTGTTCCCGATCAACCCGGGCGACAAGCTCACCTTCCCGTGACCTTCGGCGCTCCCGTGCGCCGGCGGGAGGACCCGCGCCTCCTGACCGGCCGCGGGCGCTACGTCGGCGACGTCGAGCTCCCGCGTCTGCTGCACGTGGCGTTCGTGCGCAGCGCCCACGCCCACGCGCGGCTGCGGGGCATCGACGCCGATGCCGCGCTCGCGCAGCCGGGCGTCGTCGCGGTGGTGACCGGCACCGACCCCTTCGTGGCCCGCCATCGCATCCGCGCCCGCTCGGCGCTGCCCGGCTACGTCGAGACCGAGCAGCCGATCCTGGCCTGGCCCGTTGTGCGCCACGCCGGCGAGGCGCTGGCCGCGGTCGTGGGCGCCGACCGCTACGGTGTCGAGGACGCCGCGGTTCTGGTGCGCGTCGACTACGAGCCGCTGCCGGCGGCCGTCGACCTGCTGAAGGCGACGCGGGACGGAGCGCCGCTCGTCCATGAAGCTGCCCGCGGCAACGCATTTCTGACACGGCGCTTTCAGGGCGGCGACGTCGAAGCGGCGCTGGCCGGTGCCGCCGCGGTGATCGAGCGGACGTTCCGCACCAACCGGCAGTGCGCCGCGCCGCTCGACGGCCGCGGCGGCGTCGCCGACTGGAGCGCACCCGACGGCAAGCTGACGCTCTGGTCGGGCACGCAGGTGCCGCACCTCGTCCGCCACCTGCTGGCGGAGATCCTCGGCCTGGCCGAGAACCGTATCCGGGTCGTCGCGCCCGACGTCGGCGGCGGCTTCGGCGTCAAGGCGATCCTCTATCCCGAGGACGTCGCGCTCTGCGTGCTGGCGATGCGCCTGGGCCGCCCGGTGAAGTGGATCGAGCAGCGGCGCGAAGCCATGCTGGCCTCGGCCCACGCGCGCGATCATCACTACGCGGTCCGTGCCGGCTTCGACGCCGGCGGCCGGTTGCTGGCCCTGGACGTCCGCGCCGTCTGCAACGCCGGCGCGTACTCGGTGACGCCGTGGACGGCCGGCATCGAGGCGCTCATGGCGGGCGGGTTGCTGACCGGGCCCTACAAGCTCGCACACTACCGATGCGAGGTGACCGCGGTAGCCACGCACACGACGCCGGCCGGACCCTATCGCGGGGTAGCCCGGCCGGCCACGACGTTCGTGATGGAGCGCGTGCTCGATCTCGGCGCCCGTGCGCTCGGCCTCGATCCCGTCGCGGTCCGCCGGGTCAACCTGATCGGGCCCGCCGATCTGCCGTACACCTCGGCCACGCGGCTCGTGCACGACAGTCCGACCTATCCCGTCTGCTTCGAGAAGGTCGTCGCCACGATCGACTACGCCGGCTTTCGCGTCGAGCAGGCGCGACTGCGGGCCCAGGGCCGCCACGTGGGCATCGGCTTCGCTGTCTACAACGAGCTGACCGGCCTCGGCCAGGCAGCGTCGGCGGGGCCGCGGATGCCGTTTCGCACCGGCCACGAGGGCGCGACGGTGCGGATGGATCCCTCGGGAGCCGTCACCGTGCTGGCGGGTGTCACCTCGCAGGGGCAGGGGCTGGAGACGACGCTGGCCCAGCTCGTGGCCGGCGAGCTCGGCGTGCCGATCGACACCGTGCGCGTCGTGCTCGGCGACACCGACGCCACGCCGTTCGGCCTCGGCGCCTTCGCCTCGCGCCAGGCGGTCATCGGCGGCGGCGCGGTGATCCGCGCGGGCCGGGCGGTGCGGGAGAAGATCGTGCGCATCGCCGCGCACGTGCTGGAGGCGGCGGTCGAGGATCTCGACGTGGCTGACGGCCGGGTGCGGGTGCGTGGCGCGCCCGACCGCGCGGTGGCCCTGGCCGAGATCGCGCGGATCGCGCACCTCGAGACTCATCGCCTGCCGCCCGACCTCGAGCCCGGCCTCGACGTCACGCGCTTCTACGATCCGATCCGCGGGACGTTTGCCGCCGGGGCCCAGGCCGCGATCGTCGAGGTCGAGCCGGAGACCGGCACGATCGCGATCCGTCGCTGGGTGTGCGTGGAGGACACCGGCCGCATCATCAATCCGCTGATCGTCGAGGGCCAGGTGCACGGGGCGATCGCCCAGGGCATCGGCGGCGCGCTCGCCGAGCATCTCGTCTACGACGACGCGGGCCAGCTCCTCACCGGCACCTTCATGGAGTACGCGATGCCGACGGCCGCCGTCATCCCGTCGTTCGAGACCGAGCACGTCGAGGAGCCGGCGGCCAACCTGGCCGGCGTCCGCGGCGTCGGCGAGGGCGGCACGCTCGGGCCTGCTGCGGTGCTCGCCAACGCGGTGGCCGACGCGCTCGCGCCGTTCGGGGTGGAGCCCACGGAGCTTCCGCTCAGCCCGGCCCGCGTGTGGAGCGCGTACACGCGAGCGAGCGGCGGCCGAGGCGCGACCGGCCGGTGACGCCGCAGCGCGCGGCGGCCGCGAATGTCGGCGGTATCATCAGGTGGACATTGAGGAGTGAAGAGACGTGCCTGACCATCTGAGCCGATCACAGCCCCTGAGTCGCTCGGAGGAACGATCGTGGTCAGGCATGGGTGAGGTCCGAGCCGCGGCGCGGCTGACGAACGCCGTCGACGAGGCCCTGGTCCGGCGAGGCTTGCGGTCACCGGACCAGGTCCGGAGCTGCGACGCCGACGCACTCGTCGATACCGGCGCTGTCCGTATGGTCCTGCCCCAACATATCGCCGAACGACTGGGTCTGGGCCTTCGCGGCCAGCGAGTGGTCGAGTATGCCGATGGGCGGACGGAGGCCGTGAGCGTGACCGAGCCCCTCGTCGTCGAGCTTCACGGACGAGACACGCTCGAGGAAGCCCTCGTGCTGGGCGACGAAGTGCTCATCGGCCAGACCGTGCTCGAGAAGCTCGACCTGTTCGTCGAGTGCCAGGGCCGGCGCCTCGTCCCCAACCCCGCCCATCCGGACGAGCCGGTCACGAAGGTCAAGTAGCCCGCTCGGTTCGCGAGCTCGAGAGTCGCCCCCGCTGGCACTGTCATTCGCGCGAGGGCTGTGGCAAGGTGGCCGCGCGAAGGAGAGTCCGATGCGCAGCGGTGAGCACTATCTCGCGAGCCTGAGGGACGGGCGCGCCGTGTTCCTCGACGGCGAGCGCGTCGGCGACGTCACCAAGCACCCGGCCTTCGCCGAGCCCATCCGGCGCATCGCCGCGACCTGGGACCTCGCCGGCCGCGCCGACGCCCAGGCGGGGACGACCTACGTCGACCCGGCCACCGGCCGCCGGCACAGTGCGATGTGGCTGATCCCGCGCTCGGCCGACGATCTCGCCGCCCGCCGCCGCGTGCACCGGCTGTGGGCGGAGCCGTCGTTCGGGCTCATGGGCCGCACGCCCGATCACGTCGCCGGCGTGCTCGCCGCGTTCGCCGGCTGGCGCCAGCTCTTCGACCGCGGCGGCGCCCGCTTCGGCGACAACGTGGTGCGCTTCCACGAGCGCGCGCGTGACGAGGAGCTGTACGTCGCCTACGGCATCGTGCCGCTGCAGATCGACCGCTCGCAACCCGCCGCCCACCTCCAGCCGGAGCCGTTCTTGTACCCGGGCGTCGTCGCCGAGCGCGCCGGCGGCATCGTGGTCCGGGGCTCGCAGGGCATCACGACCTCGGCGGTGCTGGCCGACTGGCTCTTCATCTCCTACATCACGCCGCTGCAGGCCGGCGACGAGGACTACGCGCTGTCGTTCGTCACGCCGGTGGCCGCGCCGGGGGTCCGCGTCCACCCGCGCCGGCCCTACGCCCAGACGGCGACGAGCGTCTTCGACTACCCGCTCTCGTCGCGGTTCGACGAGGTGGACGCCACCGTGGTCTTCGACGACGTGTTCGTGCCCTGGGAGCAGGTGTTCGTCTACCGCGACGTCGGCCTGGTCAACGCCCAGTTCCACGAGTCGCCCTCTCATACGCTGGCCAACTTCCAGTCGCTCGTGCGCTTCACGGTGAAGCTGGAGTTCATGGCCGGGCTGGCCCTGAAGCTGCTGGAGGTGCACGCGGGGGAGCGGCGGCCGGAGGCCCAGGCCGCGCTGGGCGGCGACATCGCGGCGCTGTGCGCGACCTTCGACGCGATCGTCCAGGCGGCCGAGCGCAATCCGCTGATCCTGGACGGGGTGGCCCGTCCGCACCCGCAGTACATCTACGCGGGCATGAGCCTGCAGCGGCGGCTCATCGTGGACATGCTGCGCGCCATCCGCGAGCTGGCCGGCGGGGCCTTCCAGCAGCTGCCGTCCTCGGAGGCCAGCTTCACCAGTCCCGAGACGTGCGCCGACGTGGAGCGCTTCATGCGCGGGGCCACGGTGGGCGCCCGCGATCGGGTGAAGCTGCTGAAGCTGGTGTGGGACTTCGTCGGCACCGAGTTCGGCGGCCGCCAGCTACAGTACGAGATGTTCTACTCGGCCGCGCAGCCGGTCGTGAACACGCGGATGTTCCGCGCCTACGACTGGGCGCGGGCCAGAGCGGTCGTCGACCGCTGTCTCGGTGAGTACTGAGGGCGGGGCTGCCTTGACAGGGCTCCTGGACGCTGACTAGAGTGCAGCGCGCATGACCGATCGCTGGGTCGGCCAGTCGGTGCCGCGCGTCGAGGACGGGCGGCTCCTGACCGGCCGCGGCACCTTCATCGACGATCACCCGCCGGTGGCCAATCTCTGCCACGCGGCGATCGTGCGCTCGCCCCACGCGCACGCGCGGATCCTCGGCTACGACCTGACCGCGGCCCTGGCGATGGAGGGCGTGGTCGGCGCCATCACCGGGGCCGACGTCGCGGCGGCCTGCAAGCCATTCGGCGTCGGCGTGACCGCGCCCGTCCACTACTATCCGACGGCGATCGACCGCGCGCGCTTCGTCGGCGAGCCGGTGGCGGTGGTGGTGGCGCGCGACCGCTACCTGGCCGAGGACGCGGCCGAGGTGGTCGGCGTCGACTACGAGGTCCTGCCGGTCGTCGTCGATCCGGAGAAGGCGCTCGAGCCCGACGCGCCGGTCCTGCACGACAAGGTGGGTTCCAACCTGGCCGGCCACCGGCGCCTCGTCTACGGCGATCCCGACCGCGCCTTCGCCGACGCCGACGTGGTCGTGCGCGAGCGCTTCAAGTTCCCCAAGTACAGCTCGACGCCCATCGAGACCTACGGCGTGATCGCGCGGTGGGAGCCGGTCGAGGGCGTGCTGACCATCTGGTCCAACTTCATGGGGCCCTTCATCATGCACCCGCTCGTCGCCCGGGTGCTGCAGCTGCCGGAGAACCGCCTGCGCTTCATCGTGCCGCCCGACATCGGCGGCTCGTTCGGCATCAAGAGCAGCATCTATCCCTACATGGCGCTGGTGGGGCTGGCCGCCATGAAGCTCGGCGTGCCGGTGAAGTGGATCGAGGACCGCCGCGAGCACCTGCTGGCCTCGTCCAGCGGCACCGACCGGGTGGCGTGGCGCGAGATCGCGGCTCAAAAGGACGGCACCATTCTCGGCATGCGCTTCAAGTGGTACGACAACGTCGGGGGCTATATTCGAAGCCCTGAACCCGGATGTAGTTTCCGGCCGACCGGGAATTTCGTGGGGCCGTATCGGTTCCAGAACCTCGAGGTCGACGCCTCGGTGGTGATGACCAACAAGAGCCTCACGGGACCGAACCGAGGCTACGCGTGCGGCCATCTCTACTTCGAGACCGAGCGGATGATGGATCTGCTGGCCGAGCGGCTGGGGATCGATCCGGTCGAGATCCGGCGGCGCAACCTGATCGGCGCCGAGAGCTTTCCGTACCGCACGCCGACCGGCGGCCTGTACGACAGCGGCGATTATCAGGCCACCTTCGACAAGGCGCTCGCCATCGCGAAGTACGAGGAGCTCAGGCGTGAGCAGGCGCGGGCGCGCGCGGCCGGGCGCTACTTCGGCATCGGCCTGGCGCTGGCGGTCGATCCCTCGGTCTCCAACATGGGCTACGTCGCCACCGCGCTCGACCCGCAGTTCCGGGCCAAGCCCGAGTACCTGCCCAAGTCCGGCGCCGTCGACTCGGCCACCGTGAAGATCGACCCGCTCGGCCGCGTCATCGCCATCCTGGG
>JBGQLG010000091.1:0-20924 GCA_041499965.1 Methylomirabilia bacterium
GCCACGTCCTGGTCGAGCTGGCTCCAGAACAGCTTGGAGGTCGAGCCCTCCGGGCCCGGCTGGCCGCCGCGCAGGATCCTGGTGAGGCTGCGATAGCCGTTGAGCTGCAGGGCCTGCTCGCCGATCCACAGCTTGGCGATCTTCTGCCGCACCACCGGATCGGCGCTCTTGCCGCGGGCCTGGACCAGCTTCACCAGGCGGTGCAGGGCGTTGCGCAGCGAGATGTGACGGATGAACGTCAGCAGGTCGCGCTCGTACGCCAGGGTGGTGATCGCCACGCTCCACCCCTCGTTCAGCTTCCCCACCAAGTTCTGCGTCGGGACTCTCACGTTGTCGAAGAACGTCTCGTTGAACTCGGCCTCGCCGGTGATCTGGCGCAGCGGCCGCACCGTGATGCCGGGCGTCTTCATGTCGACCAGCAGGAACGAGATGCCCTTGTGGCGGGCGGCGGTGGGATCGGTGCGCACCAGCAGGAAGCACCAGTCGGCCACGTGGCCCATGCTGGTCCACACCTTCTGGCCGTTGACCACGAAGTGATCGCCCTCCAGCACCGCCCGCGTCTGGAGGTTGGCCAGGTCGGAGCCGGCGTTCGGCTCCGAGAAGCCCTGACACCACAGATCCTCGGCGGTGCGGATGCGCGGCAGGAAGCGCGTCCGCTGCTCGGGCGTCCCCAGCTTCATCAGCGTCGGCCCCAGCATCGACACGCCCCCGCGGTTGACGATCTGCGGCGACTCCGCCCGCGCCATCTCCTGATACAGGATCACCATCTCGGTGATCGCGGCGCCCCGCCCGCCGAACTCCACCGGCCAGTCCATACCGACGTATCCTGCTTCGGCCATCGTCTTCTGCCACGCCCGCAGCCGCCGCACCTCCCCCACATCCGCCCGCGACGCCGCAAACGCCTTCCCCCTCAAATCATCCGGCAGGTTCCGCTCCAACCACGCCCTGACCTCTTTACGAAACGCTTCCTCTTGCCCGGTGAAATCGAAGTTCATTCTGCGTTTGCCTCATGACATCGGGTACCACGCGGGTTCGCACGAGCGAGGAGAAGGGCCCAGATGCGAGGCGCCGACGCGCGACGACTGAGGCGTAGGCCGCCTACGCCGCAGGGAGGAGCAAGGAGGCAACGAAGCAGATGGGTCCTTATCATCGTCTCGTCATGGAGCTCAGTACATCACGCAGCCGCCGTCGACCATCAGCGCCTGCCCCGTGATGTAGCGCGCCTCGTCGGAGGCGAGAAATACGGCGGCGTTGCCAATATCCACCGGCTCCTGCTCGATCTTCATGGGGACGATGTCGCTCACCCGCTTGTCGAACACCTCCCGGGCGGTCATGCCCTTGAACGCGGGATTGGTGTCGGCGATGTGCTGGGCCAGCTTCTGCCAGAACTCGGTGTAGAGCACGCCGGGGCAGATGGCGTTGGCGGTGATGCCGTGCACCGCCAGCTCCTTGGCGACGACACGCGTGAACGTGATGACGCCTTGCTTGGCCACGCTGTAGGCCGGCATCGTGGGCGCGCTCAGCGGGCCGGCGATGGACGCGATGTTGACGATGCGGCCGGCCTTGCGCTCGATGAAGTAGGGCGCGACGGCCTTACAGGTGAGAAACACGGACTTGGTGTTGACCGCGAAGGCGCGGTCCCAATCGTCTTCCGTATTGTTCGTGAACGGCATGCCGGGCGGGGCCGCCATGCCGGCGTTGTTGACGAGGACGTCGATCTTGCCCAGCACGTCGCGCGTGCGGTCGACCATGGCCTTGATGTCGGCCGAGCTGGTGACGTCGGTCTTCATGGCGATGACCCGGCGCCCGAGCGCCTTGACCTCGTCGGCGACCCTCTCGGCGTTGAGGACCTGGATGTCGGGGATGGCGATGTCGGCGCCCTCGCGCGCCATCGCCAGCACGATGCCCCGCCCGATCCCACTGCCTCCGCCCGTGACCACGGCGACCTTGCCCGCGAGCCGCATGCAGTCTCCTTGTGACGCGAGCGCTTCTGGAGGATGCCAATGACATCACACCCGCTCGGGAGGCGCAACCGGGCGATCGGGCGGATCGACCGCCCGGCCCATCCCGTTGAGGCGCAGTGCCCGAGCCGTTCCCGGCCAGACCGGCAAGATCGCAGCGCGTCCGGCCTGGCGCGGAGTGCCTCTGAGCGATCGTCATTCGTGATCCCAGGAGGGACGCCATGAGGACGAAGAAGAGCAGAGGCAACGCGAAGTCGTCCGGCCAGCGCGCGACCAGGATCTGTCGGCCCGACGAGATCAGGGCGTCAAGGGCGGCCGCAGCGACCTCGGCCAGCAGCTGCAGCTGGCGCTGCAAGAGGCGAACAACATCTACACCCGGCGCTGAACGGAGAGTGACGGCGCGCCCGGAGACGCCGGCCGGCGTCTCCGGGCGGGGCGAGCCGGTTCTTGTGTAAGCTGCTGCCTCGGAGGGCGCCATGACATCCGATGCGCTGCGCAGTCGCAACTGGTTCGGCCGTCAGGACCTCGATGGATTCGTGCATCGCTCGTGGCTGAAGAGCGAGGGCTTCAGCGACGTCGTGTTCGACGGCCGGCCGGTCATCGGTATCGCGAACTCGTGGTCGGAGCTGACCAACTGCAATGCTCACCTGCGCCAGGTGGCCGAGGCGGTCAAGCGCGGCGTGTGGTCGGCCGGCGGCTTCCCGCTGGAGTTCCCCACGATCTCGCTGGGCGAAGTGCTGATGAAGCCCACCACCATGATGTTCCGCAACCTCATGGCGATGGACGTCGAGGAGTGCATCCGCGCCTACCCGCTCGACGCCGTCGTGCTCCTGTCCGGCTGCGACAAGACCACGCCGGCCATGCTGATGGGCGCGGCCTCGGCCGACGTGCCGGCCGTGATGGTGACCGGCGGGCCGATGCTGAGCGGCAAGTGGCGCGCCGAGGAGCTCGGCTCCGGCACCGACGGCTGGCGGCTGTGGGCCGACAAGCGCGCGGGCACGATCAGCGACGAGGAGTTCTGCGAGGCAGAGTCGTGCATGTCGCGCTCGGCCGGCCACTGCATGGTGATGGGCACCGCCTCCACCATGGCCTCGATGGCCGAGGCGCTCGGCATGACGCTGCCCGGCAACGCCGCCATCCCCGCCCCCGATTCGCGCCGCCTGGCGATGGCCGAGCTGGCCGGGCGCCGCGCGGTGGAGATGGCCAAGGCGGGCGGCCCCAAGCCGAGCGAGATCCTCACGCCCCAGGCCTTCGACAACGCGATCCGCACCCTCATGGCGATCGGCGGCTCGACGAACGCGGTGATCCACCTGCTGGCCCTCGCCGGCCGCGCCGGCGTGCCGCTGTCGCTGGCGCGCTTCGACGAGCTCTCACGCACGACGCCCTTCCTGCTGAACCTACGCCCCTCCGGCAAGTACCTGATGGAGGACTTCTTCTACGCCGGCGGTCTGCCCGTCGTGCTGAAGGAGCTGCTGCCGCTGCTCCACGGCGCCTCGCCCACCGTGAACGGACACACCTTGGCCGACAACGTGCGCGACGTGTCCTGCTGGAACGCGGACGTCATCCGCTCGCTCGCGATGCCGCTGGCACCCGAGGGCGGCCTGGCGATCTTGACCGGCAATCTCTGCCCCGGCGGCGCCGTCATCAAGGTGTCGGCGGCCTCGCCGCACCTGTTCAGCCATCGCGGGCGGGCCGTGGTGTTCGAGGACCACGCCGACCTGCACCGGCGCATCGACGACCCGCATCTGGCGATCGACGAGACGTCCGTACTTGTCCTCAAGCACGTGGGCCCGCGCGGCGCGCCCGGGATGCCGGAGTGGGGCGCGGCCCCGGTGCCGTCGCGCCTGCTCAAGCGTGGCGTGAAGGACATGGTGCGGATCTCCGACGCGCGGATGAGCGGGACCTCGTACGGCACCGTGGTGCTGCACGTGGCGCCGGAGTCGGCGGTGGGCGGGCCGCTCGCGCTCGTGCGCGACGGCGACGAGATCGAGCTGGACGTGTCGCGCCGCACGCTGACCCTGCGCGTGGACGAGGCGGAGCTGGCCCGGCGCCGGGCCGCGTGGATGCCGCGGCCGCCGCACTTCACCCGCGGCTACGGCCGCCTGTTCCTCGACCACGTGCTGCAGGCCAACGAGGGCTGCGACTTCGATTTCCTGCGCGGCCGCACGCCCGTCCGCTCCGAGGACACGGCCGGTCCGTCTCACACTTAATTAAAATGGGGGCCCGAAATGGCCCCCATACCCCCAAATCGCTCGTCACGCCCCGACGGAGCCGGGGCGCTCCTCGGTCACGCGTTCAGCCAGCGCCCCACAGCGCGCTCATCCCCAGCGCCCCTCGGTCACGGTCAGCGCGCGAGCTAGCAGCCCGAGCTAGCAGCCGTAGTTCTCCGGGTGCCACGCGCAGCGAGAAATCAACATGCGGCTTGAAATAGCAATCCGCGTACCCGCACGCGAGCGGGAACGTCAGCGCGAGGGTCGCCGTTCCAGCACCGAGCGCAGGGATCCGCCGGCCGCCCGCAAGGCGCGGGCAGCGGCATCGGCCGGCAGATTCCTGCGCGCCACCACGATCGCCAGCCGCACGCGCCCGCGCGCCTCGACGAGCGCGCGCCGCGCGCGTGCCGGTCCCACGCCGGCGATCTCGGCCACGAGCCGCTCGGCCCGCGCGCGCAGCTTGGCCGAGCGCGGCTGCAGGTCGATCATCCGGTTGCCGTACATCTTGCCCAGCCGCGCCATGCTCGCGGTCGTCAGGGTGTTGAGCACCAGCTTGGTGGCCGTGCCCGCCTTGAGCCGCGTGGAGCCGGCCAGGACCTCGGGACCGGGGATCGGCCGGATGACGATGCGGGCCGCGGTGCGCGTGCGGGCGGCGCTGCACTGCACGAGCACGGTGGCCGCGCCCCGCCGGCGCGCCGTGACGAGCGCGGCCCGGACGAACGGCGTGACACCGCTGGCCGACACGCCCACCACCGCGTCACCGCGGCGGACCCGTGCGCGCACGGCGCGGGCGGCCGCCCGCCCGTCGTCCTCGGCGCCCTCGCGCGAGCGGAACACCGAGCGCCGCCCGCCGGCCATGATCGCCTGCACCTGCCCCGGCCGGGTACCGAACGTGGGTGGACACTCGGCCGCCTCCAGCACACCCAGCCGTCCGCTGGTGCCGGCGCCGACGAAGAAGAGCCGGCCACCGGCGGCCAGCGCGGCGACGATCGCGTCGACGGCGGCGCCGATGGCCGGCGCCACCCGGCCGACCGCGGCCACCGCGATGCGGTCCTCCTGGTTCATCAGGCGGGCGATGGCGCGGGCGCTGAGGCGATCGAGGCGCGCGCTGCGCGGGTTGACGCTCTCGGTGGTGAGCCGCTCGTAGCGCACGCGCGCGGGCATCGCGCGCATGGTAACACCGGCTGCGCTACACTCGGCCGCGGTGCCACGCGTCCAGTCCGGTCTCGACGTCCTCGTCCATCACCGTCTGGCCCTCCTGCGCGGCCGTCGCTTCGGGCTCCTCGCCCACCAGGCCTCGGTCGATGCGCGGCTCGACCACGCCGTCGACCTGCTGCGCCACGTGCGGGGCGCGCGGCTGGCCGCGCTGTTCGCGCCCGAGCACGGCCTGTGGGGCGCCGCCCAGGATCTGGTGCCGATCGCCGCCGAGCGCGATCCGCTCACCGGCCTGCGCGCGGTGAGCCTGTACGGCGAGCGGCGGGAGCCGACGGCGGCGATGCTGCGCGGCCTCGACCTGCTGGTGATCGACCTGCAGGACGTCGGCTCGCGCTACTACACGTTCCAGTGGACGATGGCGCTGGCCATGCGGGCGTGCGCGCGGGCCGGCGTGCGCGCACTGGTGCTCGACCGTCCCAATCCGCTGGGCGGCGCGATCGTGGAGGGCAACATCCCCGATCCCGCGTTCGCCTCCTTCGTGGGCCTCTATCCGCTGGCCGCGCGGCCCGGGCTCACCATCGGCGAGCTCGCGCGCTACCTGCAGCGCGAGCACGGGCTGGGCGGCGAGGTCGACGTGGTCGGCCTGCGCGGCTGGCGGCGTGCGATGCAGTGGGAGGACACGGGGCTGCCGTGGGTGGCGCCCTCACCCAACATGGCGACCCCGGACACCGCCCGCGTCTACCCCGGCGGCTGCCTGATCGAGGGCACGAACATGTCCGAGGGCCGCGGCACGACGCGCCCCTTCGAATGGGTGGGCGCGCCCTGGCTCGACGCCCACGCCTACGCCGATGCGCTGGCCGCCGAGCGCTTGCCCGGGGTCGTCTTCCGGCCGGCGCGCTTCCGGCCGACGTTCCAGAAGTGGGCCGGGCGCCTGTGCGGCGGCGTGCAGGTCCACGTGACCGACCAGGCGCGCTTCAAGCCCTTCCTGACCGGCCTGGCGATCATCGCGGTCGCACGCCGGCTGGCTCCCCGCGCGTTCCGCTGGCGCCGCCCGCCCTACGAGTTCGAGCATCGCCGGCTGCCGATCGACATCCTGCTGGGCACCGACCGGATCCGCCACGCGATCGAGCGCGGCCAGCCGCTGGGGGCGATCGAGCGCAGCTGGGGAAGCGACCTGGCGAAGTGGCGGCGCCGTCGCGCCGCCGCCCTCGCCTATCGCTGAGACAGGGCCCGCGTCAGTTCGAGAAGAGCGTGGTGAAGAAGATCTTCACCGAGGAACCGAACCCGGTCGCGGTGTCCTTCAGGCTGTGCCAGGTGCTCTTGGCTTCGGGCTCGGCCGCCTTGCCCGACTCCTTGAGCTTCTCGCCGGTGAACTTCGCGCCCTCGACGACCGTGTTGCCCACGCCCTTGGCCGTCTGCTCGACGCCGTCGCCGACCTGGCCGTCACCGATCTTCTTGGCGCCGGTCTCCACCTGATTGGTCGCGGCCTTGACCTTCGAGTCGTCGGCCGCCGTGGCGAGCGTTGCCGGAGCGAGCAGGGTGAGGATGCTGAGTACGAGGACCAGTCGCGTCATGGTCACCTCCCGGCCCCGACCCGAGGCCTGGGCTCATCGTACCAGCCGGATGGGAGGGATCAGGCAGTTCGCGAGGGAACCGGGAGACGAGGAGGCCGTCGCCGGAGGGCCGGCGTTACTTCGAAAAGCCGCGCGAGCGCATGCACCGCGCGTAGGCGTCGCGATAGCGCTCGTCGGGCTTGTGCTTCTGATCGAGACCGTAGAGGGTGCCGCTGCCGAGGACGCCGGCCTTGAGCGCCTCCGGTTGCCCGTCCTCGGAGCCCGCCCGGCTCGCCTGCCGGTTGCAGGCCGCGATGGCGTAGGGAGGCGGGGTGGCCATGGCGCTGGCCTGGGGCGCGACGACCGCCATCCGCATCGACTTCGCGGGCTCGGCCCGCGGCGCCTCGACTCTGAATTCCACGTCGCTGGTGGTCCACGCGATCACGGCGATCACCAGCGAGGTCACGATGACCAGAGCCATGGCGGTCGCCGCGAGCTTCCAGGGGTTCGAACCATTCATCGCTCGGCGACTTTGCCCTTGGGGTCGCCGGCCATCGCCGCACCGTTCTGGTGCTCGTAGCGGCTCACGACCTGGCCCAGGTTCTTTTCCAGCACCAGCCCGCGCGACTTCATCGCGCTGAAGACCTGACCCCACGCCGTACCGTTCTGCTTCTGCGCGGCGATCTCGTCGAGCGTGAGCGACTTGGTGGTGCCGCTGGCGGGAGGCGCCGGCGTGGTGGCCGCCGCCTGCGCGTCGAACAGAGCGCGCGCGATCTTCTGGTTGCCCGTCGACATCCGCTCGTAAGCGCCGCTCACCAGCCCCGGAGTCTGGGCGCCGGTCGGCGAGGTCGTGGCGACCCCCAGAAGCAGCAGCAAGCCCGCGAGCGCTGATGGATTGCCCATGACCGTTCCTCCGTCCCTTGCGACCGGGATGACCTCCCGGCGGCGGGCATCATGAGCACCGGACGTGCCAGGCGCGCCCGGAGGTCCAGAGTGACGTCGACATCGGTACTTAAGGGGGCCGGGCCAGGTGTGGAGGGAGCCGCCGGCGTCGTGGGCGCGACGGTATTCCTATTTCTACACGCCAGACTGGCACCGGGACCAGCCGTTACAACGCGGCGCGCAACCGGGGGTGCCCGTTTAGAATCGAGGGCGCCATGGACATCGAAGACCTCGTCGGCGAACGCCTCATGGTCGGGTTGATCGGTCCCACGCTCACGAACGAGGACGTCGCGCTGTTCCGCGAGACCCGGGCCGCTGGGCTGATCCTCTACCGGCGGAACTTCGAGAATCCCGCCGGCCTCGCCACGCTGCTCGACGCACTGGAGTCCGCGCTCGGCCGGCGCCTGCTGGTCGCGACCGATCACGAGGGCGGGCGCATCGTGATGCTCGGCCAGGGAACGACGATCTTCCCCGACAACCTCGCGCTCGGCACCGCCGGCGAGGAAGCCTTCGCGTTCCGGCAAGGGGTGATCGAGGCACACGAGTTGCGGCGGCTCGGCGTCGACCTCAATCTGGGCCCGTGCCTGGACGTGCTCACGGACCGCTACAGCCCCAACATCGGAATCCGCTCGTACGGCAAGGATCCCAAGCTCGTGGCGCGCTACGGGGTCGCCCGCATCCGTGGCATGGCGCGCGGCGGCCTGTCGGCGTGCGCCAAGCACTTCCCGGGCAAGGGCCACTCGCCGCTCGACGCTCATCTACGGTTACCGACCATCGACTCGACACCCGAGGAGATGCGCGAGATCCACCTGCCGCCGTTCGTCGAGGCGATCGCCGCCGGCATCGAGGCCGTGATGACCTCGCACCCGGTGTACCCGAAGCTCGACCCCAGCGGCGTGCCGGCGACGTTCTCACGCCGCATCGTCGGCGACTGGCTGCGCGGCGAGCTGGGCTTCACCGGCGTGATCGTCTCCGACGACCTCGAGATGGGCGCCGTCAGCGAGGCGTGCCCGATCGGCGAGGCGGCGGTGCGGACGGCGGCGGCCGGCCACGACCTGCTGCTGGTCTGTCACACCGCGCCGGCCCAGCGGGCGGCCGCCGCCGCGCTGGTCGCCGCCTACCGGGAGCGGACGCTGCCGCTCGCCGAGGGTGAGGCGGCCGCCGAGCGCGTGCGCCGGCTCCGACTGTCGCGCACGGCGCGCCGCGCGGGCGGAGCGCCGGCGCCCGAGGCCGACGGCCGGCCTCTGGCCCAGGCCATCGCCACCCGGGCGGTGACCGAGGTGGGGCGGGGCGCGCCGGATCTCGCGCGCGCGCTCAACGGCAAGGTCCTCGTGGTCTTCCCGCGCTTCTCGGCGCTGGCGCCGCGCATCACCATCGAGCCCGAGGTGGCCGACGAGCGGGGATGGGTGCGCGGCGCCTTCGCCCCGGCCGGCATCGCGCCCGAGGTCGCGGTGGTCGGCATCGAGCCGACGCCCGAGGAGATCGCGGGCGCGGCCGAGCAGGCGGCGGCGGCCGACGCCACCGTGCTCTTCCTGTTCGACGCGCACCTGTACGCGTCCAACCGCGCGCTCCTCGACGCGCTCCAGAGCCGGGCCCGCCCGCTGGCCGTCGTGCTGCTGCGCGATCCTTACGACGCCGCCCTGCTGGCGCCGGGGGTGCGCGGCCTCACCGCCTACGGCTTCCGCAAGTGCCAGCTCGACGCCGTCGTCGCCCGGCTGAGCCACCCATGAGCGAGCGACTGGCCGTCTACGAGCCGTTTCGCTCGCTGTTCTACACCCCGCAGTTCGTGACCCTCTACGGCGGCCACTTCGCCGCCGAGGGACTCGACGTCGAGGTCCGCACCTCCACCGCCGCCGTCACCACCACCGGCGCGCTGATCGACGGCACCGCCCAGGTGTGCCTGGGCGGCGTGATGCGCAGCCTCGATCTGGCCGACCGCGGCGGTCCCCGGCTCGTCCACTTCGCCGAGGTGAACAGCCGCAACGGATTCTTCCTGCTTCGGCGCCGGCCGGCGCCGGCCTTCGCGTGGTCCGATCTGGTCGGCCGCACCGTGCTGTCGTTCGCCGAGGCGCCGACGCCCTGGCAGTGCATGCTCACGGTGTTGCGCCGCCACGGTGTCGATCCGGCCCAGGTGCGGATCGAGCGCACGCGGCCCGTGGCTGAGGCGGTGGCGGCGTTCCGGGCGGGGTACGGCGATTTCCTGGAGACGGGCCAGCCGTTCACCGAGCTGCTGCTGGCCGAGGGTGCCGCGCACCTGGCCGCCTCGATGGGGGACGCGACGGGACCGTTACCGTTCTCCTCGTTCATGACGACCACGGCGGCCCTGACCGAGCGGCGCGACATGCTCACGCGCTTCACGCGGGCGCTCTTCCAGGCGCAGCAGTGGCTGGCCCACGCGCCGGCCGCCGCCGTCGCCGCGCTCGTCGCCCCGGCCTTCGCCGACGTGGCGCCCGACGTCCGGCGAGCCGTCGTCGCCCGCTACCAGGCCCAGGGCACGTGGGCCACCGATCCCGTCCTGCGCGCGCCCGGCTACGAGTACCTGCAGCAGATCCTGCTCGACGGCGGGTTCATCCAGACGCGGCACCGCTACGAGGATCTGATCGACACCACGATCGCCCGCGCCGTCAGCGGGGCGTGAGGAGGCGCGAGCACAGCAGCGCGAGGCCCATCGTCCCCAGCGAGCCCGACGTGACGCCGGCGATCTTGAGCACGGTCCACAACATCTGCCCGGGGACGAACGCGAACGCCCAGGCCCGCACGCCCAGCAGCACGCCGAAGGCCAGCACAGCCAGCCGCGAGACAAAGCGGAACATGGCTGGGTGCGGGCAGCGCCCGAGTCATGAAGGGGCAGTGCTTGGATACTCAGCCTGATTTCCGGTAGAACGAGAACAGGCCATGGCACGCGACGCGGGGCTCCTGATCGACGGCAGCATCGTCCTCGTCTACTTCGTCGCCATCACGGCTCTCGGGCTGTACATGGGGCGGCGCGAGCGGAGCCTGAGCGACTTCGCGCTCGGCGGGCGACGGGTGCCGTGGTGGGCCGTGATGGCCTCGATCATCGCCGCCGAGACCAGCGCCGCCACGTTCCTCGGCGTGCCCGGGGAGGGCTACACCAACCAGAGCTTCGCCTACGTGCAGCTCGTCATCGGGCTCATCCTCGGGCGCTTCGTCGTGGGCCACGTCTTTCTCAAGCCCTACTACGCCTACAAGGTCTTCACGGTCTACGACTACCTCGGCGTCCGCTTCGGACCTTCGACGAAGTCGTACGTCTCGGCCCTCTTCCTCTTCATGCGAACGCTCGCCTCGGGGACACGACTCTTCATCCCGTCGCTGGTCATGGTCCTGGCCTATCGCATGTTCGTCTCGGGTGGGCAGGTGCGCTTCAGCCAGCAGGCCGTCACCACGATCGGCCCGTACCTGGCCGCCATCGTGGTGCTGACGATCGTGACCTGCCTCTACACGGCGGTCGGCGGCATCAAGGCCGTGATCTGGACGGACGTGATCCAGGCCGGCCTGATGTTCGGCGGGGCTCTGATCGCGATCGGCACGCTGCTGATTCACGTCGGTGGGCTCGCGGAGGTGATCCGGGCGGTCCCGCAACTGACCACCCATGAGGGCTACGTCCTCCATGGCTTTGAACCTGCGGCCCTGGCGACGTGGAAGGCGAACCATCAGCTGGTCGCCATGGGCGTCTGGGACTTCGTCAAGCTGATCCTGGCGAGCGACTACACGCTCTTCTCGGCACTCATCGGCGCCACCCTGGGAAACATGGCCGCGTTCGGCACCGATCAGGACATGGTGCAGCGAATGCTGACCGCCGAGACCCATCAGAAGGCCCGCCGGAGCCTCATCACGGCGGCGTTCATGGACCTGCCGATCGCCTCCGCCTTCGTGTTCATCGGTATCCTCCTCTTCGTCTACTACCAGAAGGATCCGACCTACAAGCCGGCCGCGACGGCCGACGTCTTCGGCTCGTACATCCTCAACGTCATGCCGGTGGGCATCCGGGGGCTCGTACTGGCCGGCATCTTCGCGACCGCCATGGGTTCGTTCTCGGCGGCCCTCAACGCGCTCGCGACCGGTGCCACGAACGATTGGTACATCCGCTGGGTCCGCGACAAGGCCGAGGCTCACTACGTCCGGGCCGCACGCTGGTTCACCGTGTTCTTCGCCGCGCTCATGATCGTCATCGCCGGCGGCTTCGCCCACGCCAAGGTGACGAATCCGGATCTGCGGATCATCCCGGTGGTGCTGGGCATCGCCGGGTTCATCCTCGGCCCGATGCTGGGCGTCTTCCTCGTCGGCATGCTGACCACACGGCGCGGATCCGATCCCGGAAACGTGCTCGCCATCTCGGCGGGCCTGCTCGTCACGGTGATCGTCGGCAAGCTTCACCTGGTCTTTCTCAACGGCTCGGCGTCCCTGCTGGGAATCCAGGGGACCTTCGAGCAGCCCGCCTGGATTCCTGACGTGTCCTTCACTTGGTGGGGCATGATCGGCGCCCTCGTCGTCTTCGGCGTCGGGGTGCTGTTCCGCACCCCGGATCACGTGTTGGCCTCCGCCGCCCATCACGCTCGCCAGGCGCAGACCGCCGGGGACATGCCGCTCGCCCTGCGCGAGCCCCCGTCTGGTTCGTCGCCTTGCGCTGCGATGTCTCCCGGGTTGGGGGACCGCGGTCCTCGTCCCACAACTCGTCGTGGTTGACTCACGATTGGCGCGAGACCATCCTCGATAGGTAACGAGAGGTCCCTCCGATTGTCGGAGCTCGACCTTCGTGCGGGTCGTCGGTGAAGGGACATCGAGATGAAACGCGTCGTGGCGATCGTCGCTCTCGCTCTCCTGAGCGGATTCGTGGCGCGCGCAGAACCGCAGACCTTCGGGACGTGGGCCACCAGCGTCGACGACACCGGAGGCGTCTACGCCTCGACGGTGACCGACAGCGGCCACATCCTGGGGCAGTATTGCGATCCGAGCGTGGCATCGTGCTACTGGCTGCTCGGCATGAGCACCCGGTGTCGGCCCGGAGCGAGGTACCCGGTGCTGGTCAACTCCGACACCGCCGCCCAGAGCCTCGAGGTCGGCTGCACGGGCGAGACCGCCGGACAGGCGGGAACCTACGGGCTCGTGTTCACGGACTTCGAGGCAATCTCCAAGATCATTGCGAGCAGCCATCAGCTCGGAATAGCGTTTCCCCTGAAGGGCGATCAGTTCCGAGTCGTCCGGTTCGATCTGGTCGGTGCGCCGGCGGCCCTCGCGGCCATGCGCGCGGCAAGTTCGAAGCCGCGGCCGGGGTCGCCAGATACGCCAGACAAGAAGCTATAGTCCACCAGCGACCTTCATCGCGCTACTGCCCCAGGCTCGACCCCACGAAGAACTGCGCGTACTCCCAGTTCTCGCTGTAGGCGGTCGCCGGCACCGAGATGATGGTGACCGCGCTGATCTCGGTCGCCAGGAAGCTCAGGCAGGCGGCCCACCACGGCACGCTCCGGCGGGCCAGGAAGAAGTCGACCGTGTCGTGCGGCGCGCGGCTGAAGGTGACGCCGATGGCCAGGAGGGCCGCGACGGCCAGCGCGACGACCGTGTAGTCGGGCCAGGTCAGGGACGAGATCGCGCCGAGCACCCGTTCATCGTTGCCCGAGGGCCGGCGCGGCCCTCCATCTTCAGCGCGGGCTGCGGACGAGGGTGGCGGCCGCGGCGTCGGTGCTCTGCTTGCGCAGGCGCGCGACGAGGGCGGCGTAGGACTCCTTCTGGAGGATCCGCTCGAACTCGCTGCGGTACGTCGAGACGAAGCTCACGTGGTCGATCAGGACGTCGTAGACCTTCCAGCGCCCGTCGCGCAGGTGCAGGCGATAGTCGAGCGGCGTCTCGCCCCGGCGGCGCGTGATCACCTTGGAGCGGACGGTCGCGAACGGCCCGTCCACCGTCTCGCCCAGGTAGACGAGCGTCTCGCCCGAGTACGACTCGATGCGACCGATGTAGCTGCGCTCCAGCAGGTCGGTGAACAGGCGGACGAACTCGGCCTGCTCCTCGGCGCTGCGCGCCGTCCAGTGGCGCGAGAGCGCACGTCGCGAGATCTCGTCGAAGTCGAACAGCTCGGTGGCGACGCGGCGAACGTCGAGGCGGTGCTGCGCGTGCACCCGCGAGGGCGCCGGCGCGGATTCCATGTCGGCGCGCTGGATGGCCGCCACGACGCGGCCGACGGCGGCCTCGACGACCTCGCGCGGGCCCGCGGCCGGCGCCGCGACCGCGCTTGCCACCAGCATCCACGCCACGAGCGCCTTCTCCATGATCCGCACCTCCCGACACCGGTAGGACCAAGCATCTCCTGTGCCACGGGGACCGGCCATCTAACGGAGTGATTTCCTGCCGCTCGCCGAGGCGCCGGCCCTGCGCATAATGGACAGCATCGTCAGCCATGTCTCACGCTCGACAGCGGCCGCTCGCGGTGGGCATCGATCTCGGCGGCACGTGGATCCGCGCGGTCATCCTGCGCGACGGACGCGCCACGCGCCGTCTACGACGCGCCACTCGCTTGCAGGAACTGGCCACGTTCGTGCGCACGCTGTGCCCTCCGCCGCAACGAATCGACTCGCTGGTCGTCGCCGCGCGCGGCGTGTGGACCGCCGGTGAGCGGGCGGCCGTGCGCCGCCGCCTGCGCCGTCTGGCCGATCGGGTCGAGGTGATCTCCGACGCCGAGGGCGCGCTGCTCGGCGCCCTCGGCGAGCAGCCCGGCGTGCTGCTCCTCGCGGGGACCGGCTCGATCGTTCTGGGCCGCGACGGGCGCGGGCGCGTCGCGCGGGCCGGCGGCCTCGGTCCCCTGATCGGTGACGAGGGCTCGGCCTTCTGGCTCGGCCGGGAGTGGCTGCGGCTGAGCCCCGAGGCCGCGCGCGTCGCCCGCACGCTCGGGCGTCGTCCCGACGCCGTGGCGCGCATCGCCGCGCTGTCACCGGCCGTGCTGCGTCGCGCCCGCCACGGCCACCGTCGCGCGTGCGCCATCGTCGCCGACGGTCAGGCGCAGCTGGCGACGCTGGCGGCCGGCCTGATCCGCCGCCTGGGCATCGCCACGCCCGTGCTCGTCTCATGGAGCGGCGGCCTGCTGGCCGACGACTGGTACCGGGCCGGGGTGCGACGCGCGCTCGCGCGCCGCGTGCGGTGTCGCTGGCAATCACCCCGGGCCGATGCTGCCCTCGCGGCCGCCCGGCTGGCCGCCGCCCGGTGGCGGTGAGCATGGCTCGGCGCCTGATCATCACCGTGTGCTCGCGCGAGTCGGGCGTGGTCGTGCTCCCGGTCGAGCGCGGCGAGCGCGCGAGCCGGCTCGATGCCCGCGCCGTGGCCCAGCGGCTGAGGGCGGTGGCCGAGCGGCACGGCGTGGCCGATCGCATCCTGGTCCGCGACGCCTGCGCGGGTGGCTGCAGCGGGACCGGCCCCAACGTGAGCGTGGCGATCCATCCCGTGCCGGCGCCGGGCGAGCGAGGCGATCAGGTCGCAGTCAGCTGGAAGACGTACGTGTACACGCTCGCCACGCTCGAGTGCCTGGCGCAGGTCATCGAGGACAACCTCGACGAGCCGCACGGATCGCGACATATACGACCGGTCCGGTGAGCGCTGCCGTCGCCCCGGCCAGGGTGTTGAGCCACCCCGCCGTGGCCATCGCGAGCAGTGACAGCGCGGCGGGCACGCCGGCCACGATCAGCGCGCTCGCGAATCCGCCGGGGACGCACCACGGCCGGGGCATCTCCGGCGCGCGCACGCGCAGGTGGACAAAGGCGGCCAGCTCGATCAGCAGGCTGAGCGAGTAGAGCCAGACGTTGAGGACGATGAGCTCCTTGAACGAGAACGCCGAGAACGCGGCGTAGAGCACCGCCGACAGCACGACCGCGACCCATGGCGTGCCGAAGCGCGGGTGGAGCGCGCCCAGGCCGGCGGGCAGGAACCCGTCGCGGGCCAGGACGTAGGGCAGCCGCGAGTTCGTCAGCAGCAGCGTGAGGAACAGCCCGGCGGCGCTGACCACCGCACCGAGCGCGACGGCGTGGCCCAGCCAGACGCCGCCCACCGCACGGGCCAGGACCGGCAGCGCGCCGGTGTCCCACCTGGCCCAGTCGGTGGCACCGGTCGCCAGCACGGCGCCGACCGGTAGCAGGTAGGCTGCCGCGATCACCGGCAGCGCCACGAAGAGGGCCCGCCGGAACGCGTGCTCCGGCGCCCGGGTCTCGCCCAGGCAGGTGGACGGCGTGTCCCAGCCCGAGTAATTCCACATGACGACCGCCAGGCCGACACCCAGTCCGGCGCCCATCGATCGCCCCTCGGCGGTGAGCGGCCGCCACGGCACCTGCGTGGCCGTCGCCAGCCCGACCACGACGAGCGCGGCGATCGGCAGGAGCGCCAGCACCGACAGCGCCACCGCGGCCCGCCCGGTCGGGCGCACGCCGACGACGTTCAGCGTGGTGAGGACGACGATGAACAGCACGGCGAGCAGCCACCGCTCGAGCGGCCCCATGGCCGGATACCAGAATCTCAGGTACTCGACGAACAGCGCCGGATAGACGGCGACGTCGACGAAGCTGTCGATCCACGACCACCAGCCGACCTGGAAGCTCCAGAACGGCCCGAAGGCGCGGCGCACCCAGGTGATGTAGCCACCCTCGTCGGGCATCGCCGCCGCCAGCTCGGCCATCGCCAGCGCCACCGGCAGACTCCACAGCACGGGCGTGAGGACGAGGAGCAGCAGCACCAGGCCGGGGCCGAACGACGACACGGCGTCCTCGACGCCGTAGGGACCGCCGCTGACGTTGAAGAAGACGATCGCCGCCAGCGGGAGGAGCCCGAGCTCCCGCTTCAGCCGTCCGGTCACCTCTGGGCGGCGGCGATCAGCGCGGGGAGCTCCTGCAGCCACTCGTCGGTGGGGCGGGCGGCGTCGACGGTGATCTCGATCTTGCCGCTCGGCAGGCGGCGCACGCGGCCGGGCGTGGCCGGCCCCAGTGGGATCACGAGCATCTCGCGGTGGATGCCGAGCCCGTCGGTCACGGCGAAGATCGCGTCGATCTCCTTCATCGTCACGACCTCAAGCATCGACGCCCACCTTGGCCGCGCACTCGCGGATCTGCCGCCACGTCTCGTCCTCGATCGGCACCCCGGCGGCGCGCCGCTCGCGCTCCATGCGCGCCTCCGGCTCGCCCGGGACCAGGATCTCCTTGGCGCCGGCGGCCAGCGGCGCGCCGCGCACCCACTCGAGCAGCGCGGCCACCTGCGCGTGAAAGTCGGCCCGCGGCAGGAAGCGCGCGGGATCGAGGGCCACGATGAGCGTGCCGTTGCGGAACACCGAGGGCTCGCCGCTGGCGGCGCCGGCCCCGGAGAGGATGCCGCCCAGGATCTCGATGGCGATCGACAGCCCGAACCCCTTGTGGGCGCCGGCGGTGAGCAGCGAGCCCGGCGGCTCGGTGTAGTACTCGCGCGGATCGGTCGAGGGCTCGCCGAGCCCGTTGAGCATGATCCCCGGCGGCACCGTCTCGCCCCGGTTGAACTTCACGCGCAGCTTGCCCTCGGCCCACACGCTGCTGGCGAAGTCATGCGACATGGTCACGACGCCGCCGGGGCCCGGCACCGCGATGGCGTGCGGGTTGGTGCCGAGGCGGCGGGCGGCCCCGCCCCACGGCGCCACGTTGAGGCCGCCGCGGGCGTTGGCCCACAGCAGGCCGATCAGCCCCTCGCCCGCCAGCATCTCGGCGTAGTCGGCGAGCCGGCCGACGTGGTTGGCCCCGCGCAGCGCCACCGCCGCCAGCCCCTGCGCGCGCGCCCGCTCGAGGGCCAGCGCGACACCGCGCCGGGCGACGACCTGGCCGAAGCCCCCGTCGCCGTCGAGGATCGCGATGGTCGGGGTGTCGACGACCAGCGTCATCCGCGGCGTCGGATTCAGCGTGCCGGCCTCGAGCGAGGCGACGTACTGCGGAATGCGGATCGCGCCGTGCGAGTCGTGGCCGCGCAGGTTGGCGCGGACGAGCAGGCTGGCGATCCACGCGGCGTCGTCGCGCGGCACGCCGCGCGCGGCGAAGATGTCGCGGGTGAGATGCTCCAGCCGCACGGCGTCCAGGGTCGGCATGGGCGCTACACTACTGCAGCGCATGGCCAAGTGGGAGCCCGAAAAGATCCGCCTGGGCGTGTCGCCGGCGAGGTCGGGTATGCTCGGAGCCGCTCGCATCCACGAGGAGGAATCGTCCATGTCCCCGGCCCCGGCGGGTCCGCTGCTCGACGGCATCACCGTGCTCGACTTCACGCGCGTGCTGGCCGGCCCGTACTGCACGCGGATGCTGGCCGACCTCGGCGCCCGCGTGATCAAGGTGGAACGGCCCGGCGAGGGCGACGACACGCGCCGCGGCTACATCCAGCTCGAGGAGGGACGCGCCGACCAGGCGACCTATTTCGTGCGGATCAACGCGGGCAAGCTGAGCGTGGCGCTCGACCTCGGCAACCCGCGAGGCCGCGAGGTGGTCCTGGACCTGACCCGGGTGGCCGACATCGCCGTCGAGAACTTCCTGCCGGGCGTGGCGGCCCGGATCGGCTGCGACTACGCCGCGCTGGCGCGCGTGAAGCCGGACATCGTGTACTGCTCGATCTCGGGCTTCGGCCAGACCGGCCCGCTGCGCGACACGCCGGCGTTCCACCACATCATCAACGCGGTGTCCGGCATCATGCACCTCGAGGCCGGGACCGATCCGCTCCCCCACCCCGGCTATCTCCAATCGGCCGACGTGCTCTCGGGCACCCACGCCTTCGGCGCCATCCTGGCCGCGCTGGTCCGCCGGGGGCGCAGCGGGCACGGCGCCTACCTCGACGTCTCGATGCTGGAGGCCATGGTGGCCGCCGAAGACGTCTCCTACGGCGCCGTGCTCAACGGCGGCGAGGTCTCCGTCGGCCCGCGCGTCGGCATGATCGTCCATCGCCTGGGGGGCGAGGACTTCGTGATGCAGACCGTCGGCGCCCCCCAGCTCTGGTCACGGCTGTGCACGGCGATGAAGCGGCCCGAGCTGGCCGAGGACCCGCGCTTCGCCACACCGATCCTGCGCCGCCAGAACTGGCCGGCGCTACGCGATCTGATCGTCGCCTGGCTCGACGGCTTCGGCACTCGCGAGCGCGCGCTGCAGGGCCTGCGGGCCGCACGGCTGCCGGCCTCGCCCGTGCTGTCACCGCACGAGGTCGTCGCGCATCCGCACCTCGAGGCTCGCGGCGCCTTCCCCGAGATCCCGCATGCCGGGCGCGGCAAGGTCCGCGTCACCGCCACGCCGTTCCAGGTGGATGGCCGGCCCACGGCCCCCGTGGCCGGCGCGCCGTACCGCATCGGCGAGCACACGCGCCAGGTGCTGCACGAGGTGCTGGGCTACGAGTCGCGCCGGATCGACGACCTGGCCGCCGCCGGCGCGATCGGGGTGGTGTGACGATGCTCTTCATGGTCATCGAGCGATTCCGCAACCAGGACGCGCTGGCCGTCTACCGCGAGTTCCGCGCGAAGGGGCGCCGGCTCCCCGACGGGCTCGGCTTCGTCGGCAGCTGGGTGTCGGCCGACGTCGGCCGCTGCTTTCAACTCATGGAGTGCGACGACGTCACGCTGCTGCAGCGCTGGGTCGCCGGCTGGTCGCACCTGATCGAGTTCGAGATCGTGCCGGTCGTGGCCGGCAAGGACACCGCCGCCGCGCTCCCGCCCTGACGCGGCACTACGCCAGCGGGTTCTCCCACCGGAGCCCCGGGAACCGCGCAAAGTCTCCGTCCGTCGAGCACAACGTGAGCCCATGCTCGATGGCGAGCGCGGCCAGATGCGCATCCGGGACCAAGTTGCCGCGAGGTACCGCGACACGCAGCAGTGCTCCGAGCGCCTCTCGATGACGCTCGGTCGGCAGCGGGATCCATGCCGGCGGGCAGTCCAGCCACGCCTCCACCTGACTCCACGCCTCCGACGGCGACCGGGGTCGATCGAGCACTCGTGGGTTGCATATGACTCGTACGAACGCCAGGACACTCGGCCAGGGCAGCCCGACCGGGGCGCTGCCGTTCAGCCGCGCGTCGAGCCAGACCCGGGCCGGCTCATGCTGCACGAACGACCGGCTGTGCGCGTAGACGAGCACGTTGGCGTCGACGAGGATCACTTGTGCCAGTCGCCCTCGGCGATCGCGAGCACCTCGGCAATGTCGTCGACGTTCGGGAGGAGGCAGCGCCCCGTATCCACCGAGGGCGTCTCGTAGACCTCCCGACGCTCGGGCGGAGCCCCGATTCGGCGCAGCCCGTGCCGTAGAGCCTCATTGACTACCGCCTTGAGGCCGTCCGGGCGCCGGGCCAGCACGCGCTTGAGCAGGACGGCGACGTCCTCGTCGAGGGTCAGTGTCGTCCGCATGATCCAAGGATGGCGGCTTGATGCTTTGATGTCAACTGTCTGATGTTTTGAACATCAGCATCGGGCGAGCGCCTGCTCGGCCGCCGCCTCGCCGGAGCGCACGCAGTCGGCGATGCCGACCCCGCGGTAGGCGGCGCCGGCCAGGGCCAGGCCGGGCAGCGCGGCCAGCGCGCGCTCGATGGTCTCCACGCGCGTGAGGTGGCCCACGCGGTACTGCGGCATCGAGGCGGGCCAGCGGTGCAGGCGCGTCAGCACCGGGGCGGCGGCGATGCCGAGCGCGGCGCGCAGCTCCTGACGCGCGCGCGTCACCAGCGCCTCGTCGTCCTCGGCCAGCATCCCCGCGTTGAGCATGCCGCCCAGGAAGCCACGGATGAGCACGTGGCCCTCCGGTGCGCGGCCGGGATACTTCACGCTGGAGAACGTCCCCGCCAGCAGCGCCTTGCCCTCGCTGCGCGGGACCACGAAGCCGAAGCCGTCGAGCGCATGCGGGACATCGGCGCGGCGATAGCCGAGCGACACCGTCGCCGCCGAGGCGTAGGGAATCTCCTCCAGCAACGTGGCCAGCGCCGGATCCACGTAGCGCGTGAGCCGCGCGGTCGCGTGCGACTCGGTGGCCAGGATCACGCGATCGGCCTCGACGCACACGCCCTCGGCGGTGGTCACGCGCCAGCGGGCGCCGGTCCGCCCAAGGCCGCTCACGCGTTGCTTGAGGGCGACCGCCCCC
>JBGQLG010000092.1:0-20911 GCA_041499965.1 Methylomirabilia bacterium
CGGCTGATAGACTACCGGCCACTTGCGGGTCGTCACCTGATCGATCGGAGGAGCGCATGCTCAACGTGAAGCGATGCCTGGTCGTCGCGCTGGTCGGCCTGGGCCTGGCCGCCGCCCAGCCGGCCCCGGCCCAGACGACGACGCTCACCATGTCATCGTGGGTCTCGCCGCAGCACCACCTGACGGCCAACGTGCTGCAGGCCTGGGCCACCGAGGTCGAGAAGGCCACGAACGGCCGCGTGAAGTTCACGATGCTGCCCAAGCATCCCTCGGCGCCGCCCGGCACCTTCGATGCCGTGCGGGAAGGCCTCGTCGACCTCTCGTTCGTCACCGCCAGCTACACGCCGGCGCGACACATCCTGCCGCTGATGGCGGAGCTGCCGGGCGCCGGCGACACCGCGCTCGTCAACTCGGTCGCCTACTCGCGCATCTACTGGAAGCACTTCCACAAGGTGGGCGAGTACAAGGGCGTCAAGCAGCTCGGCGTCTTCACCCACGGCCCCGGCCAGATGTTCACCAAGAAGCCGGTGGCCTCCATCGCCGACATCCAGGGGCTGAAGATCCGCACCGGCGGCGGCATCGCCGAGGCGGTGGCCAAGGCGCTGGGCACCTCCGCCTTCGTGAAGCCGGCGCCCGAATCGTACGAGCTGCTCAGCTCCGGCGTGGCCGACGGCGTCTTCTTCCCGCTGGAGTCCATCATCTCGTTCAAGCTCGACACCGTGCTGGAGCAGGCCACGCTGTTCCCCGGCGGCATGTACAGCTCGGCCTTCGGCTTCTTCATGAACGAGGACAAGTGGAACAAGCTGCCCAAGCCGGACCAGGAGGCGATCGAGAAGATCTCCGGTGAGCACATCGCCCGCCTGGCCGGAAGCTCCTGGGACGAGGCCGACCGCAAGGGCCTGGAGGCGCTCAAGAAGTCCGGCGTGAAGATCGTCAACGCCAACCCCGAGTTCGTGGCCGAGGTGAAGAAGCGCTCGGCGCCGATCATCGACGACTGGATCAAGAAGGCCAGCGCCAAGGGCGTGGACGCGGCCAAGATCCTCGACGAGTTCCGCGAGGAGCTGAAGAAGGTCGCCGCCGGCCGGTGACCGCGCCCGAGTCGGGCTGGAAGCGGCGCGCCGACCTGCTTCTCGGGGTCGGCGCCTCCGCCATCCTGCTCGCGATGATGCTGCTGACCACGGTGGACGTGGTGGCGCGCTACGTCTTCAGCCGGCCGATCCGCGGCGCCTTCGAGGTCACCGAGCTGATGCTGCTGGTGCTCATCTTCGCCGGGCTGCCGCTGGTGTCCTTCTCCGACGAGCACGCGGTGATGGACTTCGTCGACCGCCTGCTCGGCCCCCGCGGGCAGCGCCGGCTCGATCGCCTGGTCCAGGGGGCCAACGGGGCCTTCATGTTCCTGCTGGCCTGGCTGGTCTGGCGCAAGGCCGACCGCATCTGGGCCTACCGCGACTCCACCGACGTCCTGCGCATCGTCTACGGCCCCTTCGTCTACTTCATGGCCCTCACCCTGGCCCTGGCCGGGCTGATCCACCTCTACAAGATCGTCGAGCGTCGATGATCGAGGGGCTGGTCGGCCTCACGCTGATGATGCTGGTCTGCTGCCTGCGCGTGCCCATCTCGTTCTCGATGGCCATCGTCGGCATCATCGGCTACGCCTACATGCGCGACTGGAACTGGACCGTCGCCTTCGCGATGACCCAGACCAAGCTGTACGAGACCGGCCGCAACTACACGCTGTCGGTCGTGCCGCTGTTCATCCTGATGGGCAACTTCGTCACCCGGGCCGGCATGTCGCAGGAGCTGTTCCGCGCCGCCTACGCCTTCATCGGCCACCTGCGCGGCGGTCTGGCCATGGCCACCGTGTGGGCCTCGGCCGGCTTCGGCGGCATCTGCGGGTCTTCCATCGCCACCGCCGCCACCTTCGCCAAGGTGGCCTACCCGTCGATGAAGCGCTTCGGCTACTCCGACCGGCTGGCCGCCGGCGTGGTGGCCGGCGGCGGCACGCTCGGCATCATGATCCCGCCCTCGACGATCATGGTCATCTACGGCATCTTCACCGAGACGAACATCGGCAAGCTGTTCGCGGCCGGCGTCATCCCCGGGATCGTCGGCGCCATCCTGCTGTGCGGCGCCGTGCAGTACATGACCTGGCGCGACCCCGCCTCGGGGCCGCCGGGTGAGCGCTCCTCCTGGCGCGAGCGGTTCCTCGCCCTCAAGGACGTGTGGGCGGTGGCCGCGCTGTTCTTCTTCGTAATGGGCGGCATCTACGGCGGCTTCTTCACCGCCACCGAGGGGGCCGCCATGGGGGCCTTCGGCGCCATGATCTTCGCCCTGTGGCGGCGGGCGCTGACGTGGCGGACGCTCTACGCCGCGCTGCTGGAGAGCGCCCGCACCACCGCCATGCTCTTCATGATCCTCATCGGCGCGCTCATCTTCGCGGAGTTCGTCAACATCACGACGATGCCGGCCGATCTCAAGAACTTCGTCACCCGGTTCAACCTGAGTCCCACCATGGTGGTGGCGGCCATCTGCGCCATCTACGTCGTCCTCGGCACCGCCATGGAGGAGCTGTCGATGATCCTGCTCACGATCCCGGTGTTCTACCCGGTGATCGTGCAGCTGGGCTTCGACCCGGTGTGGTTCGGCATCATCATCGTGTGCGTCGTGGAGATCGGCCTCATCAGCCCGCCGGTCGGCATGAACATGTTCGTGCTCAAGACGCTGTTGCCCGAGGTGAGCACGGGCACGGTCTTCAGCGGCGTGCTGCCCTTCATGTGGGCCGACGTGATCCGGCTGGCGATCCTGGTCGCCTTCCCCTGGCTGTCGCTGTGGCTGCCCAGCTTCATGCGCTGACGGCTCCGCGCCGGCGGCTCGTCGCCGCGGCCCTGCTGCTGCTGCTCGCCGCCCGGCCGGCACCGGCCGCCGATCCCCCACCGGTCGCCGACCTTGCCGACGGGCGCGTGGGCACTGTGCGCTTCGCCAGCGTGACGCCGACCGGGTACTTCCAGCTCGCCCGGCGCCAGGCGACGGCGCCCGTGACGATCGCCGGCACGCTACGGCTGCCGGCGGGCGCGCCCGGGCGCATCCCGGCCGTGGTGATCTCGCACGGCAGCAGCGGCGTGACCAAGGATCGCGAGGGCTGGTGGGCGGCACGCCTGGGCGAGGCCGGCCTCGTACGGTCGTAGCTGCCTCACCCGAGGCGCCACGGTCGGTGGCGATCGCGCGACTCGCGGCCGCGCGCTTCAAGACGCCACCGCGTTCCTCCGAAAGATGCTGGGGCCCTAGGAGAGCTGCCGCAGCGGGCCATTGACCCCGGCGGGATTCGACCCGGAGTCAGCAACTACGTGCTAACTACGCGCCGTACTTGGGCTCGCTCGTTGTACACCCTCACCTTGAGCCACCGGCGCGTCCTCCTGCCGACGTAGCGGGACGCCTCGTGCTTCGCCACCAAGCACGCTGACGTCAGATTGGGGCATACTGCTCCCTTGAGGTGATCCACATGGCGCCATGGCTAGCTATCGCGCAACGCGAATGGGGCACAACGGCCGTCTGGATACAGGGCAGCGGTCAGTATGCGGTTCTCCGCCCATGCGGTGACGAGTTGACGGTCAGCCTCTGCACCACGCCCAAAGAAGCGAAAGACGCGAAGGCATGTCGATGCGGTGGCCGCTGTACCCGGTCGCGACATACGGTCACGGATCTCCTCAAAGCGTTCGGAGCGACGGCGCCCGATTCGCCCTGAGTCGCCCGCCGAGGGCGCACCGCCAGGTATCCGCGTTCCCCGCGTGTGCGGGACTTGGGCACGCAACGGGACTATGCCGCCCGCACTAGTCCCCGCGGATCTGCTTCAGCCGCTGCTTCAGCGACAGCATCCGGTCGTTCATCTTCTCCGACAGCTTCGTCGGCTTGGCACGCGTCCGCGGCACCGGCGTCGATCGCCGCGCGACGGGCGGGGCGGGCGCGGGGGCCTGGCAGTAGGCGCATCCGGACTTCATGCCGTGCTTGCACTCACCGCTCGAGCGACCCTCTTCCATCAAGCGAACCTCGCGATCACCTGTTTGCCGTAACGCAACACATCGTCGGGCGTCTTCACCTGCGCCGGTAGCCCCGCCCCCGAGCTGACCGGTACCGCCACGCGCGTCACACCCAGCCGGACCAGCGCCTCGATCTCGCCCGGATCGGCGGGCGCCGACACGGTGAGCTCGATGCCAGCCGGATCGCGGCCAGCCGCCTCGGCGGCACGACGCATCTCGTCGAACAGCGGCCCCGGCGCCCCGCGCGCCGGGAAGTAGCCGTCACCGAGTCGCCCCGCGCGGCGCGCGGCCGCCGTGGTATCGCCGCCCACGATGATCGGGATGCGGCCCGCCGCCGGGCGCGGACGGCAGAACACCTCGTCGAAATTCACGAAGCGGCCGTGGAAGCTCGCGCGCTCCTGGCCCCACAGCGCGCGCATCGCCGCCACGTACTCGTCGGTGCGCGGGCCGCGGTCCTCGAACGGCACGCCCAGCGTGGAGAACTCCTCGGCCAGCCAGCCCACGCCGATGCCGAGCAGCACGCGCCCGCCGCCCGCCAGATGATCGAGCGTGGCCACCGCCTTGGCGGTGACGACCGGGTTGCGCTGCGGCAGGATCAGGATCGCGGTGCCGAGCTTGATGCTCCGCGTGGCCGAGGCGATGTAGGCCAGCCAGATCAGCGGATCGGGGATGGGAAAGTCCTCGAGCCCCGAGCCCATCTTGCCGCTCGGCGAGTACGGGTACTTCGACTGGTACTGCGCGGGGACGATCACGTGCTCGACGGTCCAGATCGAGTCGAAGCCGGCGGCCTCGGCGGCCTGGGCCAGCGCGACCGCGGCCGGGCCGTTGCTGTAGCGCCCGAGGCTCGCGTAGCGCAGGCCGAACTTCATCGCGTCACTTCCACAGCCGCTGGCTCGCCAGCGCCGCGCCCTGGGCCAGCGTCTCCAGCTTGGCCCAGCCGATCTGCGGATGCACGCGCCCGCCCAGGCCGCAGTCCGTCCCGGCGATGACCCGCTCGCGACCGACCAGCCGCGCGAAGCGCTCGATGCGATCGGCCACCAGCTCGGGGTGCTCGACCACGTTGGTCGCGTGGCTCACGACGCCGGGGACCAGGATCTTGCCGGGCGGCAGCTTCACGTCCTCCCACACGCGCCACTCGTGCTCGTGACGGACGTTGCCGGCCTCGAACGAGTAGGCCTGGCAGTTCACCGCCAGCATGACGCTCACGATCTCGCGCATCGGGATGTCCGTCACGTGCGGGCCATGCCAGCTCCCCCAGCAGAGGTGGAAGCGGATCCGGTCCTGGGGCAGCCCGCGTAGCGCGTGGTTGAGCGCCTCGACGCGGACCATCGAGAACTTCCGGTAGGCCTCCGGCGACGGCGCCGGGTTGACCATGTCCCAGTTCTCGGCGATGGACGGATCGTCGAGCTGCAGCAGCAGGCCGGCGTCGAGGATGGCCATGTACTCCTCGCGCAGGGCATCCGCGCAGGCGTAGAGGAACGCCTCCTCGCTCGGATAGTGCTCGTTGCCGATCCGCGAGGCGCTGCCCGGGGCGATCGAGGTCATGAAGCCCTCGGCGACGCCGGCCGCGGCCAGCGCCGCCTTGAAGTGCGCGATGTCGGCGCTGATGGCCTCGTGCCCGGTGTAGGTCAGCGGCCCCGTGCACACGGGCAGCTTCATGCCGCCGCTGCCCGGCGGTACGGTGGACACGCCCGAGTGCGGATCGCCGTAGGCGGCGGGGAAGAGCTGGCGATCACGCCGATCGGAGAAGCTCGTGAGCACCACCTGCCCTGCCTCGGAGCGGCGCGGCGGCACCTTGTAGATCTCGGTGCCCAGCACGAGGCCGCCGAGGCGCTGGAACGAGTAGCTCCACCAGGCGCCGTAGTTGATGCGCTGGCCCATGGCCTTGCCGTACTCGCCGTCGCCGGGCACGTCGATGCCGGCCGCCTGCTGCCGCACCACCACGTCCGTCACCGCCGCGCTCAAGCGCCGCTGATAGCCCGCCTCGTCCTTCGCCTCGCCGGCCTGGCGCGCGCGATTGAGGTCGATCAGGTCGTCGGGGCGTGGCAGGCTGCCGGCGTGGGTCGTGAGGATGCGCTGACTGCTCTGGTTCATGGTCAGCTCGTTTTCGGATAGCAGTGGGTGTGGGGCCGGGCGCCGGTCGGCGAACCGATGTCACAGGCGTAGCCGTGCCGCTCCATGCACGCCTTCATGACGCTGAAATCGACGCCCTCTCGTGTTGCGTAGCTGACGCGGCCGCCCTGCAGCAAGTCCTCGAGCATCGCCGAGGGCGCGGCCGGCTGGCACTCGTGGAAGGCCGTCCAGCCGACGTCCTGCTGGGGGTTGAGCCCCGCGCAGCCGGCGAGCGTGCCGGCGAGCACGATCACACGCGTCACGACCATCCGCTTGTGCATGGCCCCCATCCTAACCGATCGTGTGGTGTAGGCTCGCGGGCATGAAGAGACCATGCTGGCCCGGCCTCCCCGCGATCGCGCTCGTCCTCACCGCCTGCGCCGCCCAGCCTCCGGACGGCGCGCACGTCCCGCACGCCGGCGGTGGCCCGCCGCCCGTGCTCTACGACTCGCTCGGCACCTACGCGTACCAGATCACCACGGCCTCGCCCGGCGCCCAGCGCTGGTTCGATCAGGGGCTGCGCCTCGTCTACGCCTTCAACCACCACGAGGCGCAGCGCGCCTTCCGCGAGGCCGCGCGGCTCGACCCCCGCTGCGCGATGTGCTTCTGGGGTATCGCGATCACCGAGGGGTCGAACTACAACCACCCCACCGACGCCGAGCGGGAGGCGCGGGCACTCGCGGCCATCCGGCAGGCGGCGGCGCTGGCGGCCGGTACGCGGCCCGAGGAGCGCGCGCTCATCGACGCCGCGGCCCGCCGGCACGCGGCCGATCCGGCGGCCGCCCGCGCCACGCTCGACGCCGCCTACGCGAGCGCCCTGCGCGACGCGGCGCGGCGGTTCCCGGACGACCTGGAGATCGCGACGTTCTTCGCCGACGCGATGATGAACCTCCGGCCCTGGAACCTCTGGACCGTCGACGGCGCACCGCAGCCGGGCACCGAGGAGCTGGTGCAGACGCTCGAGCGCGTGCTGGCCCGCGATCCGCGCCACCCCGGCGCCCTGCACCTCTACATCCACGCGGTCGAGGCGAGCACGCGGCCGGGCCGGGCCGAGGTCGCCGCCGACCGGCTGGCCACGCTGATGCCGGGCGCCGGCCACATCGTGCACATGCCCTCGCACATCTACTGGCGGCTGGGGCGCTACGCCGACGCGGTGACGGTGAACACCGCCGCCGTGCAGGCCGACCTCGCCTACTTCAAGACCGCGGAGCCGAGCCCGATCTATCGCGGCCTCTACCACCCGCACAACATCGACTTCATCTGGCACTCGGCGAGCATGCAAGGGCGCGGCGCCGAGACCGTGCGGGCCGCCCGCGAGCTGGCCAGCAAGGCGCCGCCCGACATGATCGCCGCGATGCCGGACATGGAGACGGCGCCGGCTGCGCCGATCGTGGCGCTGGTGCGCTTCGGTCGCTGGGACGAGGTGCTGGCGCATCCGGCGCCGCCGCGCGAGTGGCGGTACACGCGCGGCGTGTACCACTACGCGCGCGGGCTGGCGTACTCGGCCAAGGGCGACGCCGCCCAGGCGCGCCGCGAGCTGGCCGAGCTGGAGACCATCCTGAGCGCGATGCCGGCCGAGCGCACGGTGGCCTTCTTCTTCCGCGCCACGAACCTGCTGCAGCTCGCCGCCAACGTGCTCGCCGGCGAGCTCGCCGGACGGGCCGGCGATGTGGCCACCGCCGAGCGGCTGCTGCGAGCGGCGGTGGCCGAGCAGGACACGCACTGGTTCACCGAGCCGCCGCCGTGGTACTTCCCGGTGCGCCACGCGCTCGGCGCCGTGCTCATGCAGGGCGGCCGCGCCGCCGCGGCCGAGCAGGTCTATCGCGAGGACCTCAGGCAGAACCCGGACAACGGCTGGGCCCTGTTCGGGCTGGCCCAGAGCCTGCGCGCGCAGGGCAAGAGTGCCGAGGCCGGCCAGGCCGAGGCGCGCTTCCGCGCGGCGTGGGCCCAGGCCGACGTGACGCTCACCGCGTCGCGGTTCTGATCTCCTCGGCCAGCTCGGCCGCGCGCGTCGCGTCGAGCGGGCGCAGCCGCTCGAGCACACGCCGGGCGTCGTCGAGCCGGCCCAGCTTCACGTAGGCCTCGCCGAGGTACTCGAGCGCCTCGGGGAAGTCGGGCCGCAGGCGCAGGGCCTCGCCGTAGGCGTCGAGCGACTCCGCGTAGCGGCCCTGGTGGCGCAGCGCGAAGCCCAGCTCGTTCCAGGCATCAGCGAACGCCGGCCGCAGCACGATGGCCCGGTGGAAGGCATCGACCGCGGCCACCCAGTCCTGCGCCACGCGGGCGCGAACGCCGCGGTCGTACTCGCTCTCGGCGTCGGCGCTGGCCGGCGCCTGCCGCCGCTGCTCGACCGCCGGCGAGCTGGGCTCGGCCGACGCCGGCGGTGCGAGCGCCGCGGCGATCGCGATGGCGAGCCCCAGGACCATGCCACGCCGCATCGTCATCAGCCGCGGGCGCCCGCCGCAATCAGGCGCGGGAACACCACATCGCGGAACGCGGCGAGCTCCGCCTCCGGCGGCGCGAAGGTCAGCAGCGGCATCAGGTAGAGGTTACGCACGCCCAGCTTGGCCATGTCCAGGATGCGCGCGGCGCAGTCGGCCGGGGTGCCGACGAGGCCGACGGCGTCACAGAGCTGCGCGGCGACCTCGTCGGGCACGAAGGACGTGGCGGCGATGGCCGCCTCCCAGTCGGGCGCGTGCGAGAGATCGGGATAGATGCGATGCACGGCGTCGGGAATCTCGAGCTTCGGCAGCGTGAGCCCGGCCGGCTCCAGCCAGTACCCGCCCCAGCGCAGGATCCCCCAGTGCACCGCGGTCGGGCGGGCCAGCCGCCGCGCCTCGGCCGTCGTCGCCGCCGTGCCCGTGCGCGCCGCCCAGACGATCTCGAGGTCGTCGAGCGTACGTCCGGCCCGCCGGGCGCCGCGCTCGAGGTGCTCGAGGGCCCGCTGCACGATGCCGCGGTTGAGGCCGACCAGCAGCAGCACGCCGTCGGCGATCTCGCCCGCGACCTCGATGGCCTTCGGTCCCGAGGCGGCCATCAACACCGGGATCGGCCGGCCGGAGGCGTAGCCGAGCCGGCCCGGCGTGCCGTTGAAGTCCACCGTGCGGCCGGCGGTCAGCGCCTTCACGGTCGCGATGCACGCGCGCATCTCGGCCAGCGTGGCCGGCTTGCGGCCGATGGTGCTGGCCGAGGTGTAGCCGGTGCCGATGACGAACTTCACCCGGCCCGGCGCCATCTCCTCGACGGTCTGGATCGCGCCCGCCAGCACGGAGGCGTCACGGGTGAACGGGTTCGTCACCGCGGGAAAGAGCGTCAGCCGCGAGGTGTTGGCGGCAGCCTGGCCGAGGACGACGAAGGTGTCGCGCGAGATCATCTGGCTGTCGAGGATCCCGGCGCCGTCGAAGCCCGCCGCCTCGACGTCCTGGATCAGACGGATCAGCTTGGGCATCGGGGCGGTGCCGGGGATGCGGAGGGAAACGCGGATGGGCTCACTCATGGCTGTCACACCCCTTCAGGGGACGACGGCCGTCGAGCCGTCGCCCTGGTAGACGTAACGGAACGTCGGACAGCCGGGCTCGGAGCCGGGACAGTAGTAGCCCACCATCTCCAGCTTGGCGTAACGGCCGTCGGCGGTACGCACCGCCCACACCCGCGGCTTCGGGCTCAGCACGTGGGAGAGGAAGCCGTAGGCGTACCACGCGGCGATGGCCGGGTTGCGCGGGTCGGCGCGGCCCTCGTTGGCCAGGTAGCCGGTGGTAGGCACCATGCGTACGTCGTCGAAGCGGACCTCGCCCAGATCGAGGATGCCGGCGCCGGGCCCGGCGATGATCGCGTAGCGGCGGAACGCCAGGTCCCAGCTCTCGGGACCGTCGATCACCGACCCCAGGTGGAACGAGAAATGCCGCCACTCCTCGGCCGCGGTGGCGTCGATCGTGTAGAGCACCGGCCCGGCGAGCCCGCGCCCGACCTCGCGCGGCGCCGCCGGCGTCGGCGAATAGCTCGGCACCGCCGTGGGCCGCAGCGTCAGCGCCACCAGCGTCCCGGCCAGCATGACGACGCCGGCCGCGGCCAGCCCCGGCAACAGTCGCTTCATGCGTCCTCGTCGCCGGAGTCTAGCACCGAGCGTGCCGGGGTGCCTGTGGCACACTGAGAGAGTTGTTCGCCATGCCGACATCCGATCTCCTCAAGGAGCTGCGCATCGATCGCGACGCCGCCCCGCGGCGCTCGCGCCGGCGCTGGCTCGTCGTCGCCGTGATCCTGCTGCTCGCGCTGGCCGTGGGCGCCTGGCTGGCCCGGGCGCGGCTGGCGCCGCCGATCGTGCGCACGGTGGCCGCCCGGGCGTCGAGCACCGGTGGCGCCGGCTCGGTGCTCGACGCCAGCGGCTACGTCACCGCACGGCGGCAGGCCACCGTGTCGGCAAAGATCACCGGCAAGGTCACCGAGGTGCTGATCGAGGAGGGCCAGCGCGTGGCCGAGGGCGCCGTGCTGGCCCGGCTCGACGACACCGAGACCCGGGCCCAGCTCACGCTGGCCCGCGCCCAGCTCGCCCAGGCCCGCTCGCAGGAGGGCGAGATCCGCGCGCAGCTCTCCCAGGCCGAGCGGGACTACACGCGACAACAAGATTTGTTCGCGCGTCAGCTCGTGGCCGCCCAGGCGCTCGACGCCGCCCTCGCTCAGCGCGACATGCTGCGCGCGCGACTGGCCAACAACGTCGAGCAGGTCCGCGTGGCCGGCGAGGGCGTGTCGGTGGCCCAGGTCCAGCTCGACAACACGGTCATCCGCGCGCCGTTCAGCGGCGTGGTCATCGCCAAGTCTGCCCAGCCCGGCGAGATGATCTCGCCCATCTCGGCTGGCGGCGGCTTCACCCGCACCGGCATCGGCACCATCGTGGACATGGACTCGCTGGAGATCCAGGTCGACGTCAACGAGTCGTTCATCAACCGGGTCACCGCCGAGCAGCCGGTGGAGGCCACGCTCAACGCCTATCCCGACTGGAAGATCCCGGGCTCGGTGATCGCCATCATTCCGACGGCCGATCGCAGCAAGGCCACCGTCAAGGTCCGCATCGCCATCAAGGCCAAGGACCCGCGCCTCGTCCCCGACATGGGCGTGCGCGTGGCCTTCCTCACGACCGCGCCGCCGGCCGGCCGGCCCGCGCCGGCGCCGGTCGTGCTGGTCCCCGCCGATGCCGTGCGCGGTGCGGGCGCCGACACGGTCGTCTTCGTCCACGCTGGCGAGCGCGTGGAGCGACGCGGCGTCACGCTGGGCCAGGCGGTCGGCGCCGAGCGCGAGATCCTCGCCGGCCTGCGCGCCGGCGAGCGTGTGGTGGTCGCACCGCCGCCCGCCCTGAAGGACGGCGACGCCGTGCGCGTGGCCGAGGGCGCCAAGTGACGGCAGGCATGATCGAGGAGCGCCACGGCTTTGCCGCGGCGCTCCGAGCGTCGGGGGGTGTGGGGGGCCATGTCGGGGCCCCCCAGGTGATCAATCCGTTGGGGGGTGTGGGGGGCCATGTCGTGGCCCCCCACGTAACATAATCAGCGCACTCATCGAGATCCGCGGCGTCACCAAGACCTACCGGCGCGGCGGCGAGGCCATCGAGGTGCTGCACGGCATCGACCTCGACATCCCCCGCGGCGATTTCCTGGCGCTGATGGGCCCGTCGGGTTCGGGCAAGACCACGCTGCTCAACCTGATCGGCGGGCTCGACACACCGACGGCCGGGGCCATCGCCGTCGACGGGCGGCGCATCGACCAGCTCTCGAGCGCCGAGCTGTCGCGCTGGCGGGCCGCCAACGTCGGCTTCGTCTTCCAGTTCTACAACCTGCTGCCGGTGCTCTCGGCCCAGCGCAACGTGGAGCTGCCGCTGCTGCTGACCAACCTCTCGGCTGCCCAGCGGCGCCGGCACGCCGAGATCGCGCTGACCCTGGTCGGTCTCCAAGATCGCGCCCGCCACAAGCCCCGCGAGCTGTCGGGGGGCCAGGAGCAGCGGGTGGCGATCGCCCGGGCGATCGTCTCCGATCCCACGCTGCTCGTCTGCGACGAGCCGACCGGCGACCTCGATCGCGCCACCGCCCACGAGATCATGCTGCTGCTGCAGATGCTCAACCGCGAGCACGGCAAGACCATCGTGATGGTGACGCACGACCCCAAGGCGGCCGAGTACGCCCAGCACGCGCTGCACCTGGACAAGGGCACGCTGGCGGAAGGCCACGGCCCGGGCGCGCCGTGAAGTTCCTGCCGCTGCTGTGGGCCCAGCTCTTCCGCAAGAAGACACGCACGATTCTCACGCTGCTGTCGGTGCTGGTCGCCTTCCTGCTGTTCGGGCTGCTGCAGGCCGTGCAGATCGCCTTCGAGTCGGGCGCGGATGCCGCCGACGCCAAGCGGCTGCTCACGACCGCGCGCTACTCGATCATCGAGCCGCTGCCGATCTCCTACCTGCCGCGGATCGAGCGGGTATCGGGCGTGGTGGCGGTGGCCAACGCCGACTGGTTCGGGGCCAAGTACCAGAACGAGAGCAACGCCTTCGCCGTCTTCGCCGTCGACCCCGCCCGCTACCTGGACATGTACCCGGAGTTCACCGTCCCGCCTGCCCAGCGCGGGGCGTTCGTCAAGACGCGCACCGGCGCCATCGCCGGCCAGCGGCTGGTCGACCGCTACGGCTGGAAGGTCGGGCAGAAGCTGCCGATCGCCTCGGAGATCCATCCCAAGGCCGACGGCAGCCTCGACTGGGAGTTCGACCTGGTCGGCGTCTTCGACGCCGACGATCCGGCCGTGCGCGGCAACACCGACATGGTGCTGATCAACGTCGCCTACTTCGACGAGGCGCGGCAGTTCGGCCGCGGCAAGACCGGCTGGTACATCGTGCGCGTGGCCGACTCCGAGCAGGCCAAGGCCATCGCGGCCGACATCGACCGGCTGTTCATGAACTCGCCCGACGAGACGAAGACCCAGCCCGAGAAGGAGTTCGCCATCGGCTTCGCCAAGCAGATCGGCGACGTGGGCGCGCTGGTCACGCGCATCCTGATGGCGGTGTTCTTCACCATCCTCATCCTCACCGGCAACACCATGGCCCAGGCCATCCGCGAGCGGGTGCCCGAGCTGGCCATCCTCAAGACGCTCGGCTTCACTGACGGCGTCGTGACCGCGCTGGTGCTGGGCGAGGCGCTGCTGCTGCTCGTGCTCGGCGGCGGCGTGGGCATGGCCGCCGCCGTCGGCGTCATGCCGATGCTGAACGGCGCCACCGGCGGACGCTTCCCGCCCCTGTTCGTCGCCGGCCAGACGTGGCTGCTGGCCGCGGCCATCGCCGTCGTGCTGGCGCTGGCCATCGGGCTGCCGCCGGCCTGGCGCGTGCGGCGCCTGCGCATCGTGGACGCGCTGGCCGGGCACCGGTGACGCCGTGGCGTGGCTGAACCAGGTCGTGCAGATCACGCTCATCAACCTGCGCAACGTGCCGCGCCGCCTCGGCACCTCGCTGGTGGTGGTGATCGGCATCGCGGGCGTGGTGGGCGTGCTCGTCTCGGTCCTGGCCATGGCCGAGGGCTTCCGTCACACGCTGGCCAGCACCGGCCGCCCCTCGCGCGTGATGATGCTGCGCGCCGGCTCGGACGCCGAGCTGTCCAGCGGCGTGGCGCGCGACCAGGCGATCGTGCTGGGCGCCCTGCCCGCCCTGGCCCGCGACGCCGAGGGCCGGCCGCTCGTCTCCGCGGAGATCGTGGTGATGGTCGACCTGCCGCGCAAGGGGCAGACCGACCCCAACAACGTGCCCTTCCGCGGAGTGCAGCCGGCCGCTTTCGGCATCCGCGACGAGCTGACGATCGTCGAGGGACGGCCGTTCGCCCGCGGCGTGCGCGAGGTGATCGTGGGGCGCAAGGCCGCCGCGCAGTTCGCGGGGCTGGCGGTGGGCTCGCGCATCGCGTTCCGCGACAGCGACTGGACCGTGGTCGGCACCTTCGCCACCGGCGGCGACGTGCACGAGTCCGAGATCTGGGCCGATGCCGACGTCGCCATGTCGGCGTTCCGGCGCGAGGGCTTCCAGTCGGTCACCGCCGCGCTCGCCGATCCGTCCGAGATCGGGCTGACGGCGCTGAAGGATTCGATCAGCCGCGACCGGCGCCTGTCGATCAGCGTGCTGCGCGAGCCCGAGTACTACGCCAAGCAGGCCTCCGTCCTCTCCAGGCTGATCGGCGTGCTCGGGCACAGCGTGGCCGTGTTCATGGCGATCGGCGCCACCTTCGGCGCGCTCAACTGCATGTACTCGGCGATCGCCAGCCGCCAGGTCGAGATCGCCACGCTACGGGCGATCGGCTTCGGCAGCGCCCCGGTGGTGGTCTCGGTGATGATCGAGGCGCTCGTGCTGGCGCTGGTCGGCGGGGCGGTGGGCGGCGCGCTGGCCTACGTGTACTGCGACGGCGCGTCGCTCTCGACGCTGAACTTCAACACGTTCTCGCAGGTCGCCTTCGACTTCCGGGTGACGCGCGGCCTGCTGGCCCAGGGCTTCGTGTGGGCACTGGTCATCGGCCTGACCGGCGGCCTGCTCCCCGCGATTCGCGCCGCGCGTCTGCCGGTCACCGCCGCGCTGCGCGCGGGATAGCACCCGGGGCCCAGGTAGTGTCTCCATCCTGGGACACTTTCACAGCCGAGCCCCATAGGGCATGCTCTGCGTCGAGGACACCGCGGACTGATGGGCCAACGCTATCTTCCACAAGGGGCCGACTGGTCGGACCTCGGTTTGTTCGGCGCTATTTGTATCCTGGTCGCCGCGGTCATGCTCTTCCTGGACTTCGTGCTCCAGACAACGACTGGACGGTCGCTCATCGATATCGGCTATGCGAACCGGAGCAGGATCATTGTCGTGCCCGCGTGGTGCTTGGCCTCCGGCGTCGTGGGCGTGCTGGCCGTCCTTCTGCAAATCGTCCAGATGACACTCCTGGCCGCGGTGACGGTGGCCATCGGCTGGCCGCTCGTCTTCGCCAAGATCGTGGAACTCGGGTCGGCACCGCCCGCTCAGCAGCCGACGACTGAAGCGAAGGAGAAGTGAGATGGCGGACTTTACGTCGCTGATGCTCGGATGGCGAGAATTCAAGTCGAGGGAGGAGATCGCCGAGTACGTCGCACACTCGGTCAACTTCGACCCTACGCTGGAAGACCCTCGGACCACCAAGACGCTCTTGCTCTTCCAGACGTCCCGGCAGCGGACCTGGCTCGCGGCGACGCCCGAGCGGCTCTACTGCATCCTCGACGACGTCCGGAAGCCGGAGCCGCACATCAACTGGTCCATGCCCCGGGCCAAGATCATCGAGAACGGCGAGGTCGGGCTCGAGATCAGGCCGCACGACCGCACCGCCAGGACGGGCCTCGTGGACTTTGGGGACGAACACCGGCGCTGGCTGTACACGCGCGATCTGTTCGATCGGGGGGATGTCGTCGCCGCTACCCGCGAATTCCTGAAGCAGGCGATGCCACAACGGCCGGAATAGCCGGGCGGCTATTCCTGGGCCACCACCTTTCGACCGGTGGCTCGCAGCAGCCGGCGATCGTCCTCTTCCGTCGCTGCCGGCGGGACGGCCAGCACCAGGTCCTGCGTGAAGGTGCGGATGACCTGTCCGGCCGGCGCGACGCCCTCGGGGTCCCCGCCGCACGCCACCGTGCGGATGCCGTCCCGCACGATGCGCCGCAGCATGACGACGCCGCGGTCGGTCGACGCCAGGTGCTCGAGCGCGTGCACGGCGATCGGGCGCTGGCTCGACTGCGCGTCGAAGTCGGCCGGAAAGCGCTGGCGCTCGGCGTACGGCCGGTCGCCGGACTGGCCGAAGCCGGGCTGCGTCACCTGCTCGGCCGTGAGCCCCCACGCGGGATCGATCTGGGCCAGCTCGAAGTTCGTCGTCGTCGTGTCGTCGTTGGGCACGGCCCAGCGGATGATGACCGGCCGGCTGGCCGCCTTGACCTGGCTCGCGTCCTCGATCTCGCGCGTGAACTGGTGCACGTTCGGCGGCATGAAGTCGCACACGCGCACCCAGACGAGATCGCCCACCCGGCGCGTGGCGATGTAGACCATGCCCGCGTCGGTCGTCACCCAGTCCAGCTCGGGCACGGCTCCGAACGCCTCGGTGAACTGGTAGCCGCTGCTGAGCGCGTGCAGGAACGCAGTGTGCACCGGGTCCATGCTGTTGTCCTTCACCTGCAGCCAGTTGCACGGCAGCGCGAACTTTGCCGCCGGCATGAGCGACAGGCCCGGCACCTCGTAGCTGTCGTACATCGGAAACGGCGGGCGCCGCTCGGGCGGCCCCAGGTACGCGAAGATCAGTCCGGAGAACTCGTGGGTCGGGTAGGCGCCCTGGCCGACGCGCTCGTGCAGCCGGCTGCCGGCCGGCTCGCCCGGCGTTTCCAGGCAGCGACCGTCGACGTCGTAGACCCAGCCGTGATAGCAGCAGCGGATCCCCCGCTCGAGCGGGATGCCGAACTCCAGCGACGCCCCCCGGTGCGCGCAGTGCAGGTGCAGCACACCGAGCCGGCCGCCGCGCTCGCGGAACACCACGAGGTCCTCGCCGAGGATGCGCACGCGCAGCGGCGCGCCGGCGAGCTCGCGCGCGAACGCGACGGGCTGCCAGAAGCGGCGCAGGTACTCGCCCGCCGGCGTGCCGGGACCGACCTCGGTCAGCTCGGGGTCGGGGGCCACGAGGGCGCGGCGGTTGTAGCCGTCGAACGGCTGGTGCGTCATGACCCGATATTCTGCCACTTGAGCCGGGTGGCGACGAGCGCGAGTCCGCCGATGGCCACCAGGCCCGCGCTGCCGCTCACCGCACAGGCGACGCGAACGCCGAAGTGCTCGGCCACGGTCCCGACCAGCAGCGAGCCGAACGGCGACATGCCGGCGAACGCCAGCGCGTAGAGCCCCATGACGCGGCCGCGCAGCGCATCGGGTGTGGAGAGCTGCAGGGTGGTGTTGGCGCCGGTGCTGAACACGATCTGGCAGGCGCCGAGCACGGCCAGGACCGCCGCCGCCGCGGCGAAATGGCTCATCAGGGCCAGCACGACGAGGCCGGCGCACAGGGTGGCCGCCGACCAAGCCAGCGCCGCCGGCGACGGGCGGTCGCGCCGGAACAGCGTGATGCCGACGGCGCCGACCACCGCGCCGGCGCCGACCGACGACATGAGCAACCCGAAGCCGCGCGCGCCCTCGTGCAGCACGCCGTAGGCGATGAGCGGGACGACGACGTTGAAGTTGAGCGCCAGCAGGCTGACGACGACGAGCAGGCCGAGCGTGAACGCGATCGTCGGCGTGCCCGTCGCGTAGCTCAGCGCTCCCAGGAGGCCCGCGCGCAGCCCGAGCCGGCCGGCCGGGTCGGGGCGTCCGTCGGTGCGGATGGCCAGCAGCGCGCCCAGCACCGCGAGGAAGCTCACGCCGTTGATGAAGAACGCCGGCGCCACCCCGAACCGGGCGATGAGCAGTCCCGCCACTGCCGGCCCCACGATGCGGGCGCCGTTGAAGACGACCGAGTTGAGCGCGACGGCGTTGGGGAGATCGGCCCGACCGACGAGATCGCTCACGTAGGCCTGCCGCGCGGGGATGTCGATGGCGCGGCCCAGACCATAGATCGTCGCCAGCACCGCAATGTGCCAGTAGCGCACGTGACCGCTGTGCACGAGGACGGCCAGCACGAACGCCTGCACCATCATGGTGGCCTGGGTCACCAGCAGGATGTGACGCTTGCGAAGGCGGTCGCTGGCCACGCCACCGATCGGCGAGAGCAGCAGGACGGGGATGAACTGCAGCGCGCTCACCAGGCCGAGCTGGAAGGGCGAGTGCGTCAGCTCCAGCACGAGCCAGGCCTGCCCCACGCTCTGCATCCAGGTGCCGATGAGCGAGACGAGCTGGCCGGCCCAGAACAGCCGGAAGTCGCGGTGGCGGAGGGCGCTGAGCGCGGCCATGCCGGCAGGGCCGTCCGAGCGGGTCATCGAGAAGTGCCGCGGGGCCGAGTGATCCCTCTGATGTGCACGAGGGTAGGCAGCTTGCTAGAGGTGGTCAAGCAGGATTTGCCGATCGCGTTGGCTCTCCGGAGGAAGCCCGCTTGTCCCGAGGTGCTACCATGCGCTACGTGAGATCGTCGAAGCTCGGGCGCGTCGGCGTCCGCGAGCTCCGCCAGAGCTTGAGCGTGTACCTCGACCGGGTCAAGGCGGGCGAGACCCTCGAGGTGACCGAGCGCGGCCACGCCGTCGCCTTGCTGACTCCGCTTCCGGAGCCGACCACGATGCTCGAGCGGCTGATGGTGGCGAAACGCGTGAGCCGCCCCATCGGCGATCTCCTGGCGCTTGGCCCACCGCTCGGTACACGGCCCAGCCGGCGGGCCAGTGCGGCGCTCGACGAGCTCCGCCGAAACGAGCGCTAGGGATCACGTCGATTTCGATTCCTCGGCGCTCGTGAAGCTCGTCGTGTCCGAACCGGAGTCGGCCGCGCTGCGAGAGTTTCTGAAGGGGCACGCGGCGCGCCTGTCGAGCGGGTTGGCCGAGGTCGAGGTACCACGCGCGCTGCGGCTGCGGAGCCTCGACGCGATCCATCTGGCCACCGCGCTGTCACTCGGCCAGGATCTGGCCGGGATCGTCACCTACGATCAGCGGCTGGCCGAGGCGGCGATCGGGGCCGACCTCGAGGTGTGGGCGCCGGCGTGAGCCCAGTCGCGCACGCCTCGCGTGCGGCGCCGGAGTCCGCCTACGCCTGGACCCGGCTCTTCGCCGCGCTGGTGCTGTCGAGCATCGGGGGCGTCGGCATGTGGTCGGTGATCGTGGCCCTGCCAGCGGTCCAGGTCGAGTTCGGCGTCGCACGCTCCGCCGCGTCGCTGCCCTACACCATGACGATGATCTGCTTCGGCTTCGGCGGCATCCTGATGGGGCGCTTGTCCGATCGCTTCGGCATCATCGTCCCCGTCACGGGTGGGGCTGTCGGGCTGGGCCTCGGCTACGCCGTCGCCAGCCAGGCGACCAGCCTCTGGCAGTTCGCCCTGGCCCAGGGCCTGCTGGTCGGCGTGGCCAGCTCGGTCGCGTTCGCGCCGCTGATGGCCGACATCTCGCTGTGGTTCACGCGTCGTCGGGGCATCGCCGTGGCGATCATCGCCAGCGGCAGCTACCTCGCCGGCACGGTCTGGCCGCCCGTCGTGCAGCACTTCATCCAGAGCCAGGGCTGGCGCCGGACTTACCTGGGTATCGGCGTCTTCTGCGTCGCGACCATGTTGCCGCTGACGCTGGCGCTCCGACGGCGTTCACCGCTGCTCGCGGCCGCGTCCACGACGCCGGACATCGCGCTGCGCTCGGCGCGGCCGCTCGGCATGGCGCCGGGCGCGCTGCAGGGGCTGCTCGTCCTCGCCGGCCTGAGCTGCTGCGTCGCGATGTCGATGCCGCAGGTCCACATCGTCGCGTACTCCGCCGACCTCGGCCACGGCGCGGCGCGGGGCGCCCAGATGCTGTCGCTGATGCTGGGCCTCGGCATCGTGAGCCGCCTGGCGTCGGGCTGGATCTGCGACCACATCGGCGGGCGCCTCACGCTGCTGCTGGGCTCGGGCCTGCAAGCCCTGGCGCTCGTCCTGTTCCTGCCCTTCACCGGACTTGCCTCGCTCTACCTCCTCTCGGCATTGTTCGGCCTCTTCCAGGGCGGGATCGTGCCCTCCTACGCGGTCATCATCCGCGAGGTCTTCCCGCCCGAGGAAGCCGGCGTGCGCGTCGGCACCGTGCTGATGGCGACGGTGTTCGGCATGGCGCTCGGCGGCTGGATGTCCGGCGTGATCTACGACCTGACCGGCTCCTACCACGCCGCCTTCCTCAACGGCGTGCTCTGGAACCTGCTGAACCTCGCGATCGCCGTCGGGCTGTTGCGCGGCCCCGCGCGGCCGGTCGCGCAACCGATCTAGAAGAGGACGCGGGCCAGGGGCCCGAGCGACCCGCCGTCGAAGTCGAATAGCGCAAGGACGAACGTCGCGACCGCGAGGGCGCCGAGCACGCTCACGAGCAAGCCGGCCATCACTCCGACACGACCAGGCGCCCGGCCTCGCACTAGAACACTCCGAGATGCTGGCGCAGATCGACGCCAGTGGCGGCCACCTCGCTGGCGGCGCCCGCGAAGACGACGCGACCGCTATTGAGGATCACGACGTCGTCGGCCACCTCGAAGACCAGCCGCGGGTTCTGCTCGACCAGCACGATCGACAGTCCCTGGGCCTTGAGGCGACGGATGGTGGCCATGACCTCGGCCACGAGCTGCGGCGCCAGCCCCTCCGACGGCTCGTCCATCAGCAGCACGCGGGGGTTGGACATCAGCGCCCGCCCGATCGCCAGCATCTGCTGCTCGCCGCCGGAGAGCGAGCCGGCCATCTGGCGATGCCGCTCGCGCAGCCGCGGGAACACGCCGTAGACGGTCTCGAGCGTCCACGCCGCCGCCCGGCCGTCGCGGGGTCGCCGGCCGGCCACCGCGAGATTCTCGCGCACGCTGAGGCTACGGAACACGCGACGGCCCTGCGGCACCAGCGCCACGCCCTGCGCCGCGATGGCCTCCGGCGCGCGGCCGGTGACGGAGCGGCCATAGAGCGCCACCTCACCGTGGCGCGGCGGCAGCAGGCCCACCGTCACGCTCATCGTCGTGCTCTTGCCGGCGCCGTTGCGGCCGAGCAGGCCGAGCAGGCGTCCCTCGGCCAGGCGCAGCGACACGCCGTGTAGCACGTGGCTGTCGCCGTAGAACGCGTCGACCTCGTGCAGGGCCAGGGCGTCACTCGCCAAGGTAGATC
>JBGQLG010000093.1:0-20852 GCA_041499965.1 Methylomirabilia bacterium
CATCGCCTCCTACGGCCCGGCGCTGCTCGACCGCGCGGTGCTCGACGCGCTCGGCCGGCTGTACGGCGTGTCGTTCTACGACGCGGTACGCGGCAACCTGGTCGGGATGGCGCCGGCGGCGTTCCTGCCGGAGTTCGCCGGTTTCGACACCGACGCGTTCCTGGCTTCGCTGCGGCCGACCGACACCCTGCACGCCCGCCACACCGTCGGCCTGGTGGATCCCATCACCGCCGCCGACCAGCCGGCCGGCGCCCGCCTGGCCGACGGCCTACCGGAGACGCTGGAAGAAGTCGTCGCCGCCTACGGTCACACGTACTTCAAGCTGAAGGTCGGGGGCGACGTCGCCGCCGACCTGGCGCGCCTGACCGCGATCGCCGGCGTGCTCGATCGCCTGGCCGAGCCCTACCACGTCACCCTCGACGGCAACGAGCAGTACGAGACGGTCGACGCGGCGCTGGAGCTGTGGCGGGCGCTCACGCACTCGCCGGCGTTGCGGCACCTGGTGGGCTCGATCCTGTTCGTGGAGCAGCCGATCGCGCGCCGCACCGCGCTGCTGCGCGATCTGGGCCCCCTCGGCCAGGCCCGCCCCGTGATCATCGACGAGTCCGACGCCGACCTCGACGCGTTCCCCGAGGCGCGCCAGCGCGGATACCGTGGGGTCTCGAGCAAGTCCTGCAAGGGCGTCTACAAGTCGCTGCTGAACCTCGCCCGCTGCGCCGTGTGGAACGGCGAGGCGGGCGCCGGCCACTTCTTCATGTCGGCCGAGGACCTCACCACGCAGCCGGGGCTCGCGCTGCAGCAGGACCTGGCGCTCGTCTCCCTGCTCGGGCTCGGTCACGTCGAGCGCAACGGCCATCACTACGTGCGCGGCCTGGCGGCGCTGCCGGCCGGCGAGCAGGCGGCCTGGCTCGCCGCCCATCCCGATCTCTACGCGCGCGACGGCGACCTCGTGCGCCTGCGGATCATCGGCGGCCGCGTGGCCATCGGGTCGCTCGGGGGCCCGGGCTTCGCGGCGGGCGCCGAGCCCGACTGGTCGGCGCTGCGCGAGATGTCGTGAGCCGGCGCCGTCAGCGCTGGCGGGCGCCGAGCAGGCGGATCAGCAGGACGAGCACGACCGCGGCGCCGACGACGAACCAGATCGATCCCTTCGGAAACCGGTAGGCCTCGACCAACGCGATGCCGAAGCCGGCGGCGATCACGACGCCGCCGGAGAGGATCGGGGCCCAGCCCGAGCGCCGGCGCTTCATCCCAGGCATGGGGCCAGCGCGGCGACCACCGCCGCCACGTCAGCCGGCGACGCCTCGGTCAGCGTGACCGCACGCGCGTCGGCGCCGGCCCACCACGGCCGCCACGCGAGGTGACGCACGTCGAACAGGATCAGCCCGGGCACGCCGAGGGCCGCGGCCAGGTGGCTCACCCCCGAGTCGTTGCCGAGGTAGGCGCGGGCGTGGGCCAGCACACCGGCCAGGGCGGGTAGCTCGGGCTCCACGAGCCACACCACGCCGGCCCCGAGGTGACGGCGCAGCGCCGCCGCCGCCTCGGCATCGGCGGGGCCCTGGTGCACCAGCACGTTCGTGCGGATTCCGGCCGCGAGGGTCACGATCGAGCGCGCGAACGCCTCCGCCGGCCAGCACTTGGCTGCGCTGCCCGCCCCCGGGTGCACCACGAGCCACGGCGGCGGCCCGTCCCCGCCGGCGGCGGCCATCGTCTCGACGCCGAGGGCACGCACGGGCGCCGGTACGTTCACCGGCGCGCACCACGGCCCGGGCCCGGCGCCGACGGAGTCGAGCAGATGCTCCCACACGCAGCGTCCGGCGCCCGCGGGTGGCGCCACCGTCGCGCCCGGGACGAGCGCCGTGAGGCGTCGGACAAAGCCGGCGTCGCGCGCGCCGAACCAGCAGACGAGCCGTGAGGACGGGGGCCAGCGCGGCGATCGCGCCGCGTCGTCGACGAAGAGCGCGTCCAGACCGAGACCGTCGAAGGCGACGTGGCCATCGACCACGTCGAGCGCCGCGAGCAGCGCGCCGATCCGGGGCTGGGCCGCCAGCACCACCCGGCCGGCCGCGGCGCGCAGCGCCCGCAACGCGGGCACCGCGAGCAGGACGTCGCCGAGCGCGCCCGGATGGATGGCGAGCGCCGGGGCGCCGCGCGCGGGACCGTCCATCGGTGTCAGCCGCGAAGCAGCGCGAGCGCGGTGTCGTGTAACCGGCCGTTGGTCGCGAACGCAGTGCCGGAGTGGATCGTCGGCACGTCGGCCAGGTCGGTGAAGCGCCCGCCCGCCTCCTCGACGACGATCTTGCACGGCGCCAGGTCCCACGCCTTGAGATCCGTCTCGACGTAGATCTCGGCCTTGCCCTCGGCCACGAACGAGTAGCCCAGGTAGTCCCCGAAGCCGCGCTGGCGGCCGGTGGCGTCGACCAGGCGGACGAAGCCGTCCCAGCAGCCGGCCTCGCGCAGCAACTTGAGGCCGGCGTGCAGGAGCGTCGCCTCGCCGAGCGCGTCGATGGCCGAGACCCGGACGCGGGCGCCGTTCGACCAGGCGCCCCCGCCCCGCCGCGCCGTCAGCAGCTCGCCGGTGACGGGATTGTGGATCACCCCGACCGTCACCTCGCCGCGCTCCTCGAGCGCGATCAGCGTGGCCCACACGGGGATGTGCCGGATGAAGTTCTTGGTGCCGTCGATCGGATCGATGATCCACCGGCACTGCTGATCGCCGACGGCGCCGAACTCCTCGCCCAGGAATCCGTGGTCGGGGAACCCCCGGCCCAGCACCTCGCGGATCGCCTGCTCGGCGCCGCGATCGGCCTGCGTCACCGGCGTCGCGTCGGCCTTGATCGTGACGTCGAAGCCGGTGCGGTAGTAGCGCAGCGCCACCTCACCGGCCGCGCGGGCCGCCTCGACGGCGACGGCCAGCGCGCGGTCCCGCTCGGCGTCCGTCACGGAGCCTCCTCGCCGGGGAAGGGCTCACCGCGCTCGCCCAGCACCCGGCCGTAGACCTCCAGGGCGTCCACCACGACCGGCATGCCTCCGTAGGTTACCTGCTGGAAGATCACCTCGGCGACCTCCTGCCGGGTGGCGCCGACGTTGAGCGCGGCGTGGATGTGCACGTGCAGCTCCTGGGGCCGGTGCAGCACGGTGAGCGAGGCCACCGCGCACAGCTCGCGCTGCGTCTGCGAGATGACCTCGCGGCTGTAGAGCACGCCGGTGAAGAAGAGCGACAGGTCGCGGGCCAGCGCCTTGTCGAAGCGCTTCCAGTGATCGAACCCGACCGCGTGGCGCACGCCCTTGAACAGCGCGGCGCTCGTGCGCTTGGTGCGCTCGCGAATGGCAGCGTCGTCGATCAATCCCATGGCGATCCTTTCGGGTGCGGGTCTGGGGATCATCGCACACAAGCGCCGTGATAGGCTGCCCCCCATGCTCAATCCGCACATCTTCCGCGCCTACGACGTGCGCGGACGCATCGGCAGCGACATCAACCCGGCGGTGTTCGTGCAGATCGGCCGGGCCTACGCCACCCTCATCCGGCGCCGCGGCGGCCGCACCGTGGCCATCGGCCGGGACAACCGCGAGTCCTCGGCCGGGCTCAAGGCGGCGTTCACCGAGGGCGTGCTCGCGGCCGGCATCGACGTCGTCGATCTCGCCGAGGTCACCACGCCGATGCTCTACTTCGCCACCGCGCACTGGGGGCTCGACGGCGGCGCCAACATCACGGGCAGCCACAACCCCGTCGACTACAACGGGGTGAAGATGGTCCACCCCGGCGCCGCGCCGCTCAGCGAGGACGAGATCCAGGACCTGCACCGGAGCATCGAGCGCGGCGACCTCGAGAGCGGGCGCGGCGCGGTGACGTCCCGCAACCCGCGCGACGACTACTACGCCACGGTGACGCGCCTCGTGCAGCCCCGGCGGCGGCTGCGGGTGGTGGCCGACGCCGGCAACGGCGTGGCCGGCCTCTACGGACCCGAGCTGCTGCGGCGCGTCGGGTGCGAGGTGGTCGAGCTGCACTGCGAGTCCGACGGGCGCTTCCCCAATCACCTGCCCGACCCCGAGGACCCGGCCAACGTCGTCGACCTGCAGGCCAAGGTGATCGAGCTGGGCGCCGATCTCGGGCTGGCCTGGGACGGCGATGCCGACCGCGTCGGCGTGATCGACGAGCGCGGCCATCGCCACGAGGCCGATCTCGTCCTGGCCCTGCTGGCTCGCGACCTCCTGCAGCGGCACCCCGGCGCCAAGATCATCTTCGACGTGAAGTGCTCGCAGTCGCTCGTGGACGACATCCAGCGCCACGGCGGCGTGCCGATCATGTGGAAGACCGGCCACTCGCATCTCAAGCGGAAGATGCGCGAGGACAAGATCCTGCTGGGCGGCGAGGTCAGCGGCCACATGTTCTTCGGCGAGGGCTACTACGGCGTGGACGACGGCCTGCTGGCCGCGTGCAAGATCGTCGACATCGTCGCGCGCGAGCCCGGCCCCGCCTCGCACCTGTTCGACTCGATCGAGCACCTGCACGCCACGCCCGAGCTGAAGGCGCTCTGCCCCGACGACAAGAAGTTCGGGCTCATCGACGAGCTCGTGCGCGAGCTCAAGCAGCGCTACCAGACGATCGACATCGACGGCGCCCGCGTGCTCTTTCCCGACGGGGGGTGGGGGCTGGTGCGCGCCTCCAACACCAATCCGTACCTCACGCTGCGGTTCGAGGCGCGGAGCGCCGAGCAGATCGACGCCATGAAGCGCGTCATCTACGGCGCGCTCCAGCGCTATCCCTTCGTCACGCTGCCCTCGTAGCTCGCGCGCGCTCCGGCGCGCGTGAAGCGGCCGCGGGCGGACGCGGCTGGGACGCGGGGGGCGACTTCCATTTCGCGGACCTACTCAGATCGGCCGTCGAGCAGGAGCTGGACAGCGGCGAGAACCGTCGGGGCGGTCGGGCAGTCGCGCTCCGGCCAGCAGCGTCCCGGATTCATCAGGACGGCTGAGAGGCCGGCGGCGCGGGCGCCGAGGATGTCGATGGTGTAGAGGTCGCCGATGTAGGCGGCTTGCGAGGGCTGCAGACGGGCTTGGGCGAGTCCGAGCTGGAAGATGCGGGGGTCGGGTTTTTCGACGCCGACGACGGACGAGTCGATGACGAAGTCGAGGTGGCGGGCGAGGCCGAGCGTGTCGAGGATGGCGGCGATGGTGCCGTTGGAGTTCGAGATGACGGCGGTCGCCAGGCCGGCGCGCCGCGCCAGGACGAGCGCGGCCTCGGCCTGGGGCTCGAGGATCGTCCACAGGCCGCGGGGCGGGTTGTAGGTCCGACGCCAGGCGATGAGCGCGGCCACCGTGGCGGCGCTGCGCACGTCGAGCTCCTCCAGGAGATAGGCAAGATAGCGCTCGCCGGTGCTGGGGTGCTCGGTGGAGGCGCCGGGACGGAACGAGGCGTCGAGCCGCACGCGGGCGCGCCACTCGGCGCGCTGGACGGCTCCGGCGTCGACGGCGACGCCCTCCGCGGTGAGCGCGGCGGCGATCGCCCCGTAGTCCATGTGGATGAGCGTGTTGCCGGCGTCGAAGAAGATGGCGCGGAGCGGACGCGCGCTCACGGGGCGCCGCGCACGCTGAACGCGAACTCCGACTCGACGAGGTGGCCGTCGACGGAGAGGACGCGATACTTCACCGTGTAGGCGCCGGCCGGCAGCGCTGGCACGCGCACCGACAGCTCCGTGGGCTCGGACTCCGTGACTCGAGCGTCGTCCGCGTCCACGCGCTGGGCTGCGCCGTTCCAGACCGAGACGCGCGAATAGGCGGGCTCCAGCCGTTCGTTGAACCAGAGCTGCACGCGCTCCGGCGCGCGGGCGACCGCCGCGCGGGCCCCGGGGAGCGATCGGACGAGAAACGCGTGCGACCACGCCGACCCGGGCCACGTCAGGCCCAGGGCGATCGCGAAGACGGTCAGCAGGTGACGCACGCACGCCACTGTAGCGTCGGAGTCCCGCCCGCTCAAGCGCGGTTCGGGCACGGCCGGGCCGTCAGGGACCGACGCGGAAGGCGAAGTCCCCCTCGGTGATGTGGGTGTCCACCGAGAGCACGCGCCAGCGCACCTGGTAGGCGCCGGTCGGCACCGCCTCGAGCGAGACCCGCAGCTGGCGCCCGTCGCCGACGACGGCGCCGTCGTCCTTGTCCACGCGCCGCCCGGCCTCGTTCAGGACCTGCACGCGGCTGTAGGCCGGCTCCAGACGCTCGGTGAACCACAGCGTCACCTGAGCAGGCGGCGTCCTCACCCGGGCGCCGACACGCGGCTCGGCCCGGTCGAGGAACGCGTGCCCCGCGGCGGCGCCGGCCACGCCGAGTATCAGCGTCAGCGCGACGCCGCCGCACAGATGTGAACGGGCGCTCAATTGCCGAAGAGCGGCCGCCCGAACGAGTTCGGGAAGAGATCGTCGAGGAAGAAGTGCAGCATGCCCCGGACGCCCACGTTCTTGCCGGTGCGATCGTTGATCGGGAGCACCGCCTCGAGGCCGACCTGGAAGAAGCGCCCGGCCCAGATAATGCCGGGATTCACGGTGCCCGTCGTGCGCCCGGCCTGGCCCCGGTCCAGCGGCGTTTGCAGCTCGACCTCGACCAGCGGGATGAGCCGGCGGAAGAACGACGGCAGGCCCACGTCGCGCACGAACGAGCTCAGATAGGGCAGGCTGTACTCGAGCGCGAAGCCCCACTGCAGCACGTGCGGGTGGCGCTCGATCTCCTCCTCGACCTCGTCACCCTCGACCGTGACCGTCCGCGTGCGGCTGCGTGTGGGGATGGCCAGTCCGGTGACGCCGGTGAGCGCCAGCGGCTTGAGGATCCAGAGCGAGTCGGGCAGATCGCCGAAGCCCTTGCCGAAGAACACCGACGGCGTCACCACGTCGAACGATTCCGCCTCGGTCGCCTTGCGGCCGGTGCCGCCGACCTCCCAGCCGAGCCCGACGGAGATCAGCGCCTCGTGCGCCTCGCTGGTGAAGGCCTGCCACTTGAGGCCGATCTCCAGGTTGCCGAAGCCGATCTTGCTGGGCGCGTTGTCCGGGTCCAGGTGGGCCAGCTCGCCCTCCAGCGAGATGCCGAAGAAGCGCGTGATGCGCTTGGACAGCTCGCCCGAGATCTCCGTCTCGCGGGTGGCGGGCTCGTCGCCCGAGGCGGGGCGCTTGATGTGCAGGACGCTCGGCAGCGACAGCTCGTCGGACACGAACGGATCGTCGACGGCGAGGGTCGAGGGGAAGAACCGCTTGCCGGCCAGGCCGTGGGCAGCGGCGGGGCTCACCGGCAGCAGCAACGTCATCAGCAGCATCGACAGCGCGAGCGTGACAGCGACGTGACGGCTCATGCTCATCCACCTCCGGGATCGCGTGGTGAGAAGCGCGAGGGAACGGCGCGCTACGCGATCGAGGCGGGTGGTGCGCGGGCTGGAACGGAGCCGAGGCTGACCCTGAGCGGGCGGGTGGATGCGTGCTCGGCGACGGACCGCACGGCGAGGACCGGCCCCGGCAGGACCGGCGCGCCAGCCTCCAGCGCCGCCCACAGGTGGCCGGCGGCCGCGGCCACCGCACAGGCGGAGGCCTCCCGTGCGCCGAGGTGATGCACGGAGTGCACGCCCTGCTCGACGACCACGATGCCGAGCAGCAGGGCGAGCGCCACCACGAGGGCCCGACGCGGCGACACGCGGGCGGCCGCGAGGAGCATCCCGGCGGCGATGCCGAGCAGGAGCCAGGAGATCTGAGGGGCCCCCGGCTGCGCGCGAAACACCGCGGGAGGCGCCGATTGGACGTCGGCCACGCTGAGTGCCGGCGCCACGGCGAGGGCCGAGCTGACGGAGTGCGCCGCGGCCGAGGCCGGCAGCAGAGCACCGGCGAGGATGGCCAGTCCAGCGAGGATCGGCACGGCCGAGCGGTGCACGGAGGCCACTGTATCCCCACAATCGCCGGCACTCAAGAACGGTTCCGCTCGACGCTGCCGGGGGGGGTGTTACGCTCCGCGAGGAGGAATACCGCAAGTGAGGTTCGATTGGCGGAGGTGATCGGGCTCCTCGCCCGCTGGCTGCACCTGGCGTCGTCGGTCTTCCTGGTAGGCGGCGGTGCCCTCTTGCTCATGGCGGGGCCGAGCGACCGCCCGACGGCGCGCCGCTGGGAAGCGTGGATCCTCACCGCCTGCCGCGCGCTCGTGCTCGTCGCCCTCGCCAGCGCGCTGGTCGCCATCGCCGTGCAGACGGCGGTGCTCGAGGCGCGCGCCGGCGCCGCCTTCGAGCCCGCGGCGCTGAGCCGCCTGCTCACGCACACGCAGGGCGGGATTGTGTGGCTGGTCCGCGCGGGCCTGCTCTTCCTGCTCGGGACGTTCCTGGCCGTGCGCGCGGAGATCCGCGACCGCGCCGATTGGCGCGCCGTCCGTGGTCAGATCGCGCTGCTCGGCGTGGTGGCGCTGGCCTTCGTCGCCGGGGCCAGTCACGCCGCGGCCGTGGAGCCCGGGACCGCTGCCGCCGTGACGGCCGACGTCCTGCACCTGGTCGCCGCCGGCGTGTGGATCGGTGGCCTGCCCGCGCTGGCCTTGCTGCTCCGGCTCGCCAGCCGGGCGGCCGGCGCCGACGCGCGGCCCTACGCGGTGCTGGCCGCGCGGCGCTTCTCGCGGGGAGCGCTGGCGCTGGTCGCGGTGCTGGTCGTCTCCGGGATCTGGACCACGGTGGTGCAGGTCGGCAGCGTCGCCGGGCTGCTCGGCACGCGCCACGGCCGACTGCTCGTGCTGAAGCTGCTCGTCTTCACCGCGATGCTGGTGCTGGCGGCACTCAACCGCCGGCTGATCCCCGCCCTCGCCGGCGAGGCGGTCACCGTCGGGCGGCCGGCCATGCGACGACTGAGCGGCTTCGTCGCCGGCGAGACGGCGCTGGCCCTGGTCGTCCTGGCCATCGTCGCCGTGATGACCGTGACACCGCCAGCCCGGCACGAGCAGCCGACGTGGCCGCTCCACTTCCGGCTGACCTTCGACAACCTCGTGGCCGCGCCCGACTTCGGCGCGCAGGTGCTGATCGGCAGCCAGGTCGCCGTGGTGGGCGCGGTGGCGCTGCTGGCCTCGCTGGCCTTGCGGCGCCTGCGCCTGCCCGTGCTGGCCGGCGGCGCCGTCGTGCTCGTGGCCGGCCTGGCCATCGCGCTGCCGCCGCTCGTCAGCGACGCGTATCCGACGACGTTCCAGCGGCCCGGCGTCGCCTACCAGGCCTCGTCGATCGCCGACGGTGCAGGTCTCTTCGCGGCGAACTGCGCCGTCTGCCACGGCCCGCGCGCCGCCGGCGATGGTCCGGCCGCCGCCTCGCTGCAGCCGCGCCCGCCCGATCTGCGCGCGCATCACGTGGCCCTGCACACGGCGGGCGACCTCTTCTGGTGGATCACGCACGGCCGGCCCCCGATGCCGGCCTTCGGCGATCGCCTCGACGCCGACGCCCGCTGGCACCTCGTCAACTACCTGCGCGCGCTGGCGGCCGGCGATGCCTCCAAGCTGCTGGGGCCCACGATCGAGCCGGAGCGGCCGTGGCTGGTCGCGCCCGACTTCGCCTTCGCGGTCGGCCCCGAGTTTTCGCGCTCGCTGCGAGACTATCGGGGGCGCAAGATCGTGCTCCTCGTGCTCTACACGCTGCCGGACTCGCGCGCGCGCCTGACGGAGCTGGCCGGATCCTACGGCCTGCTGGGCACGCTCGACCTCGAGATCATCGCGGTCCCGACCACCGCCTCACCCGACGCCATCCGTGAGCTGGCCGGCTGGCCGCCGATCTTCTATCCGATCGTCACCGACGGGGCCCGCGAGATCGTCGAAGCGTACCGGCTGTTGCGCGGCGCGCCCCACGCCGAGTTCCTGATCGATCGCCAGGGGTACCTGCGCGCGATCGTCACCGCCGCCGGCGACGCGCGACGCGATACCAGCCCACTGCTGGCCGACGTCCAGGGGCTGAACGAGGAGAAGACGGCGCCACCGCTCCCGGCCGAGCACGTGCACTGATGCGCCTGTGGCGGGTCGTCGTCCTCGTCGACCTGGCGCTGGCCATCGGCGTCGGCGCCGGCTATCTGTGGTGGGGTCAGCAGGCCCAGTGGCTCGCCCGCGAGCTGAACGCGGCGCGGTCGCTGGCCGCCGCCGGCGGCGCCGAGCGCGAGTTCCACGCCAGCGGCGTCGTGCGGGCGGGGCTCGCCGACCTCGGCATCCTCGTCATCACGCACGGCGAGATCCCCGGCTACATGCCGCCCATGACGATGGGGTTTCGGGCCGAGTCGCCGAAGATTCTGGAGTCGGTGAAGCCGGGCGACGCGATACGATTCACGCTGCGGGGCACGCCACCCAACCTGGCGATCACCGCGATCGACAAGACGGCGCCCTGATCGCGCCGGGAGGAGTGCTGTCGTGAGGTGGTGGCCCAGCCTGCTCGCCGTCGCGCTGACCGCCGCGCCGGCCTGGGCCGATCACTCGGCCGGGCTCCGCAGTGAAGGCTGGAGCCCACTCACGGCGGCCCTGGTCTTCGGCGGGCTGGCGCTGCTGGCCGGCGCGGTCGTCGTCATCGTCGTGGCCATCCTGACCCGGCGCGGGGACACACCCCCGGAATGACTCCGGCCTCCGTGCTGCACCCGCGCGGTGTCCTCGCCGTGGCCGCGGCCTGCTTCGTGGCGCTGACCGCGGCGGTCATCGCGCTGGGCGCCCTGCCCGCCGACGCGGCCGTCCGGGACGCGCTGCTGGCGCTGGCGTCACCCGCCGTCGTCGCGACCATGCGCCTGGTCAACCGCGCGGGTGACTGGCGGCTGCTGGCGCCCGGCATGCTGTTGCTCTTCGTCGTCTTCCGCCGCGCCCGCGAGCGCTGGTGGCTGTGGGTGGCCGTGATGGCCCTCGCCCCGCTGCTGGAGTGGGCGCTCAAGCACCTCATTCGCCGGCCCCGGCCCGAGGACGTCTCGCTCGGCTTCCCGAGCGGCCACTCGACGGCCGCCGCGGCCTTCTTCGGCATCGTGATGCTCATGGCCGGCTCGCTGCCGCCCCGGGCCTGCGCGTGGGTACGCGCGCTGGCGTTGGTGATGATTGCGCTGGTCGGCATGGCGCGCGTCATCCTGCGCGCGCACTGGCCGTCGGACGTGCTGGCCGGTATCGCGCTCGGCCTGGCACTGGCTGCCGCCGCCGACCTGGTGGCGGCGCGCGGCTCGACCTCAGCGGCGTGACGCCCGAGCGCGCGTCTTGACCCGCCGGCGCGGGGCCGCCGACGGCGTCTCGCCGACCACCGTCCGCAGGGTCTTGAGCAGGGCCTGAGCCTCCGCGCCGAGCGGGCGCTGGCGCGGGTGGATGACGTCGAGGCTGCGGCTGAGCGGCTCGGCGTCGCGCACCTCGATGGCGAGCAGCCGGCGCCGGCGGATCTCGTGCCCCACGGCCAGCTGCGGCAGGAACGCCACGCCGATCCCCCGCTCGACCATGCGCTTGGCGGCCTCGATCGACTCGACCTCCAGCACCACGTTGGGCACCAGCCCGGCGCGCCGGAACAAGCCGTGCGAGAGTGTCCAGTCGCTCGAGCCGCGGTCGAAGAGAATCAGCGGCTGGGCCGCGACCTCCTCTAGCCGGGCCCGCCCGCTGCGCGCCATAGCCCCGCCGGGGGCCGAGACGAGCACGAGCGGATCGTCGCGCAGGCTCACCGTCTCGATCCCGGGGTGATGGAGCGAGCGGGCCAGGCCCAGCTCGGCCTCGCCGGCCAGCACCATCGCCAGCACCTCCTTGGAGTGGCCCGAGCGCACGGTGATGAGCGTCTTGGGATGCGCGGCCTGGAACCGCTTGAGGACGTCGGGCAGCAGATAGGTACAGATCGACAGGGCGGCGGCGATGGTGACAGCACCACCGGTGGCCGGTCGCAAGTCGTGCACGGCCTGGCGGGCCAGCGCCAGCGCGTGCAGGAGCTGCTCGGCGTGCGGGCGTAGCGCGCGCCCGGCCGCCGACAGTGCCAGCCCCGCCCGGCCCCGCTCGAAGAGCGACACACCGAGGGATTCCTCGAGCGCCTTGATGCGCGCGCTGATGGCGGGCTGGCTGACCCGGAGGGCGTTGGCGGCGCGGCGAAAGCCGCCGAACGTGCCGACGGCGAGGAACGCTTCGACCTGACCGATCTCCACTGATCGGACTCCTTTATGCCCGGCCTGACCGCGATACGTTCCCATTATGCCCGATGTGAAAGATATTTCTGATCGAGAAAGTTGATCACCCCGATCCAAACGTTGAGATTGTGCGGCCCGGGGGCCGGCGGCACACTGGCGGCAACGTGATGCGTCGTCGTTGAACCGTCAAGGAGGACGAGGCCATGCCAGGCCAGTGTCGATGCGGAGCCGAGGTACGCAACGCGTTTCACCGCTTCGGGTGTCTGGAGTGCGGCGCCTCCTGCTGCCCGGCCTGCGCGATCTCGCTGGAGTCGGCGACCTACTGCCCGGCCTGTGCCGGCGCGCTGCTGGAGTCGGCCACCGTACGGCCCGGACGGCCGTTCGACCTTCACTGAGCGACCGAGGACAAGGAGAACGCAATGTCGAACTGTGAGTGCGGCATGACCGTCACGAGCGCCCTGGCCCAGCCGGTCGCCTGAGGAGCGCCATGGACAACCCGGGCAAGACCTTTCGCACCCTGCTCCGCACCGAGCCCTATCTGTTCACGGGCGGCGTCTACTCGCCGCTCGACGCCCAGATCGCCGAGCGGGTGGGCATGAAGTCCATCTATCTCAGCGGCTATTCGATGGCCCTGGCCAACGGCTGGCCCGACATGGGCTTCCTGACCCAGACCGAGGTGGCCCGCATCGGCGCCATGGTCGCCAGCGCCGTCGAGATCCCCGTCATCGCGGATGCCGACGACGGCTACGGCAACGCGCTCTCCACCATCCGCACCGTCCAGGAGTACGTGCGCAGCGGCGTGGCGGGCATCCACATCGAGGACCAGGTGTTCCCCAAGCGCTGCGGCCACATCGCGGGCAAGATGATCATTCCGCTCGATCAGGCCGTCGGCAAGTACCGCGCGGCCATCGACACCCGAGACCGGCTGAACCCCGATTTCGTCATCATCGCCCGCACCGACGCCTTCGGCGCCGTGGGCGGCAGCCTCGAGGAGACGATCCGCCGCGGCCGGGCCTATGCCGACGCCGGCGTGGACCTGGTGTGGCCGGAGCTGTCGAGCGCCGACCGCGGGCCCGCCGTCGCCTTCGCCGAGGCGATGCGCGAGTCCCATCCGAACACGCCGCTGGCCTTCAACTACTCGTCGTCCTTCAAGTGGCACAAGGATCCCAACCCCTTCACGTTCGCCGAGCTGGGTGAGCTGGGCTACAAGTTCATCTTCATCACCCTCTTCGCCGCCCACGCCGGCATGTACGCCGTGTGGAACGCCATGGAGGAGCTGGTGAAGGACCAGGAGCAGGCCCAGTGGCGGCTGGAGAAGACCAAGGTCGGCCACCCGACCGAGAGCCACCACGTCATGGCCCGCGTCAGCGACTTCCAGGAGCTGGAGAAGCGCTACATCCCCGGCAGCGACGAGCGCATCAAGGGCTCGGCGGGGTACGACGACTCGCGGATGCACTGAGAACCTCGGAGGGGGGCTTCGCCCCCCTTCCGACGGTCGTCGCGCGCCTGGCGGCGCGCTCCTTCCTGCCTCCCCCCCCCAGACCACGAAACAGGACTGCGCCGGCGACGCCGGCGCTCGGACGTGGTCGCGCTGTGGTTACGGCGCGATGTAGGCGTAGCCCTTGGCCTGGTAGCCGACGAGGGTGATCCAGCCGTTTTCGACGATGGTGACGTCGGGGTTGACCTGGGCCTTGTCGACCTTCTGGGTGCGCAGGGCGATGCTGCATTGATCCAGGCGCTCGATGCCGGCGGCCCCTCGCAACTGCTTGAGCTTGCCGGCGATCTTCGCGGCGATCTCGCGATCCTCGGGCTTGAGGCGTGACACGTCGGTCTGGGTGAAGAGCGTGGCCGGACCCCGGAAGGCGAGCACGAAGTGAGGCGTCACGCCCTGCCGGGCCAGCCCCTCGCGCGTCTCGTCGATCGTGTTGAGGATGTTCAGCAGGCGCCCGGGCTCGCCGGCCGTGATGTCGAAGGCGATCCTCGCGTCCTTGAGCCCGGCGATCGGGTTGTCGTCCGCGGCCGCCACGGCCGCGCCGACCAGGAGTATCAGAGCGGCCGTCCACGTGATGCTGTGCCTGTTCATCGGTCCTCCTCGGGTCGACTCAGTAGCTCTTCGGCAGCCCCAGCACGTGCTCGGCGAGATAGTTCAGCGCCATCTGTTGCGACACCGGGGCGATCTTGTAGAGGCGCACCTCGCGCCACAGCCGCTCGACGTGGAACTCCTTGGCGTAGCCGTAGCCGCCGTGGGTCTGCAGCGCGGCGTCGCACGCCTCGAAGCCGGCCTCGGCCGCCAGCAGCTTGGCGGCGTTGGACTCCGCCCCGCACGGCTGGCCGTGGTCGAACAGCCAGGCGGCCTTGAGACACATCAGCTCGGCCGTCTCCAGCTTGGCCCAGGCCATCGCCAGCGGGTGGGCGATCGCCTGGTTCTGGCCGATCGGGCGGTCGAAGACGATGCGTTCCTTGGCGTAGTCGACGGCGCGGGCCAGCGCGGCGCGACCGATACCGACCGCCTCGATGCCGGTGAAGATGCGCTCGGGGTTGAGCGAGTCGAGGAGGTGGTAGAAGCCGGAGCCCACCTCGCCGACCACGTTGTCGACCGGCACCTCGAGGCCGTCGATGTAGATCTCGTTGGAGTCGACGGCGGCCCGGCCCAGCTTCTCGATCACCTGCACGGTGATCTTCGTCCGGTCGAACTCGGTGAAGAAGAGCGTCAGCCCCGTGAACGGCTTGGCCGGATCACGCGGGGCCGTGCGGGCCAGCAAGAGGATGTGGGTGGCGTTCTGGGCGTTGGTGTTCCACACCTTGCGGCCGTTGACGACGAAGCGGTCGCCCGAGCGCTCGGCGCGCGTCTGGATCCGCGAGGTGTCGGTCCCGGCGTTGGGCTCGGTGACGCCGAATGACATGACGATCTCGCCGGTGGCGATGCGCGGCAGGTACCTGCGCTTGAGGCCCTCGCTGCCGTGCTTCATGACCGGCATGGGCGGGAAGCAGTAGAAGTGGATCGGCGAGCAGCCGCTGGTGCCGGCGCCGGAGGCGGCGATGTCGTGCAGCATGAGCGCGGCCTCGGTCACGCCCAGCCCCGAGCCGCCGTACTCCTCGGGCACGATCACGCCGAGCCAGCCGGCCTGGGCGAAGGCTTTGATGAACTCCCACGGATACTCGGCCTTGCGGTCCTTCTCCAGCCAGTACTCCGGCGGGAAGGAGCGGGCCAGCGCCGTGACCTCCTTGCGGATCAGCTCGTGCTGCTCGGTGAGCGCGAAATCCATGGCACCTGCCTCGGGGAGATTTGCGGCGATTCTACTCCAACCGTCGCCGCCCGTTCCGGGTAGGATACCGCCCACACACCGCCCGGCGAGCTGCCGCGCGCAGCTCCACCACTCGGTCTCGGGGAGGATGCGATGACGTTCGTCGAACGGATGATCGGCGCCGCCAAGCTCGACGTGCGGACGTACGAGGAGGTCGAGGCCGATCGGACGGCGACGCCGCAAGCGCTGGCCGTCGTCGTCCTCGCCGCCGTGGCGGGCGGCATCGGCGCGGGCGCCGGCCTGCGCGGCCTGGTGCTGGGCAGCGTGCTGGGGCTCGTCGGCTGGGCGGTGTGGGCGTGGCTGATCTATTTCATCGGCACCCGCTGGCTGCCCGAGCCCGACACCCACGCCGACACCGGCGAGCTGCTGCGCACGATCGGCTTCGCGACCTCGCCGGGCCTCCTGCGCGTGGTCGGTATCGTGCCCATCCTTGGCCCCCTCGTCACCATCGTCACCGCCGTGTGGACCCTCGTCGCCATGGTCGTCGCCGTGCGCCAGGCGCTCGACTATCGCTCCACCGGCCGCGCGGTCGGTGTGTGCATCATCGGCTGGCTCGTGCAGGTGGCGATCTTTCTCGTCCTCGGCCTCGTCCTGCGGGCGCCGGGCAGGCTGGGGTAGAATTCCGCCAGCATGGCGGTCGAGGCCCTCTACGCGCTGCAGAACGGGTTCATGGGGGCCGAGCGCTCGCTGCTCTTCTACGGCGAGTACTCGGAGGCCCGCACGCAGATCCCGATCGCCTGCTGGCTCATCAAGACCACCGACGGCGTCGTGCTGTTCGACACCGGCGTCTCCCCGCGCGCGGTGCCCGGGCTCCTGCGCAACGATCCGCTGGCCCGCTTCACCGAGGAGGACCTGCTCGTCCACCGGCTCGACGCCCTGGGGCTGGAGAGCGACAACGTCGACATGGTGGTGATGTCGCACCTGCACTACGACCACGCGGGCGGCGCCCACCTCTTTCCCAAGTCCGAGCTGATCGTGCAGAAGGACGAGTACGCCTACGCGCACTACCCCGCCTCGTTCTTCGAGCCGTTCTACTACAAGAAGAACTTCGACCTGCCCGGCTACCGCTGGCGGCTGCTCGACGGCGATACCGAGCTGGCGCCGGGCCTGACGGTGCTCCGCACCGACGGCCACACCCCTGGCCACCAGTCACTGCTCGTCCAACTGCCGCGCACGGGGCCGGTCATCCTCACCGGCGATGCCTGCTACTGGCTGGAGCACGCCCAGCGCCAGCGGGTGCCGGGCGTGGTGTGGAATCCCACGCTGGCCCTTCACTCGATCAAGCGCATCACCACGCTCGCCCGGCTGCTCGACGCCCGCGTCTTCCCCGGCCACGACCCGGAGTTCTGGAAGACCGTCACGCCCTCGCCCGAGGCGTACCGCTGAGAAACTGACCAGTCGGCCTTTCCGGGCCGGATGATTCTTCTTCCGTGCGTCAGCGAGTGTTGACTATAACTCGCTGATTCCGTGCGATTGTCCGGCGTGGCATCCGCCGTGCACTTCTGCCCTCCCGACGCCCAAGGAGGGCCATCATGAACGCACTGAGACCGAACCGTTCCTCGCTTCGCGGTCAGCGCGGCTTCACGCTGATCGAGCTGCTCATCGTCGTGGCGATCATCGGCATCCTTGCCGCGATCGCCGTCCCGCTCTACGCCAACGTCCAGCAGCGTGCGCGCATCGCCAAGGCGCAGGCCGACACCCGGGCCATCGCCTCGGCCGTGAGCATCTACTCGGCGCATTGCGGCGGCCTGCCGGACAACACCTCGGCGGCCTCGACCTGCCCGGCGACCACCGCAGCGCAGAGCGGCGCACTGCCGGCCGCCCTGCTCTCGCAGCAGACCAACGCCCAGAACCAGGTCGGCGGTCCGTTCCTCAACAGCTCGCCCACGCTGCCCGCCGGCTGGACCGGTTCGGGCACGTCGTACAAGTACGCCACCACCGCGGTCGGCACGTTCACGGTTTGCGGCAGCGGTGACAGCACGGCCGCCGATTCCAACGGCGGGAACACCTGCCCCTAAGCTCACCCCCAACGCCGGCCATGGCGGGGATGCGATACTCCCCGCCATGGCCGACATCTCTGCCCGCCTGGCCGATCTCGACTGGACCTCCCTCGAACGCTCGCTGTGGGACTGGGGCTACGCCAAGACCCCGCCCGTCCTCACGCCGGACGAATGCGCCACCCTGGTCGCGATGTACGCCGACGACAGCCGCTTTCGCAGCCGCATCGACATGGCGCGCTACCGGTTCGGCGTCGGCGAGTACAAGTACTTCGACGCCCCGCTGCCCCCGCTCGTGCAAGACCTCCGCGCCCACGCCTACCCGCCGCTGGCCGCGATCGCCAATCAGTTCGAGGCCGCGCTCGACACCGCGACGCTGCACCCCACCGAGCTGACCGGGCTGCAGGCGGTCTGCCGCCGCCGCGGCCAGACGAAGCCCACGCCGCTGCTGCTGCACTACGAGGCCGGCGGCTACAACTGCCTGCACCAGGACATCTATGGCGACGTGGTGTTCCCGCTGCAGCTCACGTGCTTCCTGAGCCGGCGCGGCACCGACTACGAGGGTGGTGACTTCCTGCTGGTGGAGCAGCGGCCCCGCGCCCAGTCACGCGGCGAGGCGATCGCCACCGAGCAGGGCGAGATCCTCATCTTCCCCACGCGCCACCGCCCGGTGCAGGGCGCGCGCGGCTGGTATCGCGCCTCCATGCGCCACGGTGTCAGCCGGGTGCGCCGCGGCACTCGCGACACGCTCGGCGTCATCTTCCACGACGCGAAGTAGCCGGACCCCGGAGGCCCGCGCATGCCCGACCCGCCGCTCGACCTGGTCATCAAGAACGTGCGGGTGGTCCGCCCGCGCCACCCGGCCGTCGAGCCACTCGACCTGGGGGTGAAGAACGGGCGCTTCGCGCGCCTCGCGCCCGAGATCCCCGCCGCCGACGCGCGCGCCGTCTACGACGCGCACGGACGGCTGGGCTTTCCCGGCGCGGTCGACGCACACACGCACGGGGGCATCTACGGGCCGCTGGCCGAGGATGCGAGAGCCGGGCGGCGGTGAGCGGCGGCGTCACGACGATGCTCACCTACGTCCGCACCGGCCAGTACTACCCCAACCGCGGCGGCCCTTACGCCGAGTTCTTTCCGGAGGTGCTCCGCCAGTCCGAGGGACGCTATCACTGCGACTACGCCTATCACCTGGCGCCCATCGCCGCCTCGCACGTGGACGAGATGCCGAGCACGTGAGCGTGAGCCTGCACTGCGAGGTCGCCGACATCCTGAACGCCTACACGCGACTCGTCGCCCGGGACCGCTCGCTGTCGGGACTGCGCGCCTACAGCGCCGCCCGGCCGCCCCACGCCGAGGGGCTGGCGGTGTGGATCGCCGCCTACCTGGCCAACGAGGCGGCCTGTACCAACGTCAACCTGCTTCACGTGTCCTCGCGCAAGGCGCTGGAGGCCGCGCGCGCGATGGCCGGCGTGTTCCCCCACATCGACTTCCGGCGCGAGATCACGGTGGGCCACCTGCTGCGCGACGTCGACGCCCCCAGCAGCGCTTACGCCAAGGTGAACCCGCCGATCCGGCCGCGCGAGGACGTCGAGTTCCTCTGGCGCGCCGTCCTCGACGGCGGCGTGGACTGGATCGTGAACGACCACGCGTGCTGCGCCGAGGAGGTGAAGGCCGCGGGCCGCGGGGGCGCCGGCGACATCTGGCTGGCCAAGTCCGGGTGCGGGGGCACCGAGTACTTGCTGGCCGGCGTCTTCAGCGAGGGCCGGCGCCGGGGCCTGCCGGACCACCGTATGGCCGAGCTGGTCGCCTTCAACCCGGCCCGCCGCTACGGCCTGCTCGACAAGGGCGACATCGACATCGACGTCGGCTACGACGCCGACCTGGCCCTGCTCGATCCCGATCGCCGCGTCGTCATCCGCGCGGCGGAGTCACCTTCCGCCCAGGGCTACACGCCCTTCGAGGGCCAGGAGCTGACCGGTCGGGCGACGGCGACGTTCCTGCGGGGGGCGCTGGCGTGGGAGGACGGCGCGGTCGTCGGTCCCGCGCGCGGGCGCTACGTCGCCCGGCCCTCGGGAGCGCGGCGGGCGCCGTGATCACGCTCGGCATCGACCTCGCCTCGCGCGCCGAGCGTACCGCCGCCTGCACGATCGACTGGACGGACGGCCGCGCCCGCGTTGTCGACCTGGCGTGCGGCCAGGACGACGAGGCGCTGCTGGCGCGCATCGCCGCCGCCGACAAGGTGGGAATCGACGCCCCGTTCGGCTGGCCGGCGGCGTTCGTGGACGCCGTCGCCCGCTTCCATGCGGGCGGCGCGTGGCCGGCGGCACCGGTGGCGGCGCTCCGCTATCGCGAGACCGATCGCGTCGTCGCCGCCCGCACCGGGCGGTGGCCGCTCAGCGTCTCCACCGATCTCATCGGCGTACCGGCATTTCGCGTCGCGCGGCTGCTGACCCGGCTGGCCGAGCATGGCGAGAAGGTCGACCGGGCCGGCGGCGGCCGGCTCGTGGAGACGTATCCCGCCGCAGCCCTTCGCGTGTGGGGCTTTGCCTCCACCGGATACAAGCGCCGCGCAGGGCGGCCGAGCCTCGGCCGTTTGCTCGCGGCGCTCCGGAAGCGGACGCGGGGCTGGCTGGACGTCGACGCCACGGCCCGTCGGCTGTGCGGCCGGAGTGACGACGCGCTCGACGCCCTGGTGGCCGCGCTGATCGCGCGCGCGTCGGCGCTGGGCCTGTGCGCGCCGCCACCCCCCGAGCACGCGGCCCGCGCCGCCCTCGAGGGGTGGATCGCGCTGCCGGAGTCCGATGGCCTCGAGGCGCTGGCGACTACACCGTCCCGCGGATCGCCTTCAGGAAGCGCTCGCCGAAGGTCTCGAGCTTCCAGTCGCCCACGCCCTTGACCTCGCGGAACCGCTCGAGCGTGGTCGGGCGCAGCCGCGCCATGTCGCGCAGCGAGGCGTCGCTGAAGATCAGGTAGGGCGGCACGCCGCGCTCCTCGGCCAGCGTGCGCCGTAACGCGCGCAGCGCCTCGAACAGCACCCGGTCGTAGGCGCCGGGATCGCCGCTGGGCCGGGCCACCGACGCCTCCGCCTCCGTCGGGGCCAGCGCGTCGGCCGCGGTGGCGCGCACCGCGCCGGCGCTCGTCAGGGCCGGCGCCTGTCCCTCGCCGCGCAGCACCGCCCGCCCCTGCTCGGTCAGCGTGACGGTGGGGTACTCGTCGTCCGTGCGCGCCAGCAGGCCATGGGCGAGGAGCTGATCGATCCAGCCCCGCACGCGCGCCTTCGTCTCGCCGCGCAGGGCGGCGTAGGCCGCGAGGCGATCGTGACGGAGCTGGGTGATGCGGCCGGTGGCTGCGCCGGCCAGGACGTCGGCGACGTGCGTGGCGCCGAAGCGCCCGCGCAGCTCGCCCACGGCCTCCAGGATGCGCGCCGCCACGCCGGAGGTGTCGACACCCTGTAC
>JBGQLG010000094.1:0-20783 GCA_041499965.1 Methylomirabilia bacterium
GCCCGCATGGCTCGCCTGTCGCCGTAAGTCGCTCCGGGCTCGGCTCGCTCGAACCCCCCATCCCCCAGAGGGGGCTGGGGCGCGGACAAGTCAAATCGTGGGCGGCTCGCGAGCCGAGCCCGGAGCGACAACGGCGACGACGGCTCGCCATGATGGCGCGCCCGCGGGGCGCCCGTGCGACGCGACGGACCGTCCGCGCGAGGCACGGGACCGCCCACGTCGCCGGGGCTCACAGGCTTCACGCCGCGTCGCCCGCGAGCCGTCGGGGGTGGGCGTGATCGCGTCGGCGCAGATCCGGGTGCGGTATCAAGAGACGGATTGCATGAAGGTCGTGTACTACGGCAACTATTTGACGTACTTCGAGGTGGGGCGCGTAGAGTTTTTGCGGCAGCAGGGGTTGCCGATGTCGGAGGTGGACCAGAAGGTGCACCTGCCGGTGGTGGAGGCGACGGTCCGCTACGTGCGGCCGGCCCGGCTCGACGATCTCCTCGACGTGCGCTGCTGGGTGAGTGAGCGGCGGCGGGCCAGCTTCCGCTTCGGCTACGACATCCGCAACGCGGCGGGGGAGGCGGTGGCCACCGGCGCCACCTTGCACGCCTGCTGGGATCCGGCCACCAGCAAGATGATCGCGGTCCCCGACTGGCTGGTGGCGATCATGCCGGTGGTCGCCTCGCCAGCCTGAGCCGCCTTCGTGAGAGCCTTCTTAGCGGCGTGAGCGGTTCGTGTGGCAAGATCTCACGCGGTGCGTATAATACGCACTCGTTCGCCTGGCTATGATTGAAGTCCAAAACCTGACCAAGCAGTACGGCCCCGTCACCGCCATCCGCGACGTGTCGTTTGCGGTGGCGCCCGGGGAGATCGTCGGCTTTCTCGGCCCCAACGGCGCCGGCAAGTCGACGACGATGCGCATCCTCGCCTGCTTCATGCCGGCCACCGGCGGCTCCGCCCGGGTGGCCGGCTACGACGTGTTCCGCGAGTCGATGGAGGTGCGCCGCCGCATCGGCTACCTGCCGGAGAACGTGCCGCTCTACACCGACATGCGGGTGGCGCCATATCTCGACTTCGTCGCCGAGGTCAAGGGCGTGCCGCGCTCGGCGCGGAAGAAGCGCGTGGCCGACGTGATGGACCGCTGCCTGATCGCCGACGTCCAGCACCGGCTCATCCGCAACCTGTCCAAGGGCTACCGGCAGCGGGTGGGGCTGGCCCAGGCCATCGTGAGCGATCCGGCCGTGCTGATCCTCGACGAGCCCACCATCGGCCTCGACCCGCGGCAGATCACCGAGATCCGCGGCCTCATCAAGTCGCTGGCCGGCGAGCACACGGTGATCCTGTCGACCCACATCCTCCCCGAGGTCTCCATGCTGTGCACCGGCGTGGTCATCATCAACCGCGGCGAGATCGTCGCCCAGGGGCCGATCGACCGCCTCGTCGAGGAGTTCTTCCCAACGGCGCGCGTCGAGGTGGAGGTCGTCGGCCCGCGGGCCGCGGTGCTCGACGGCGTGCGGGCCATCCAGGGCGTGGTCCGGGTGGAGGAGACGGCCGTCGCCGGGAACGGGGCGGGGCGCTTCGTGGTCGAGTCGGCGCGCGGGCGCGACGTGCGGGGCGAGATCTTCCAGCTGGCCGCGCAGCAGCGATGGACCCTGCTCGAGCTGCGCCAGGTGGGCATGACGCTGGAAGAGGTCTTCATGCGCATCGTGGCCGGCGAGGAGAGCGAGGCCACGGCGGCCCCGGCGGCGGTGCCGGCGGTCGAGGTGACGGAGGCGGCGCCGTGAGGATCTGGCCGATCTACAAGAAAGAGCTGCGGCTCTACTTCACCTCGCCGGTGGCGTACGTGATCCTCACCACGTTCCTGTTCATCGCCGGCTACTTCTTCACGTCGATCTTCAGCTTCTTCGTGCGCTCCTCGATGCAGATGGCGATGAACCCGCAGATGGGACGCGACCTGAACGTCACCGACAGCGTCCTGCGCCCGCTCTTCGGCAACCTGAGCGTCATTCTCCTGTTCCTGATCCCGCTGGTGACGATGCGGCTGTTCGCCGAGGAGCGGCGCTCGGGGACGATCGAGCTCCTGCTGACCTACCCGGTGCGCGACGGCGCCGTCCTCATCGGCAAGTACCTGTCGGCGCTGACGATGTACGCCACCATGATCGCCGGCACCCTGGTCTATCCGGCGATGCTCGCCTTCTTCACGCGGGTCGAGTGGGGACCCTTGGCCACCGGCTACCTGGGCTTCCTGCTCATGGGCGCCCTGTTCCTGGCCATCGGCCTGTTCGCCTCGTCGTTGACCGAGAATCAGATCGTGGCGGCCCTCATCACGTTCGGCGCGCTGCTCATGCTGTGGATCATCGGCTGGGTGGCCGACCTCGTCCCGGCGCCCTACGGCGCGGTCTTCACCCACCTGTCGGTGCTCGAGCACAACGACACCTTCGCCAAGGGCGTGCTCGACACCAAGGACGTCATCTACTTCGTGGATCTCACGGCGCTGGCCCTGTTCCTCACGCTGCGCTCGCTCGAAGCCCGCCGGTGGAAGGGCTGATGCTGCGCCGGCTCTCCGAGGGCGCCTTCTGGGTGGGGCTGCTGCTGCTGGCGCTGGCCGTCCTGCAGGGCCTGAGCGCCCGCCGCAGCTGGCCGTTCTTCGGCGCCCAGTGGAGCTGGCTGTGGTGGCCGCTCGTGATCGGCGGCCTGGCGCTGGTCCTGCTCTCGTTCCTGCCGTTCTGGCGCGACCCCAAGGCCACCCTCAGCACCCGCGGCGTGCGCTACGGCGCCAACACGCTGGTGGCGGTGGTGCTCGTCCTCGGCGTCATCGGGGTGGTGGAGGCGCTGTCCTACCGCCACAACGCGCGCCTGGACCTCACCGAGAATCGGCGGCACAGCCTGTCGCCCCAGACGATCCAAACGCTACAAGCGCTCAAGGCCAAGGTCAGCGCCGTGGCGTTCTATCGCAGCGACCAGCCCGGCAAGCGGGTGATCGAAGATCTCTTCAAGCAGTACGCCCGCTACGCCGGCGACAAGTTCAGCTGGAAGGTCGTCGATCCCGACAAGGACCCCGCGCTGACCCGCGCGCTCGGCGTCGAGAACTACGGCGTCACCGTGCTGGAGGCCAAGGGCCGCACCGAGAAGGTGCAGGACGCCGACCAGGAGGAGAAGCTGACCAACGGCCTCCTGAAGGTGCTGCGCGAGGGCAAGCGGGTGGTCTACGTGCTGCAGGGCCACGGCGAGCCCGACCTCGCCAATACCGACCGGCCCGGCTTCAGCGAGGCCAAGGGCGCGCTCGAGAAGGCCAACTACGAGGTGAAGCCGCTGGCGCTGGCCCGCCAGGGCAAGGTGCCGGACGACGCCGCCGTGCTGGTGGTGGCGGGGGCGCGCACCGATCTGTTCGGGCCGGAGATCGACGCCATCGACGGCTATCTCGGCCGGGGCGGCAAGCTGCTGGCGATGGTCAACCCGCCGTTCCCGGAGCGCACGCAGCCCGAGAGCCTGCGCAAGCAGCTCGGGCGCTGGGGCCTCGAGCTCGACGACGACCTCGTGATCGAGCTGAACCCGATCGGGCAGGTGTTCGGCATCGGACCCCAGGTGCCGATCGTGCAGCAGTACGAGCCGCACCCGATCACGCGCGACATGGCGGGCATCACCACCCTGTTCCCGCTCACGCGCAGCATCTCGACGGCCAAGACGCCGCCGCCAGGCATCACCGTGCAGCCGCTGGCCCGGACCACGGCGGACTCCTGGGGTGAGACCGACCGCCAGGCCCTGGAGCAGGGCCAGGCCAAGCTCGATCCGCAGGACAAGAAGGGGCCGCTGACGATCGCCGCCGTCGCCACCAAGGACAAGACGCGCGTGGTGGTCTACGGCACCGCCAACGTGGCCACCAACCAGTTCCTGAATTTACAAGGCAACCGCGACTTCTTCCTGAATACCGTCTCGTGGCTGGCCGAGGAGGAGGACCAGATCTCCATCCGGCCCAAGGACACGAAGTCGACGCCGGTGTTCCTCACCTCGCAGCAGGCGCAGGCCGTCGTCTGGCTGCCCATGGTCGTCGTGCCGGGGTTGGCGCTGGCGGGTGGTATCGTCGCCCTCGTGCGCCGGCGTAGCGCCAGGTAGCGCGGGCTGCCGATGCGCTGGCAGACCACCGCGGCCCTGGCCCTCCTGCTCGCGGTCCTGGGCGGCTTCTACTACCTCTACGAGGTCCGATGGGGGCCGGGGCGCGAGGAGGCGACCGCCCGCAAGGGCCGCGTCTTTGCCGCCGACACCAAGGACGTGACCGCCATCGAGCTCAAGCGCGCCGGCGAGTCGGTGCGACTGCAGCGCGAGGGCGACGCCTGGCAGCTGCTCGAGCCGGTGAAGGCGCGGGCCAGTCGCCCCACCGTCGACGAGGTGCTGGCCAACGTCCTCACGGCCAAGATCGACCGCGAGATCGACCCGAGCCCGAAATCGCCCGCCGACTTCGGCCTCGACAAGCCGGCGGCGGAATTCACGCTGACCCTCAAGGACGGCAAGACGCTCGGCCTGGAGCTGGGCGCCAAGAACCCGACCGGCGTCTGGGTCTATGCGCGCGAGCGGGGCAAGCCGGCGGTGTTCGTGCTGGGGGAGAGCGTGCTGCGCGACGCCACCCGACCGGTCGCCGACTTCCGCGACCGCACCATCCTGGCCTTCGACACCAAGGACGTCTCGGGCTTCGAGGTCGTCCTGCCCGACGAGACGATCGCAGTGGAGGGGGCGCCGAGCGCGTGGCGGATCACGCGGCCGGTGGCGTTGCGCGCCGACAGCGAGACGGTCAGCGAGTTCCTCGGACGGCTGACCGGCCAGAAGGTGAAGGACTTCGTCGCCGAGGCCCCGCCCGCGCGGGATCCCTACGGCCTCGAGCGCCCCGTCCGGATCACGATCCACACCGGCCACGACAAGGACCGCGTGAGCCGCACCCTGCTGCTCGGCAAGGTCGACGACGCCAAGAAGGGTGTCTACGCGATGCGAGCCGGGGAGGCGAGCGTGCTGCTGCTGCCCGACGAGGTCTACAAGCAGGTCCCCAAGAACGTCGGCGTGCTGCGCGACAAGAGCGTCGTGCAGCTCGACCGCGACAAGCTCGCCAGGATCGAGGTCGACAGTCCCAAGGGCGCGGTGACCGTGGCCCGGGAGGGCGACCAGTGGAAGATCGTGGCGCCGCAGGCGCTGCCGGCCGACCAGGTCGAGGTGGGCGCGCTCCTCACCAAGCTGGCCGATCTGCGCGCGCAGGGATTCCTCAGCGAGGACGCGAGCGGGATCGCGCGCTACCTGGCCAAGCCCGAGGTGCGGCTGGCGCTGACCGACCAGGCGGGCGCCACCACGACCGTGCTGCTGGCGCCTTCCCGCGAGACGCGGGGCGGAGCGGCGAGTGCCTACGCGGCGGTGGCCGGCAAGGGACCCGTGACCCTGGTCGACGCCAAGATGTTGACCGAGCTGGGCCGCTCGGCCGGCGACCTGCGCGACCGGCGCATCGTCGCCGCGCTCGAGCCCCGGGACGTCAAGCGCGTCCGCCTGCAGGCCGGCGGCCAGACGATGGTGCTCGAGCGCAAGAGCGAGACGGAATGGCGCGTGCTCGAGCCGGCCAAGGGCGCGGCCAACACCCAGAAGGTCGACGACCTCCTCTTCACGCTACGGGGGCTGCGCTTCAAGGACGTCGTCGCGCCCGACGGCCAGGAGCCGGCCCGGTACGGACTCGACGCCCCCTCGCTCGAGGTGGCGCTCTTCCGCGGCGACGGGGGCGAGATCGCCACCGTGCAGGTGGGCAAGCGCGAGGGCGACCTGGCCTACGTGCGCACGAAGGGTCAGCCCGCCGTCTACAGCGTGGAGAGTCGAACGCTCGGACCGGCGCCGAAAGTCCCCGACGACTTCAAAGGGTGAAATGCGGTAGATTCACCTGCCAATGCGGCGCGAGCTCTTCATCGTAGCCCGGGAACGAGCCGATCTGTACCGCTACCTGAGCCAGACGTTCGCCGACGCCGAGAACGTCGAGGTCATCTGGGATCGACGAGGAGGAGAGCGACGCCGCGTGACCAACGGCGCCCGCTCCGAGCGGCGCCGGCGGGATCGCCGGACACGCATCAACGTGGACGAGGAACTCCGCACCGTCGGCTACTCGTTCCTCGCGCTGGATTAGATCAATTGACGTGGGGGGCGCCCATGGACGTGGGGCCCCGATATGGCCCCCACACCCCCAACCGCTCGTCACGCCCCGGCGAAGCCGGGGCGCTCCTCGGTCTTGCGCATGTCGCTGTCGTGGGTCAGAGGTTCGGGGACTTGGTAGGACGCGTTCCCGGCTGGCGGCGTGGGCGGCGGGGTGACGGGGTCTCCGGAGGTTCCGTTGGCTTCGATCGTGTAGCGCCACACGTAGGACCAGGCTCCGACCACCCCTTCGCGCACCGGGTCGTCTCACGCGGAACCGCAGGAGACCCTGTCACCCCGCCGCCCACGCCGCCAGCCGTCGACACGCGCCGCCGGCCAGTCGACAGGAGGTCGCTACGGTAGCAGGCCGATCTCGCGGTAGCGGGGGGCGATGCGCTCGGAGATCAGGCCGAGGCGCACGAGGCGGGGCATCAGGTTCTCCTGGAAGAGGAAGCTGTTGAAGGCCTTGGTCGTCTGCGAGGTCTTGACCGTCTCGCGCCAGATCTTCTCGCCGTCCCAGCCCATCTCGTTCCACACGTCCTGGATCGAGCGGAAGCCCGTGCGCTCGTCGCGGGCGTACATCAGGTCGCAGGCCTTGAAGGTGAAGTCCTCCAGATACGCGCGCTTGGCCGGCTCCATGTCGGGGATCGAGCGCCGCAGCGCGAAGTAGCCGAAGTTGACGTGGCGCCCCTCGTCCTGCAGCACGTAGTCGAGCAGCTGGCCGAGCGTGGGGTCGGCGGTCTGCCGGCGCATCACGTTGAAGGCGGCGATGGCCAGCCCCTCGACGATCATCTGCATGCCGAGCAGCTTCAGCTCCCACATGTTGGTGACGAGGATCTCGTCGAGGACGGCCTTGAGGAGCGGATCGACGGGATAGATCTTGTGCAGCTTCTTGACGTAGCGCTCGAAGACCTCCACGTGCCGGCCCTCGTCCACCACCTGGGTGGAGGCGTACAGCTTGGCGTCCAGCTCGGGGATCGAGTTGACGAGCTGCCCGCACACGACCAGCGCGCCCTGCTCGCCGTGCAGGAACTGGCTGAGCCGCCACGCCGACACGCGGATCTCGACCTCGCGCTGCTCCTCGGGGCTCAGCCGGCTGAAGAAGTTGGTGCCGGCGAAGGCCACCTGCACGTTGAGCACCGGCCCCTCGCTGCCGATCGGCCGGCTCCAGTCGATCGCCGTCGAGCCGTTCCACTGGTTCTTCTTGGCGGTCTCGTAGAGGGTCTCGAGCTCCTGGTGCGTGGGCTCGTAGTCGTAGTCCCACAGGGTCTCGAGCTGATAGGACACGCGGCGCGCCGCCTGCTGCTGGCTGGTGGTCGTGGACATCGTCGCACTCCTCGTCGATCTGGTAGGCCGGCCCCTGAATGAACCGTCGTTCAGTGGGCGCATTGTAGCGCACCCACCGGGGGAGGAGTAGCATGACGCCCGTGCCGGACGCTGACGGCCTGTACCTCAAGCAGCTCGAGCTGGGACCGATGCAGAACTTCGTCTACCTGCTCGGCGACCCGGTCACTCGCCAGTGCGTGGTGATCGACCCCGCCTGGGAAATCGAGACGATCGTGGACACGGCCGCGGCGGACGGCATGACACTCATCGCCGCCCTGGTGACGCATACCCACCAGGATCACGTGGGGGGCAGCCTGGCCTCGTGGGGCATGCCGGGCCGCATCGCCGGCGTCGAGGAGCTGCTCGGCCGGGTTCCGGCCAAGGTCTACGTGCACAAGGCCGAGCGCGAGTTCTTGCCCGGTCTCGGCTCCGACCTCGTCAAGGTCGACAACCACGACACGCTCGACGTCGGGCGGCTGCGGCTGACCTTCCTGCACACGCCGGGGCACACGCCCGGCTCGCAGTGCTTCCTGATCGACGGACGGCTCATCTCCGGCGACACGCTGTTCATCGGCTCCTGCGGCCGCACCGACCTGCCGGGCAGCGATCCGAGCGAGATGTACTACTCGCTCACCCAGCGGCTGGGTGCGCTGCCCGACGACACCGTGCTGTTCCCGGGGCACAATTATGGTGGCCCCGCCTCGACCATCGGCGATGAGAAGCGGCACAACCCCTTCATGCGCTTCGCCTCGCTCGGCGATTTCCTGCGCACGATGGGCGGCCCCCGCCTCGCGACCTCCTGAGCGCCGCCCGATGATCTCCGGCCACGCCTTCGCCGCCCGACTCGCGCACCATGGCTTCGACTTCTTCACCGGCGTGCCGTGCTCGCTGATCGAGGACTTGCTCGCCGTGCTCGAGCGCGGCGAGCGCGCGCCCTACGTCGCCGCCGTGCGCGAGGACGCTGCGGTCGGCGTGGCGGCGGGCGCCTGGTTCGCCGGCCGCCGGCCGGTCGTGCTGATGCAGAACTCCGGGCTCGGCACCAGCCTCAACGCGCTGGCCTCGCTCTCGCTGATGTATGGCCTGCCGGCGTTGCTCGTCGTGACCTGGCGCGGCTTCGGCGGCAAGGACGCGCCCGAGCACATCCTGACCGGCGAGATCTCGCCGAAGCTGCTCGAGCTGCTCGGCGTCCCGCACCGGGTGCCGACGGCCGAGTCGCTCGATGCTGACCTGGCGTGGGCCGCCGCCGAGATGGACGCGCGGCGCTCGCCGGTCGCGCTGCTGGTGCCGCCCAAGGTCGTCGAGACCGGCGGCGTCGAGGCGGGCGCCGCCGCGAGCGCGTCGGCCGCGCCGCGGCCGGCGGCAGTGCCGACGGGGACGCTGGCGCCCTCCACGATGTCGCGGCTCACCGCGCTCGGCGTCGCGCTCAAGGCGGCCGGCGACGACGCGATCCTGCACGCCAACGGCTACATCTGTCGCGAGAGCTTCTCGCTGGCCGACCGGCCCCAGAGCTTCTACATGATCGGCTCGATGGGCCTGGCCCCCGCCATCGCGCTCGGCCTGGCGCTGGCCCGGCCGGCCCGGCGCGCTGTCGTCTTCGACGGCGACGGCAACCTGCTCATGAACCTCGGCGTCCTCGCCATGATCGGCGCCCGGCGTCCGGCCAACTTTCTCCATCTCGTGTTCGACAACGAGGTGTACGGCTCCACGGGCAACCAGGCCTCGCTCTCGCGCGACGTGCGGCTCGACCGGCTGGCCGCCGCGGCCGGCTTCGCCACCGCGGTCGCCGTGAGCGACCCGCTGTCGCTGGAGGCGGCGCTGGCCGCCACCGGAGCGGTGGCCGGCCCCCACTTCGTGCTCGTGAAGGTCACGGCCGAGGAGGCGGAGGTGCCACGCATTCCCTACACACCGTCGGCGCTCCGGGATCGGTTCCGGGCGGCCGTCCTCGGAGGCTGACGTGCAACACACGACGCGGCTGCGCCGCCTGGTCACCCGTCCCGAGATCGCGTTCCTCATGGAAGCCCACGACGGTGTGTCCGCCCGTATCGCGGCCGAGGCCGGCTTCGAGGGCGTGTGGGCCAGCGGGCTCACCATGTCGGCCTCGTTCGGCGTGCGGGACAACAACGAGCTGTCGTGGTCGCAGGTCGTCGACCACGTCGGCTTCATGGCCGATGCCGCCGGGGTGCCGGTGCTCGTGGACGGCGACACCGGCTACGGCAACTTCAACAACATGCGCCGCCTGGTGCGCAAGCTGGGGCAGGCGGGCGTGGCCGGCGTCACCATCGAGGACAAGCTCTTCCCGAAGACGAACTCGTTCCTGCGCTCCGAGCAGCAGCCGCTGGCCGACGTCGAGGAGTTCTGCGGCAAGATCAAGGCGGGCAAGGACAGCCAGGCCGATCCGGACTTCGTGCTGGTCGCGCGGGTCGAGGCGCTCATCGCCGGCTGGGGGCTGGCCGAGGCCATTCGCCGCGCCGAGGCGTACCACCTGGCCGGCGCCGACGCGATCCTGATCCACAGCCGCCAGTCGAGCGCGGCCGAGATCTTCGCGTTCCTCGACGAGTGGGCGAACCGGGCGCCGGTGGTGCTGGTGCCGACCAAGTACTGGCGGACGCCGACGGCCGAGTACCGGGCTCGCGGCGTCAGCGTGGTGGTGTGGGCCAACCACCTGCTGCGCGCGGCCATCGTCGCCATGCAGGCGACGGCGCGCCGGCTGCACGCAGACCAGACGCTGATCGAGGTCGAGCCGCAGGTGGCGCCGCTCCCCGAGGTGTTCCGCCTGCAGGGGGACGAGGAGCTGGAGCAGGCCGAGCGCCGCTACCTGCCGGTGGCGCGCGACGCGACGCTATCGGCGGTGGTGCTGGCCGCCGGGGCCGGTGCCGACTTCGCGGGCCTCACCGCGGCCGCGCCCAAGGCCATGCTCAAGGTGCAGGGCCGCCCGATCCTCGCCCGGCTCCTCGACGACCTCGGCCACTTCGGCTGCCGGGCCGTCACCGTCGTGCGCGGCTATCGCGCCGAGGCGGTGGACGTCCCCGGCGCCCGGTTCGTCGACAACGCCGACTTCGCGACGACCGGCGAGGCGCACTCGCTGGCGCTGGCCGAGGCGGCGCTGGTGCCCGGCACGCTGGTCGCGTTCGGCGACGTCGTGCTCAAGCGCCACATCGTGCAGGCGCTGCTCGAGGAGTCGGGCGAGGGCATCACGCTCTCCGTCGACAGCGCGCTGGCCGGCCAGGACGTACCCGACCGCGTGCGCGGCAGCCGGCCCGACGCCGGCCGCTTCAGCTTCGAGCCGGTTCAGTTGGCCGCCATCGGTGACGCCATCGCGCCGGCCGAGAGCCACGGCGGCTGGATCGGCCTGCTGCACCTCGGCGCCGCCGGAGCGGGCTGGCTGCGCGAGGCCATCGAGCAGGCGCGCGCCGACGGTTCGCTGGCCCGCGCGCGCCTGTCGGACCTGCTCACGCGCGTGCTCGCGCCGGGCCGTCCGGTGACGGTCGTATACACGCGCGGCGGGTGGGTCAACGTCAACAACCTCGCCGACCTGATCGACGCGTCTGGGATTTAGGCTGACCCCTCGGATTGCGCCGGCGAAGCCGGCGCTCGGAGCGGAATCGCTTTGCCCTCGTGCGTCCTGTCAGCGTGCCGAGTATGTGGTGAGTGAGACGCCGAGCTTGGTGTCGGGATCGGACGTGTGTCGAACGTTCCGCGGGAGCCCGAGACGGGGCGCGACGCGCGGCGTGGGAACGGTGGTGTAGCGAGCGGGGTTTTGCGATTGGGGTGTATCGGTGTCATGATCGCGTTCCCATGAGTGAGCGGGTGTGATGAGGAACTGGCTGAAGGTCCGCTTCATCGCCGGGTTCTTCGTGACGGTCCCCGCGATCGCCACCGCGTGGGTCCTCTGGATCTTCTGGAGCTGGATCGACGACCGCTTCGCCCCGATTTACGAACGGATCCTCCGCCGCCCCGTCTCGGGCTGGGGCCTGGGGTTCCTGACCGCGGTCTCGATCATCCTGCTGATGGGCATCCTCGCCCGCAACGTCGTCGGCCGGCGGGTCCTCTCGTTCGGCGACAAGCTGCTGCATCGGGTGCCGGTGTTCCGCCTGCTCTATCCATCGATCAAGATGCTGATTGATTCCTTCTCGCCGGAGCGCCGCGGCTCGTTCAAGGCCGTGGTCCTCGTCCAGCACCCCCGGGAGGGCACCTGGGCCTTCGCGTTCGTCACCAGCGAGCTGACGCTGGAGTCGCCGATCGGCAAGGGCGAGATGGTGACCGTTTTCGTGCCGACCAACAACCTCTACTTGGGCGACGTGGTGGTCGTGCCGCGCAGCGACGTGATCTTCACGGGGCTGACGGTGGAGGAAGGCCTGCGCGTGATCCTGTCGGCGGGGACCGCGACGCCGAGCCACTTGCCGCGGGTCTAGCCTGCGGGGGACCCCGTCAGCTTCGCCGCCCAGGCGCCGATCGCGGCCGCCAGCGCGTCCAGCCCCCCGGAGAAGAAATGGTCGGCACCCTCCACGACGGTGGCCGTGGCCCCGGGGTTCGCGGCCGTCAGCCTGGCCAGCGCCTCGGGCGGGCAGTACGCGTCGGCGCTGCCCGCCACGATCAGGATCGGGCCGTCGACCACCAGGCGCCCGGGGGCCCGCCAGCTCGGTGCGGCGAGCGGCGGCGCGATCAGGGCCAGACCCGCCAGCGGCTCGCCGGCCGCGGCGACCCCGGCGGCCATGGCTGCACCAAATGAATAGCCGGCCAGCGCCACGCGACCGGGCGGCGCCAGCTGGGTTCTCAGGTAGGACACAGCGGCGCGGGTGTCGTCTCGCTCGCCGCGGCCCTCGTCCCAGGCTCCTGCCGAGGCGCCAACCCCTCGAAAATTGAAGCGAAGGGTCCCAAGGCCCAGCTGCCGGCCCGCCTCGACGACCGTGACCACGACCGGGCTGTCCATGTTCCCGCCGTAGCGGGGATGTGGGTGACAGACGACCACCCCGAGGCGGGCCCCGGCAGGCAGGGCCAGCCCGGCTTCCAGCTCGGCGCCGCCGGCAGCCGGAACTACGATCGTTCGCTCGGGTATCATCCAACGGTCAGAATAACGACGTAGGAGGGCGCGTCCAACGAGCGTGTTGACCTGCTATCTGACCCGGCGGCGCATCGGAGCATACCTGGACGGCGCGCTCGACCCGGGGCCCGCTCGTTCCACCGCCGCTCACCTGGCCGCATGTGGACCCTGCCAGCGCGAGGCGGACGAGGTGCGCCGGCTGCACGGGCTCCTGCGGAGCAATCTCGCCCCGGCCGAGCCGGACTGGACGGGCTTCTGGCAGGGCGTCGTGCGCGGCATCGAGGACGGCCGCAGCCTCCGGCCCGTACCGGTCAAGCGCCCCTGGTGGCACCTGGCTGCCGCGTGGCGGCCCCGTTGGGCCCTCGGCGGGGCGCTGGCCGCGGCGATGCTGATGTCGGTCGGCGTCTGGCAGTGGATGCCGGGGCCGACGCTGTCGGATGCCGGCGTGCTCGTCACCTCCGCGAGCACCGAGGACCCGGGCGGCACGGTCATGGTTTACTCGACGCCGGAGCAGGACGTCGCCGTCGTCTGGGTCTTCGGTCTGGACAAGGACTGACGACTAGCGGGTCTTGATCGCCGCCAGACGCTCGCGGGCCATCGGCGTCTCCTCGGCCTGCGGGAAATTGGCGACCAGATACTCCAGCCGCTGCTGCGCCAGCGCGGGCTGCTTGAGCTCGATCAGCGCCAGCGCTTCCTTGTACAGCGCCGTCGGCGCCTTCTCGCCCCGCGGGTAGTTCGCCACCACCTTGCGGAACTCCTGCACCGCCTGCTCGAGCTCCTGCGTGGCCTTGTCGGCCTGGCCGGCGTTGCTGCCGGCCCGGGCCAGGCTGAAGTGGCTCTCGCCGATCCAGTACTGAGCGTTGCCCGCCAGCGGGTGCTCGGGGAAGCGGCGCAGGAACTCGCGGAAGCCCGCCATGGCCAGCGCGTAGCTGCCCTTGCTGAAGTCGATGTAGGCGGCCTGGTAGATGTCCTGGGGCTGGAGCGCGTTCGTCGACGGTCGCGCCCCGGCGCTCTGCGCCGGGCTCGCCGTGGACGGCGGGGTCGGTGCGCCAGGTGCGGGCGCTGCCGGCGGGGGTGGCGTGCCGAGGCCGGGCGACCCGCCCGGCGTCGGAGTGGCACCCGGCAGCGCCGGCGTGGCGGTCCGCGGCGCGGTCGGCGCCCCGCCCCGTACCTGACGTCCGAGCGCATCGACCCGGGCCGACAGTTCGTCGACCCGCGCCGACAACTCGGTCAGCGAGGTCGTGAGTCCGTCCAGCCGTCGGGTGAGCGCGGTGAGCTGGCGCTCGCTCTCACCACCCTGCGAGCGCAGGCGAGCCTCGACCGCACGCAGCGCGCCCGTCTCCGCGTCGCTGCGCGCGCGCTGGGCGGCCTGCTGGGCCGCCGCGACCTCGCCGCGCAACTCGACCAGATCCTGCTGGGTGGCGGTACCGGTGACGTCGGCGACGCTGGCACAACCGGCGAGGAGGACCAGCCCCACGGCGGGTATCCCGGCGACGAGACGGCCCCGCGGCCGTCTCGTCGCCGACTCAGCAGGCGCTAGCGTGCTTTGACGAGGAAATGCGCGCGGCGGTTCTTGGCCCAGCACTCTTCGTTCTTCTGCGTGCAAACGGGCCGCTCCTCACCGTAGCTGATGATCGTGATGCGACTGGCCTGCACACCCTGAGAGACGAGATAGTTCATCGTCGACTTGGCGCGGCGCTCGCCCAGCGCGAGGTTGTACTCGTTGGTGCCGCGCTCGTCGCAGTGTCCCTCGATGAGCACCAGGTGATTCGGGTTCGACTTCAGCCAGCCCGCGTTGCCGTCGAGCGCCTTGGCGTCGCCGGGCCGGATGTCGTACTTGTCGAAGTCGAAGAAGACGTCCTTCAGGTTGTCGTCCGCCTTGAACTCGCTCGGCACCGGACGGTCGGCCGGGGCCGCCGTGCTTCCCGGAGCCGGGGCCATTGCCGTCGGGCCGCCGGGGCTGGAGGGGGGAGCCATCGTGGAGGGCGGCGCCCCGGTGCCGCTCGTGCCGCCCGGGGTCATCGTCGTCGCGCCGGTAGGTGCGGGGGCCGCCGCCTGGGTGGTCGCCGGGCGCTTCGCGCAACCTGCCGCGAGCACACCGAGGACCAGCAACGACGCGATCGTCACGTGGGTACAGCGGCTTAGCATGTCGCCTCCTTTATGGACCGGCGCCTGAACGCCCTGCAGCAGGAAAAGCCTATCACGGCAGGCGAGGTGACCACGAAGGACTTGTGCTCTCGCTGGCCCCCCGTGTGATGGGTGTCGTCACCGAGCCGTCGGCGAGCACGGCAAAGATCTGCCAGCGGCCCAGGCGGTTGGACTGGAACGCCAGATGGCGGCCGCTCGGGGCCCAGGTTGGCCCCTGGTTGTCGCCGCCGCTCGTCACGCGGCGGGGGTTGGAGCCGTCGACGTCGACGACCCAGATGTCGTGCACACCGGCCCGCTGCGTGTAGGCGATCGTGTCGCCGCGCGGTGACCACCGCGGCTGCGTGTGGAAGCCGCCGGACGTGATCTGCCGGACGTTGGCGCCCTCGGCGTCCATGACGTAGACGTGCGGCGATCCGGCGCGATCCGAGACGAACGCGATCTGCCGTCCGTTGGGCGACCACGTCGGCTCGGTGTCGATGCCAGCGTGCCGCGTGAGCCGGCGCATGGCCCCGTTGGCCAGGTTCAGGATGTAGATCTCGGGGTTGCCGTCCTTGCTCAGGGTCATCGCGAGGCTCTTGCCGTCGGGACTGAACGCCGGCGACGAGTTGATCCCGGCGAAGGCGGCCAGCCGCTGGTCGGGCAGCCGCTCGAAGGGGAACTTGCGGTAGAGGTCGGGATAGCCCTGCTGATAGGACACGAACGCCAGCGACCGCGCGTCGGGGCTCCAGACCGGCATGAGGTTGATCGAGCCGTTGCGCGTCACCGGCGTGGGGCCGGCGCCGTCGTAGTCGGCCATCACGATCTCCTTCGAGCCGGCCGGGCCGACGACGTAGGCAATCTTGGTGTCGGCGGTACCGGGCTCGCCGGTGAACTGCAGGACGATCTCGTCGGCCACCTTGTGACCGAGCCGCCGCATCTGCGCGGCCGGCAATTCGAACTTCTTGGTGGCGATGAGCCGGTTGTCGGGCGTGATCAGGCTGTAGAGCCGCATCTCCACCTCGGCCCGGTCGCCGCGCAGCGCGAGCAGCCCGTGCACGAGGGCGTGGGCGCCGGCCGCCGCGAACTCGTTCCACGACTGCTGCAGCGCCTGCGGGTTGTTGGCGGGAATGGCGCCGGTCGCCGCCACCACGCTGAACAGGCCGGAGAAGGTGAGGTCGGCGCCGGCCACCGTCGCCGCCAGCTTGCCGTTGCCAGCGGGATCGGCGCCGGTGGTGACGGTGAACTCGGGGACGGCGATGTTCAGCTTGCGGGCGCCGCCGCCGGTCACGTTGAGGAACACGTCGACCGCCTGGGCGCGCGCTGGCGGCGGCGGCGCCACCGGCCACACGCCGGGCAGCGCCAGCAGGGAGAGGGTCAGGCACAGTGCCACGAGACGTCGAATGTTCATGCGGTCAGCCTCGATCCTGCGTGAAGTTGAAGTTCATGTGCACGCGCAGCACGGAGCCGGGGAACTCGCCGGGCAGCGCCGGGAACGGCGCGGCGTCGGCGATGGCGCGCATCGCGGTGAGGTCGTAATACGGGTTGCCGCTGCTGGTCCTGATGGCCACGTTCGAGACTTGGCCGCTTCGCGCGATCTCGAAGGTCACCACGGGCTGGCGCCCGGGCAGCGCGCGGCCGTCCCAGCGCTCGGTGACCTTGCGGTGGACTATCGCCAGGTACCAGGCGAACGGGAAGTCCGACACGTTCAGCGTCAAGGCCCCCGAGCCCTGCGCCGAGCCCGAGGCTCGGCCCAGGGTGGGGGCGGGCGGCTCGGCGCGGCTGGCGACGCTGGGCGCCGGTGTCGGTGGTGTTGGTGACGGCGCTGCGGCGCTCGGCATCGGCGGCAGCTCCTTCTCGCCGGCTCGCGACGAGGCCGAGGGCCGCGGCAGCGCCGCGCGATCTGGCAACGACGGTGCCCGCGCCGGCAGGTCGGGCAGCGACGCCGCGCGCGGCGGCAGGTCGGGCGGCGGCGTCGGTGCTGGCGGAGCGGCCTTCGGCGTCTCGCGCTCGGGCAGGTCGGTCGGGCGCAGGCGTGTCGCGCGCGGCGGCTCCTCGGCACGCGGCGGCAGCGAGGGGCGGCCCTGCGGCGAGCCGACGGCGGCTACCGCCGGAACGAGGTTCACGACGTAGGTCTTGGGCTGGGCGGTCACCCACACGTGCGCGCTCACCAGCACGGCCGCGGCCAGCGCGCCGTGCAGGATCGCCGAGAGCAGCGCCGCGGTGACGGGCAGCGGCGCCGGACGCAGGGCGGGACCGCTCCGCGGTCGCAGGCGTGGGGTGAGCTGAGCCAGACCCGCAGCCCCCACGCGTCAGCGCTCCCGGGCGGGCTCGGTCACCATGCCCAGGCGCTCGATGCCGGCGCGGCGCACCTGGTCCATCGTCTCGATGACCGCTCCGTAGGCGAGGCCCGCGTCGGCCTTGAGGTAGAGCGTCTTGTCGGTGCGGCCCTGGAAGGCCGCGCGCAGCTGCGCGTCGAGGCCGGCCGGCCCCACCCGCTTGTCGTTGAGGTAGAGCGCGCGGTCCTTGGTGACCGTGAGGACCATGCGTTCCTCGACCGCCGTCGGCTTGGCGGCGGCCCGCGGCAGGTTCACGTCGATGCCGCGGTACATCATCGGCGCCGTCAGCATGAAGATGAGCAGGAGCACGAGCACGACGTCGACGAGCGGGATGATGTTGATCTCGGCGAGCGACGATCCCAGGCGCCGCTCGCCGTTCGGCCCGCCGGCGTTAAACGCCATCTTTGGCCGGCCGCGCGAGCTTCGCCACCGGGCGGCAGAGCACGTTGAGCAGGTCGAGGATGAAGCCGTCCATCTCGGTCGCCCAGTGACGGACGCGGTTGAGGAAGTAGTTGTAGCCGATGACCGCCGGGATGGCGGCGGCGAGGCCCGCGGCGGTGGCGATCAGCGCCTCGGAGATGCCGGGGGCGACGACGGCGAGACTGGCCGAGCCCTGGGTGCTGATGCCGTGAAACGCCGACATGATGCCCCAGACCGTGCCGAACAGGCCGATGAACGGCGTCGCGCTGGCGGTGGTGGCGAGGAACGGCAGATACCGCTCGAGCTGGGCGATCTCCAGGCCGGCCGTGCGTCGCATCGCGCGGTGCACCGCCTCCAAGCGCTCGGCGCCGATCCCTTCCTCGCCGTCGTCCACGACCGTGTCCATGACGTCGGGCACGCCGGAGATCTCCCCGTAGGCCGCGGCGTAGAGCTGGGCCAGGGGGCTGTCGCGGAACTTGCGCGCCGCCGAGTGCACAACGGAGGGGCGCCGCCCCTCACGGAAGATCTTCATGAAGGCCAGGGTCTGACGGCGGACCCGGCGAAGCTGCCACCACTTCTCGACGATGAGCGCCCACGAGATGATCGAGAACAGCAGCAGGATCGCGAGGACGACCTTCGCGATCGGACCGGCGTTCAGGATCAGCTCGAGGACCCCGGAACTGAGCGGCTCGGAGGTAGGCACGCAGGCTCCTTTACTGTTGGGGTCGATCATACGTAGCCCTTCGCGGGGCTGTCAACGTTTTGCGAGGTGTTTTGCGGCCTTACACGCTATAAACGTGGCCGTGGTGCCGCGCCTCGCCGCCCTCGCCGTCCTGCTCCTGCCGCTCGTGGCGCTGGCCGCCGACGCCCGCTCGGCCGTCGAGGCCTTCGTGGCCCGCGTGGCCGGGGCCCAGGTTACCGACCTGGCCATCGAGCAGACCTTCACCCTGTTCAGTCCGGACGGGCGTCAGCCCCAGTCGACCGGTGAGCAGCGGGTGTGGGTCAAGGTGCCGCGCCGGCAACGGGTGGAGCAGGTCGTGGAAGGCCGCCGCGAGGTGCGCCTGTCGGTCGATGACCACGTCTGGGTCCGCTCGGCCGACGGCAAGGTGTCCGAGGCACCGCCCACCGAGCGCGAGCACGACCGCACCCACCTGCTGATGCCCTTCCGGCGGACGGCCGCCGACGTGCTGGCCGAGTGGCGCTCGCTCGGCATCCGCGACGACGTCAGTCACGAGACGCGCGTGACCCCGGGGCGTACGGTCACCGTGATCGGTGCCCGGCTCGGCGAGCGCGCCACGCCGGCCGTGTGGCTCGATCCCGAATACGGCGTGATCCGCTTCATCCGGCGCGAGCGGCTGCCCAAGGGCGAAGGCCTGGTGGACCTGACCTTCTCCGAGCACCGTCCACTGGCCGGCGCCTTCTTCTTTCCCCATCGCCAGGAGGCGTTCGTGGACGGCAAGCTGCTGGTGCTCATCGTCGTGCGCTCGGTCGCCGTCAACATGGGCCTGTCCGACTCGCTGTTCGATCCCGACACTCTGCGCCGCGGCCAGTGAGCCCGCCGCGGTTCGCGTTCCTCGGCACCTCGGGGGCCGTCGCCTCCGAGGCGCGTGATAACACCAGCCTCGTGGTCGAGGCCGGTGACGTCGCGGTCCTGCTGGACTGCGGCGGCAGCGCGGTGCACCGGCTGCGACAGCTCGGCGTCGATCCGCTGGCCCTCACGCACGTGATCGTCACCCACCTGCACGTCGATCATTCCTACGGGCTGCCCTCGCTGGTGCGCCAGTCGGCGCTGCTCGGGCGGCGGGCGCCGCTGACGGTGGTGTGCCGGCCCGAGCACGTGGAGGCGTTCCGCACGCTCCTGACCGTCTTCCGCCTGTGGGAGCGGGCCGACATCTTTCCGGTGACGCTGGCACCGATCGATCTCGCCGTCGGGGCCCCCGCGCTCACGACCGGCGCGCTGGCCGTCAGCACGGCCCCCAACGAGCACGGGCCCATGCCGAACTTTGCCGTGCGGGTGGACATTGGCGGGCGCGCCCTCGTGTACTCCTCGGACACCCGACCGTGCGCGGCCGTGGTCGCGCTCGCCCGCGGCGCCGACGTGCTCGTGCACGAGGCGACGTTCGCCGAGCGCGACCGCGCGCCCGGCCACGCCGAGACGCACTCCAGCGCCGCCGACGCGGGCCGGGTGGCGGCGCAGGCCGGCGTGCCCCGGCTGATCCTCACGCACCTCGGCGCCGGCTACCACGCCGACGTCGCCGCGCTCGCCGACGAGGCGCGCCGGCACTTCGGCGGCGTGATCGAGGTGGCGGAGGAGCTGCAGCCCTACTCCTTCTGAGCCATGCGTCGCCTCCGGCGTGCGGATCTTGCTGTCCACACCTGGGTGATCGCTTGCAACCCCGGGGGCTCAGCGGGAGACGAACGGGTTGTCCGCGATCCAGAAGCGCAGCGGCAGGTCGGCGGACCGTGTGATGCCGATCCGTGGGCCGGTGGCGATGCGAGGCCGGCGCGGCTGGGGCGCCGCCTCGATCGTCAGCGGGCCCTCGGTCAGATCGATTCCGTTGTCGCGCAGCGTGACGGCGAGCGCGCGCGTGAGGTTGCCGGGGCCCGACGCCAGGCGCCGCGCATCGGCTGGCACGCCGCGCCGCCTCGCCATGACCGCAAGGCCGGCCAGCGGCTCGAGCGCCCGGATGAGCACGCAGCCCGGCCGGCCGGCCGGTCCGGCAGTCGCGTTGAGACAGTGGTGGACGCCGTAGTTCAGGAAGACGTAGGCCAGGCCCCCCTCGCCGTACAACAGCCAGTGGCTCCCGGGCCGGAACGCGGCGTGCGATGCGCCGTCCTCCGGCCCCAGGTACGCCTCCGTCTCGACGATGCGCCCGCTCGTCAGCGCGCGGCGGCGACGGGAGACGAGCACGCAGCCGAGCAGGTCGCGGGCGACGGCGGGCGCCGATCGCTGGTAGAACGCGCGGGGCAGCGGCACGCGGGCGGCGCGGTCAGCGCGGGCCCAGCCGCTCGGCGACGAGCCGCCGCAGCGAGGCCTCGTCGAAGGCGACGCCGGCCCGGCTCGGCGGCGCCGCCTCGGTCTTGAGCCCGGTCTCGCTGAGGATCACGCAGATGTCCTGAGCGGGATCGAGCGCGCGCTCGGCCAGCAGCCGCATCAGCACGGCCAGCGTGGCCACGCCGGTGGGGCCGGCCCACACGCCCTCCGTGCGGGCCAGCGTCCGCTGGGCGACCAGGATCTCGTCGTCCTCCGCGTCGCCGGCCGCGCCCTCGCGCTCGCGCAGCAGGCGCAGGACCCAGTCGCCCTTGCGTCCGGGCTTGCCGGCGGCCAGGCCCTCGGCCACGGTGTAGCCGATCGCCAGCGGGGTGATCGCGGTCCCGTCGCGAAACGCCCGCAC
>JBGQLG010000095.1:0-20451 GCA_041499965.1 Methylomirabilia bacterium
CGCGCGCGCAGATCCCAGGCGCGCTTGTAGTCGGCCAGCCCGGCCACGATGGCTCGGGCGATCTCGTCGCGGTAGCGCGATTCCTTGAGCCGCTTCTCCTCCTTGGGATTGGTGACGAAGCCGATCTCGATCAGGATGGCCGGCATGGCGGCGCCGCCGAGCACGTAGAAGCCCGCCTGCTTGACGCCGCGGTTAGGAATGCGCAGCGCCTGGGTCATGGAGTCCAGCACGGTCTCGGCCAGCCGCGACGATTGGTCCTGGAACTCCGCCTGGGCAAGGTCCCACAGCATCGTCTTCACGATGTCGCTCCGGGCCGCCGGGCGGGTGCCCGACGGCTTCTCGAGCTGGACCACGCTGTTCTCCGAAGCCGCCACTTGCCGGGAGGCGTTGTCCGTCGCCTCCGACGAGAGGAAGTAGACCTCGAGCCCCTCGGAGGCGACCACGCGGTGGGCGTTGGCGTGGATGGACACGAACAGGTCGGCGCGCTCGCGGTTGGCGTAGCTGGTGCGGTCGCGCAGCGTGACGAAGTGATCGCCGTCGCGCGAGAGCAGCACCTTGACCCCGAGCCGCTCCTCGGCCAGCTTCGAGACGCGCTTGGTGACGTCGAGGACCAGCTCCTTCTCCTGCAGGCCGCCGGGGCCAACGGCGCCGGAGTCGTGGCCGCCGTGGCCGGCGTCGATCACGATCGTGCGCAGCGGAGCCGCCGCCTGCCCTCCGCGCGCCGCCGGCTCAGCCGGTCGCGCGAAGTCGAGGACGAGCCGCGGCGGATCGGCGAGGGTGGAGGTCTTCAGCTCCGCGGCGCCGCCCTCGAACGACACTCGCAGCAGCGAGTCGGCCCCGGCCCGCTCCAGCCGCACCTCGTCCACCGGGCCCTCGGAGATCGCCTCCACCTGCGGCTCGCCGCTCAGGCCGAGCAGTCGGATGCGCAGCTCCTTGCCGCTCGAGGCCTCCACGCGATGGGTGACGGGCGCCGAGGTCTCCAGCACGATCCGCGTGAACGAGGGATAGGACCGCGTGCGCATCTCCTCCAGCGTCACGCCGGGTGACGACGGCGACGGCGCCGGCGTCGGGCGCGGTGCCGGCGCTTGCGCGACCACCGGCGGCGCCGGCGCCGGGGCCACCGCCGGCAGCGCGAGCTTGGGCGCGACCTGGGTCAGGAACGTCTCGGGCACCAGCCACACGCCCTTGCGCACCACCACCGGGGCATCCAGCACCAGGGGCGCGCCGTCCACCAGGATGCGCGCCCAGTTCCGGATGAGCGTGATCACGCGGTCGCCGGCGCGCAGCCGCGCCTGCGAGCTCTCGGCGCTGGCCTCCAGGCGGCTCTTGAGGGTCTCGGCCACGCGCGACAGCTCGACGTAGCTGCGGCCCTCGTAGGTGGTGGTCGGCAGACCGGCGCGGGCCGTGCCGACGGACAGCACGAGCAACAGGAGAGGGACAGCCAGCCGGCCCCGCGTCATCGGTAGGGGGATTGTAGCAACCGCTGGAGCCGCGGTGAAATTTGCCGGCGCTCGGCCGGGCGCCCGGCTACTGCGCGGTCCACCCGCCGTCGATCACCAGCTCGCTGCCCGTCACGAATGCCGACTCGTCGGAGGCCAAATAGAGCACGGCGTAGGCGACTTCCTCGGCCTCGCCGTAGCGGCCCAGCGGGATGCGCGAGAGCATGCGCTGGTAGACGGCGGGGTCGGCCCGGCGCCGCTCGGTCATGGGCGTGAGGATCGGCCCCGGGTGGACGGAGTTGCAGCGGATGCCCTCGCGCGCGTACTGCAGCGCGGTGGTCTTGGTCAGCAGCCGGACCGCCCCCTTGGAGGCCGTGTACTGCGGGCTGCTGTCGTCCATGCCGACCAGGCCGAGCTGCGAGGAGATGTTCACGATCGACCCGCCGCCAGCGCGGCGCATCGCGGGGATCGCCGCCTTGGTGCCGAGGAACACGCCCTTGGCGTTGACGTCCATCACCTGGTCCCACGCCTCGGCGGTGGTGTCCTCGACGCGACTGGATCCGCCGATGCCGGCGTTGTTCACCAGCACGTTCAGGGCGCCGAAGCGGCTGACCGCCAGGGCGACGGCCCGCTGCCACTCGGCCTCGCGGGTGACGTCGAGCGGCGTGAAGGCGGCCTGGCCGCCCGCGCCTTCGACCTCCGCCTGCACGGCCCGCCCTTCCGCCTCGAGGACGTCGGCGATGACGATCCGAGCGCCCTCGCGCGCGAACAGCCGCGCCTCCGCCGCGCCCATGCCGCGCGCCCCTCCGCTGATCAGGACGACCTTGCCCGCGAGTCTCATGCCCGCAAGGCTAGCGCAAGAGGCCGGTCGTCTGCTTCGGAATGGAACAGGTGTTTCGAAACGAACCGGGGCGGGCGAGAAACGATCCTCGCCCGCCCCGGCACCGGTCCGCCGCTTACCCGCGCGGCACCTGCACGGCGTGATCGACGGCGCGGGGCGCCTGGTCGTCCTGGCCGCGCGGCGCCTGCGTGTCGCCACCCGAATAGTCGGCCAGCGCGTAGGTGGCGGGTGCTGCCAGCAGGGCGGCGGTGAGCGCGATGACGAACGCCTTCTGGTACCTCATGATTCTTCTCTCTCCTCCATGTTCATCTCTTGACCTATCCGTACGATGACTCGACGACCCGAGCGGGTTCACGATCACACCGCCCTCATCGTCGGTCGGATTCGCTCAGAGCAGCCCGCGTGCCACCGCAATAACGCGACATTGCTGGGTGCGCGCTCGGCGCCGTCCGTCGACCAGGTTCCATGTCGAAACGTGCGTGTCACGGTGAAACCGCGGCGCGTGCACGTCCCGCCGTGGCACATCGCTTGCCGGTCTGCGTAGAATCGAAACGAGGTGCCTCGGTGTCGCTGTCGCTGATCCTGACGTTCGTATCGACGCTGGCCTTCGCGATCCAGCTGCTGATCTTCGCGTACCTGTACTCGTCGCATCGCGTCCGCTTCTTTCACTACCTGCTCTGGGCGTGGGGCGCCTACACGCTGTCCAAGGGCCTCAAGCTGCTCGACGGCATCATGGGTGTTCGCGCGGTCACGTGGGCGAGCGACGTGGCGACGGTCGCCGCGGTAGCGCTCACGCTGGCCGCCGCGCTGGCCCACCGCTGGAACTATCGCCTGCGCCCGCGCGACGTCGCCGCCGGCCTGGGTCTCGCCGTCATGGTGACAGCGGCGGGCGCCGGGGGCGAGCTCGCGCACGTCGTGGGCATGGGGCTCGGCGTCGTGCAGCTGGCGGCGGGCGTGCTCTTCTGGCCGGCCCGCTCGCGCGTCTCGTGGCTTCGCGGCGAGCGGCTGCTCGCCGGCCTGCTCGTGCTGTGGGGCGCCCATCGCATCGCGGTGCAGTTCGTCAGCGTGGAGCCGGGCACGCCGGGCCACCTGGCGGTGCACGCGACGTTCGTCACGCTCTATTTCCTGTCGACGTTCGCCGTCATCATCATGGTGCTCGAGCGGGCGCGCAGCGAGAGCGAGCGCCTGCACGCCCGGCTGCGCGAGGCCGAGCGCCTGGCCACCGCGGGCGAGCTGGCCGCCGGCATGGCCCACGAGATCCGCAACCCGCTGGCCGCCATCGTCAACGCGACGGCGCTGCTCGCCGATGAGACGCTCACCGCCGAGGAGCGCGCGGGCACGCTGGCCGCGGTGCGCACCGAGGCGCGGCGCCTCAATCGCATCCTGTCCGACTTCCTCAAGTTCACCAGGCCCCAGCGGGCCGACGTGGCCCCGGGCGACATCCGCGCCGTGCTCGAGCACGTGAGCGGCCTGATCCGCGACGACCGGCCGCGGGCCGCCCGCGTGGACGTGAGGGTGGCGGTCGATCCCACGCTGCCGCGCTTTGCCTTCGACCACGACCAGCTCATCCAGGTGGTGTGGAACGTCGCCCTCAACGGCGTCGAGGCGATGAACGGGCGCGGCCGCCTGTCGCTGGAGGTGGCCCGGCGGGACGGCGAGGTCGCGCTCGCCGTCACCGACACCGGCCACGGCATCCCGGCCGAGCGGCGCCAGCAGGTGTTCGAGCCGTTCTACTCGGGCAAGCCCAACGGCACCGGCCTGGGCCTCACCATCGCCGAGCGCATCGTGGCCGCTCACGGCGGGCGGATCGAGATCGACTCCGCCCCCGGACGGGGCACACGGGTGACCATGCTCTTCCCGCTCGACGGCGCCTGAGATGGCCCACCTGCTGGTCGTGGACGACGAGCCGTCCGCGCGCGGCACGCTGGCCCTGCTGCTCCGCAAGCGCGGCCACCACGTGCTGGAGGCCGACGGCTTGGCCATGGCATCCAAGCGCCTCGGCGAGGACGTCTTCGACCTGGTCATCACGGATCTGCGGATGCCCGACGGCGACGGCCTCGACGTGCTGCGCGCGGTCAAGGCCCACGCCGCCGGCACCGAGGTGATCGTGCTGACCGCCTACGCCGGCTGGCGGACGGCCAAGGAGGCGATGCGGCTGGGCGCGCTCGACTACTTCGAGAAGGGCGACGACCCCGACGAGCTCTATCACCGCATCGACAAGGCCCTGGCCGAGCGCGCGCTGCGCCGTGAGAACGAGAACCTGCGCGAGCAGCTGCGGGCCCGCTACGGCCTGGCCGGCCTCATCGCGCTCTCGCCGGCGATGCACGACGTCCTCGATCTCGTGGAGCGGGTGGCCCCCACCGGCGCCACCGTGCTGATCCAGGGCGAGTCCGGCACCGGCAAGGAGGTCATCGCCAAGGCCATCCATCACGCCAGCCGGCGGGCGCAGCGGCCGTTCGTCGCCGTCAACTGCGGCGCGGTGCCGGAGACCCTGCTGGAGTCCGAGCTGTTCGGCTTCACCCGTGGGGCCTTCACCGGCGCGGTGGCCAGCAAGCTCGGGCTCTTCGAGGAGGCCGACGGCGGCACGCTGTTCCTCGATGAGATCGCCGAGATGCCGGCCGCGCTGCAGGTGAAGCTGCTCCGCGCGCTGCAGAGCGGCGAGATCCGCCGGCTCGGCGCCACCCAGTCCACCACCGTCGACGTGCGCGTGATCGCCGCCACCAACCGCGACGTCGCCGCGCTGATCGGCGACGGCAGCTTCCGCGAGGATCTCTTCTATCGCCTGAACGTCATCCAGGTGGTGCTGCCGCCGCTGCGCGAGCGCCGCCCGGACATCCCGGCGCTGGCCGAGCACTTCGTGACGCGCTCGGCCGCCCGGCTCGGGCGCGACGTGCGCCTCACGCCCGAGACCGTGGAGCGCCTGCTCCGCTATCCCTGGCCGGGCAACGTGCGCGAGCTGGAGAACGCGATCGAGCGGGCGGTCATCCTGACCCGCGGCGACGCGGTCACGCCCGCCGACCTGCCGCCGCACGTCGCCGCCGCCCTGCCCCTGGGCCCCTCACCCGGGCTGCCGCGCCAGACGACGCTGGCCGAGACGGAGCGCAGCCACATCTTGCAGACGCTGGAGCGCTTCGGGGGCAACCACTCCGCCGCCGCCGAGGCGCTGGCCATCGGCCGCACCACGCTCTGGCGCAAGCTGAAGGAGTACGGGCTACCGGGTTGATCCCGCCCGGCGCCGGGCGGCGACGGCGTCGGCCACGCGATCGCTGATGACGGCGGTGGGAGCGATGCGCATCGCCACGTCGAGCTCGGCGGCCGTGTTGGGCGTGAACACGTAGACGGGGCGCGCGTCCTCCGCGGCGGCGACGAGCAGCGCGGCCGAGAGCGCCCGCATCGACGTCGCCAGCCCCGCGCCGGCGGGCAGCGCACGGATCTGGGCCACCTCCTCCTCGGTCGCGGCGGGGCGGCGGAAGGTCAGGAGCGCGCGGGCGCCCGGCGCCGCCCGGGCCACCGCCAGCGCGAACGCGTGCTGGATGGACAGAACGGCGAAGCGTTCGCCGAGCGGCCGGGCGACGGCCACGACGCGAGCCACCAGCCCGGGAAAGCGCTCGTCTCCATGCTTGAAGTCGGCGACCAGCTGCACGGGCGCCGGCAGCAGGGCCGCCACTTCCTCGAGGGTCGCGATGCGCTCGCCCGCGAACTCCGGACCGAACCAGCGTCCGACGTCGAGCGCGCGCAGCTCGTGGAGATCACACTCCCACACCGCGCGGTCGAGGCCGGCGGTCCGCACCAAGCGCTCGTCGTGGTGGACGACCAGGTGACCGTCCCGGCTCGGCAGGACGTCGACCTCGATGGCGTCGGCGCCCTCGCGCAGCGCCCGCGCGATGGCGGCCCGGGTGTTCTCCGGCGCCACCGCGCTGCCGCCGCGGTGGGCGACCACGAGCGGCGGCCCCACTATTTCACCCCGGCGGTCAGCGAGGTGGGCGCGAGATAGCGCTGGAGCAGGACGAAGGCCGCGAGGAGCGGGGCGACGGTGAAGACGTCGGCGGCCATGACCTGGTTCCACTGCGTGCCGTGCGAGCCCTCGGTCAGGATCATCGTGGCCAGCCCCACGGGCAGCGTGCGCATGCCCGCCGAGTTCGTGACGATGAGCGGCCAGAAGAAGTCGTTGTAGTGGAACGTGAAGCTGAGCGCGGCCAGGGTGATGATCGCCGGCCGCGCCAGGGGCACGAGCAGGCGGGTCAGGATGGTCCAGTGCCCGGCGCCGTCGATGCGGGCCGCCTCCACCAGCGTCCGCGGCACGACCATGAACGCCTGCCGCATCAGGAACACGCCGAAGCCGCTGGCGACGAACGGCACGACGAGCGCCCAGTAGGTGTCCACCCATCCCAGCCGGCTCACGATGACGTAGGCGGGAATGAAGGTCGCCTGGATCGGCACCATCATCGTCGAGATGATGAAGAGGAAGGCCAGGTGGCGCCCCCGGAAGCGCAGTTGCGTGAGCCCGTACGCCGCCAGGCACGAGGTGACGACCTGGCCCCCAATGATCAGCGCGCTCGTCAGGATGCTGTTCACGTACATCCGGCCGAAGGGCAGCGCCCGCCACGCGTCGGGATAGGACGACCAGACGAAGCGCTCCGGGATGAACCGCGGCGGAAAACGGAACACCGCCTGGGGCTCCTGCAGCGACAGCGAGACGAGCCAGAGGAACGGCACCGCCACCAGGACGGCCGCCACCACCATCGGCCCGTGCACCAGCACGGCGCCCCCCGCCCGGCGCGCCGTCACAGCTCGTAGGTCACCCAGCGGCGGGCCATCCGCAGCTGGAGCCAGGTGATGCCCATCAGTGCGACCAATAGCAAGACCGAGACCGAGGCGCCGGCGCCCGTGTTGAAGAACGCGAAGCCTTGCTGGTAGAGGTAGAAGACGAGCGTGATCGTCGCCGTGCCCGGTCCACCGCCCGTCATGACGTAGATCTGGTCGAACACGCGAAACGAGGCGATGACGCTCACCACCACGCAGAAGAACAGCGTCGGCGACAGCAGGGGCAGGATGATCGACCACGCCACGCGGACCTCGCCGGCGCCGTCGATGCGCGCGGCTTCCGCGAGCTCGGCCGGGATGTTCTGCAGTCCGCTCAGCACCAGCACCGTGTAGTAGCCGACGAACTGCCACACCGTCATCAGCATGATGGCGGGCAGCGCCCCCGCGCTCGAGTCGAGCCAGGCGAAATCCCGCACGGGCAGGACGGCGCCGAGGACGTAGTTCACGAAGCCGTGACCCGAGAGCATCCAGATCCACGCGATGGACGACGCGACCAGCGGGACCACGTAGGGGGCGAACAGCACCGTGCGGTACACCGCGCGGCCGCGGAGGCGACGGTTGAGCAGCAGGCCGAACACGACGGCGAACGCGAGCATCGGCACCGTCGTGCCCAGGGCCAGCTGCAGCGTGTGGCCGACGGCCTCCCAGAAGATCGGGTCCCGGGCGAGCGTCGCGTAGTTGGCGAGCCCGACCCAGCGCCCCGACCCGGAGATCAGGTCGTAGTGCATGAGGCTGAGCGGGAAGTCGAGGACGGCCGGCGCGACGACGAAGGCCCCGAGCAGGATGAGCACGGGCGCGACCAGCGCCCAGCCGAGCAGCGTCTCCCCGCGCCGCACGCGAGCTACGGCGCCGCGAGCAGCGCGTCGACCTCCCGCGCCGTGGCCTGCAGGGTCGGCAGCGCCGGGGCCTTGTTGGAGATGATGTTCTGCTGGGCGCGCTGGATCAGCTGCAGGACCTGGAAGTACTTCGGCGACGGCGCCGCGGCCCGCGAGAACGCGAGCTCCTCGATCGGCACCGCGTGGTTGGGATGGGATTTCAAGAACGCCTTGAACTCGGGATCGTCGAGGGCCTTCTTCACCACCGGGACGTAGCCCGTCTCGCGGCTCCAGTACGCCGCCTCGGCCGGGCTCGTCCACCACTGGATGAACTCCCACGCCGCCTTCTGACGCTCGGGGGAGATCTTCGCCATGATCACGGCGTTGGCGCCGCCCTGGGGGACCACCAGGCGCTTGCCGTCGAAGCCGGGGCTCAGCGCGGCCCGCCAGTCGAACTTCGCGGCGGCGACGGCGCCCATGTCGGCCGCCGAGCCCCAGTACATCGCGGTCTTCTCGTTGACGAAGTCCTGGATCGTCTGGAGAAACTCCGTCGGGCCGGTGCGGACCTGGGCGGTGCCGCGCTCGATGAGGTCGACCCAGATCTTGAGCCCGGCCGCGGCGGCGTCGGTGGCAAACACCGCACGCTTCATGTCCGGCGAGAGCACGTCGCCCCCGTTCGACCACGTCATGCTCTGGAAGAACCACCACTGGTTGATCGGCATGAAGCCGACGACCTTGCCGTCGGCGCCGTCTTGCACGAGCTTGGGCGCGATGGCGGCCAGCTCCGTCCACGTCTTCGGGGGCCCGGTGATCCCGGCCTTCGTGAAGCGATCGCGGTTCCAGTAGAGGATGGGCACGCTGCGATTGAACGGGATGCCGTACGTCTTGCCCTCGCAGCCCGTGTTCGTGAGCACCGGGAGAAAATCGTCCTTGCGGTCATGATCGCTCTTGGCCATCCACTCGTCGAGGGCGAGCAGCGCCCCCCGGGACGCGAAGGTGCAGGTGGCGTGGATCTCGAGCTGGACGACGTCGGGCAGGCTGCCGGCCGCCATCGAGGCCAGGAGCTTCTGCTGCATCGGCCCGCCGGCGCCGTACGCGCCGGCGTAGAACGGCGTGACCTTGATGCCGGGATGGGCCCGGTTGAACTTCTCGGCCTGACCCTCGATGACCTTCTGGAGCTGGCCGCCGACGCCGTACCAGAAGGAGATCTCCAGCGGGGCCTGGGCGGCGACGGGAATCGCGAGCACGAGAACGACCACCAGCGCGAGGCACCACACGCGCGTCATCGACAGGCCTCCTTGCCGCGATCGAGTCGCTCGGCGGGCGCTAACGTACCACGGGCCGCGCGGGCCCGGCGGCAGACGAATCGGACGGGAGACCGGCGTACCGGCCGGACCACGCCGCGGCGCACGCTGAAGGCGCACGGGATCGAGTCGTTCAAAACGTGAGCTCGAGTCGAATGAGCCCGATCAGGGCGTTCGGGGTGCGCGGGCTCGTGTTCGGATTGAAGACATATTGCAGGTCGGGGTGGAGGGTCACCCACGAGGCCAGCGAGGCCAGGTACGTCAACTCGAGGGTCGTCTCGACGCGGTCGACCCGGGCCCCGGCCTTCCGCTGCTGGTCGATGAAGTGGCCTCCGTTGTGGGCGGCCGCCACGCCGAAGCCGACCTGGTCGTGGGCCCGGCCGGGGACCGCACCCTCGAGGCTGACGCCTCCGCCGGTGTAGAGGCCGAATCGGTTGACCCGAGCATCACCGAGGCCGACCTGGCCGAAGACGCGTAGCCGCCGGCCGACGTCGTCCTCGTACACCGTCGCGTCACCGATCACGTAGCCCCCCGAGCTGCCGTCGTGGGTCACGGGTGTCCCATCGCCTCGCGTCTTGCTGAGATCCGACAAGCTCGCCGTGTAGTGCCACACGCCGACCGCCAGCTTCACCTCGGACAGAGGGAGGTGCGCCTCTCGACCCAGGCGAAGCCCGCGCGGCCGCGGCCCGGCGTCCGGGGCGGGCCGGTACAGGAACGCCGCCTCGCCGACGATCAGGAGGCCGTCGCCCCGGGCGAAGACGTCCCACTCACCGTGGCGCTCGACAGGAACACCGTCGAGCACGGCGCTGCGGAGCACCATCCCCTCGATCGGCTTGACTTCGAACCGTCCGCCAACCGACGTACTCGGGAACACGGACGGCCCACCATGGCCACTCTGCGAGAATTCCGGGCCGATGCCGAAGGAGGAATTCAGGAAGAGATCCGCGGTGTGGACGCGGTAGAACTCGGTGTTGAGATCGAAGCGCCCGACCAGGGCGGAGAAGTGATCACCGAAGAGCTTCTGCTCGAGCCACGCCTCCTCGAGGGTCCATGTTCGCGGCGCCTCGATGCTGCTGACACCCTGGGCGTCCCCGGCGAACTCGCTCGGCCGACCGCCGTGGATGCCGAGCCCGTTGAGAAACACGGTGGCCCCGGGCCAGCCGACGAGGCGTCGCATGTCGAGCGTCAGCTGAAGGCTCAGGTTGTCGAGATATGTCGCGCCGCGTCGCGCGCCCCCCGCGAGGTCCGCGAAGGCCTCGGCGTCGTAGATGAGCGCCGGACGGACACCACGCTCCACGAGCGTCTGGTACGTGGACCGTACTTCCCGGATCGACGATTCCCACTCGCCTTCCTGAGCGAGGGCGCCGAGCGGATCTGACGAGAACACGACCGCGACGACGGCGGCCGTGACGTAGACCTTCATCGAGGCATGCGGCATCGGGGCATGGAAATGGTGGAGGCGGTGGGAATCGAACCCACGTCCGGAAACCCTCAGCCGCAGGCGTCTACGTCGATAGCCGGTTTATCTTACGACTCTCTCGCCCTTCGGTCCTCCATCCGGCAGGAGGGCCGCGGGGCCAGCCTCATTGTTCTCGCCCATCCCCTGAGGCCAAGTTCTGGGCCAGCCACCAGAATATGATGCCGGTTCCCAGGCCCCGATGGCTCGACCTGGCCGACACTAGCGGTTGTTAGGCCGCCAGAGCTAGCTGGTTATTGGCAGCTAGAAGTTCTCACTTATTAACGAGGGGTGAGAAACCTCGAGACGCAGCCTGGACCTCGCTGATCCCCGTCGAAACCTGTCGCCCCCATTCGCGAACGGCACCCGTTCCCGGCCCGGCCGACCCGGGCCACGCCACCGATTCTAGCGCGTCCGTCACGTCGATGCTCGCCCTCATGTGCCACCGGAGCGGTGCCGATGAGCGGATGGGGGATCATCCCGAATGGACGGCTCCGCCTCGGTGCTGGTGGTCGACGACGAAGCGGCCATCGCCGACCTGCTGCGCACTCTCCTGGTGTCACGCGGGCACGCGGTCATGACCGCCGGCACGTTGGCCGAGGCCCGCGCGCATGCCGATGACCCGGCCGTCGACCTCGTCCTGCTCGACCTCGCGCTGCCCGACGGCCCGGGCGAGGCGCTCCTCAAGGAGCTGCGCGCGCAGCCGGACCCCCCCGAGGTCCTGATCATCACCGGCCACGCGACGCTGGAGACGGCCATCGCGGCCGTCGAGGCCGGCGCCGCCGGTTACGTCACCAAGCCCTTCGACCTCGACGCCCTCGAGGCCCGCATCGACGAGCTCGTCGAACGGCGCCAGGCGGCCCTCAAAGCGGCGCGCGCACACGGCGCGCTCGTCGAGCGGCTGCGCGAGACCGAGGCGATGCTGGCGGTCGCGAGCACGGTCAGCTCCACGCTCGACCTGCGCGAGGCGCTGCGCCGCATCTGCCGTGCGCTGGCCCAGCTGATCGGCGCCGACACCGCCTCGGTCTATCTCCTCAACGCGGACACCGAGACGCTCCAGCCGTTCGCCGGCTACCGGGTGCCCAAGGAGTATCTCGCCACGCTGGCCGCCACCCCGCTGTCGCTGAAGGATCAGGGGTTCTATGCGCCCCTGTGGACGTCGCGCGAGCCGGTGTGGAGCGATGACGTGGGCGCCGATCCCCGCTTCAGCCACGAGCTGTTCCGTCGGCTCCCCCACCAGTCGGGGCTGCTGCTGCCGTTGGTGCTCGACGATGCCGTGGCCGGCGCTGTCTATTTCGCCTGGTGGCACGTGCGGCGCACCTTTGTCGCCCGTGAGCTGACGCTGCTCGAGCACGTGTGCGGGCAGCTCACCGCGCTGCTCAAGAACGTACGCGGATGGGAGCAGGCCCAGCGCGACCGTGAGCGCCTGCAAGCCATCAACGAGGTGGGCCGCCGACTCGCCTCCGTGTACGAGACCGACGACGTGCTCTCGCTCATCGTGCACGAAGCGGAGCGTTTGCTCGGTGGTGCGGCGGCCTGGATCCGCCTGATCGAGGACGATCGCCTGGTGGTCCGGGCGCAGACGGCGACCGCCGCGCCCGTCATGGTGCGCGCTCACGTGCGCATCGGCGAAAGCCTCAGCGGCCGCGTCGTCGCGACGGCGGCGCCGTTGCGGGTCAGTGACCTGGTCAACGACGCCCGCTTCGATCCGATTCACAAGGCCGACGCCCTGGCGCTGCGCTTCACGGGCTACCTTGGCGTGCCGCTGCGCGTCGGCGGCCGCGTCATTGGCTGCTTCAGCACCTTCCTGCGCGACCATCGCACGTTCGGGGCCGACGACGAGGCGCTGCTCACCGCGCTCGCCGATCAGGCCGCGCTGGCGCTGGAGAAGGCGCACCTCCTGGAGATCTCGGAGACCCAGCGCGCGCAGCTGGCGCGGGTCTTCGATTCCATCTCGGACGGAATCCTCCTGCTCGACCGGGCGGGCGCCGTGCTCACGAGCAACCGGCGGGCCGGCGAGCTGCTGGGCTTCGACGCCGCCGCGGCGGGCGGCGCGCACCTGACGGACGTCCTGGCCGGTCCCATCCGGGATTCGGCGGGTGCCGCCGCGCTGTGGGACGCGCTGTGGCGCCTGTTCGAGACTCCGGCCGACGGAGCCTCGGAGGATCTGGACCTGCCGGCGCTGGGCCGGATCGTCTCCTGGACGGCCCAGACGATCCGCGATCAGGCGGGAGCCGTCAACGGGCTCACGCTGACGCTGCGCGACGTCACCCAGGAGCGCCACGTCAGCCGGCTCAAGGCCGACTTCGTCTCCTTCGTGACGCACCAGCTCCGCACGCCGCTGTCGGGCATCAACTGGCTGCTCGAGCTGGCCGCCGAGATTCCCAACCTGGACGACGAAGCGAGCAGCTACATCGCCGATGCCCGCGGCGCCTCGGCGCGCCTCACCGGGCTGGTCAACGATCTACTCGATGTCTCCCGGCTCGAGAGCGGCAAGATCACGCTGCAGTGCGCGCCCACCGATCTCGAGGCGCTCACGCGGGGGGTGCTGGTCGACGTGGCCACGCTCCTGCGTGACAAGGGTCACCACCTGACGGTGGAGGCCGTCCCCGGGCTCACGGTCCCGGTCGATCCCCAGCTGATCCGGCAGGTCTTCCTCAATCTGGTGTCCAACGCGGTCAAGTACACGCCGGCCGGCGGCCGGATCGCGATCCGCCTCGGCCGGGAGGCCGAGGCCGTCTGCTGGTCGGTCCAGGACAACGGGATCGGCGTCCCGCGGGCCAACCAGGCACGGCTCTTCGAAAAATTCTATCGGGCGGACAACGTCGTGTCGATAGAGACCGAAGGGACCGGACTCGGCCTCTGTCTGGCCCGGCTGATCGTCGAGCGCTCGGGGGGGCAGCTGACGTGCGAGTCGGAAGAGGGCCGCGGATCGACCTTCTTCGTGCGGCTCCCCCTGGGAGGATCTGAGTGATGGTCACGGGCGCCAAGCGGGTGCTCCTCGTCGAGGACGACCGTTTCCTGCGGAGGGCCGGAGAAGCCGTGCTCCTGCGCCGCGGCCTGACGGTGATGCTGGCGGTCGACGGGGAGGAGGCCCTCACCCTGGCCCGCCGTGAGCAGCCCGATCTCGTGCTCCTGGACATGCTGATGCCGCGCCGCTCGGGAATCGAGGTGCTCCGCGAGCTGCGGGCGCAACCGGAGACGCGCGCCCTGCGGGTCCTGGTCCTGTCCAACTCGTCCCGCGAGCAGGACGTCGAGGAGGCCGCGCGACTCGGGGTCGAGGGCTACTGGGTGAAGACCGAGATGTCGCTCAACGAGCTCGGCGACCGTGTCGTGGCCTTGCTGGGGAGCGGCGCGTGACCACCGGCCAGCGCGTGCTCGTGGCCGAGGACGACCGGTATCTGCGGCGGGCCGCCGAGGCGCGCCTGCGCCAGCAGGGCTTCACGGTACTGACGGCATCCGATGGGGAGGAGGCCCTGCGGGTGGCCCGTGCCGAGAAGCCGGATCTGATCCTGCTCGACCTCATCATGCCGAAGATGCAGGGCTTCGAGGTGCTGCGCGCGCTGAAAGAAGCCGAGACGACGGCCGCCATTCCCGTCATCGTCCTCAGCAATCTCAGCCAGGAGAGCGACCGGGCCCAGTGCATGCAGGGCGGGGCCGTGGCCTATTTCGTCAAAGCGAACCTGTCGCTGCACGACCTCGTCCGGGCGGTCCAGACGACGCTCGCCCAGGAGCCTCAACCATGAGCGGCCTGCGCGTGACCGAAGCGGAGCTGCGCGACTTCCTCGTGCACCAGATGGAGGTCATCGACAACGAGGAGTTCGACCGGGCGCGAACCATGGCCGGGCGCTTCAAGATCCCGCTGGAGCGCGCGGTGGTGGAGCGCAATCACATCCCCATGCGATTCCTCATGGAGCGCCTGGCCGAGGTGTGGGGTGTCGGCTACGTCGACCTCAAGCCCGGGGACATCCGGGCCACCGCGCTGCGCGCGGTGCCGGAGGACTACGCGCGGGGCAAGCACATCATGCCGTTCGCGCTCGAGACCGGCCGGCTGCAGCTGGCCATGGCCGATCCGCGCGACCGGCGCACCATCGCCGAGGTGGAGCAGACGGCCGGACTCACGGTGGCCCCGTCGCTCGCCTCGGAAGCGGCCATCCAGCGCGCCCACCTGCTCTACCGCCCCGAGGTGAGGGAGATGCTGCGCCGGACCACCTTCGACGAGAAGACGGTGGGCGCCGCGATGACATTCACCGACGACCAGTCGGCCGTCGACGTGCTGCAGCGGGTCTTCGAGTACTGCGCGGTCGCGCAAGCCTCCGACATCCACCTGGAGCCCTACGAGTTCGAGCTGCTCATCCGCTGCCGCGTGGACGGCGTGCTCCAGGAGGTGCTGAGTCTGCCGGTGGCGATGGTGACGCCGGTGGTGGCCCGGCTGAAGGTGCTGGCCGGCCTGCGGATCGACGAGCGCCGGGTGCCGCAGGACGGCCGCTTCGACGTCGATCTGGCCGGGTACCGCATCGACCTGCGCATGTCCACGCTCCCCACGCACTGGGGCGAGAAGGTCGTGCTGCGCGTGCAGTCCAAGGACAGCATGCTCCTCGACCTGGAGGACCTGGGCCTGTCCCCCACCGACTACCAGGTGGTGCTGCGCAACGTGCTCCGGCCGTGGGGCATGATCCTCATCACCGGGCCGACCGGCTGCGGCAAGACGACATCGCTCTACTCGATGCTGACCCGCGTCGGGGCCGAGCGCCACAACGTGGTCAACATCTCGACGGTCGAGGATCCGGTCGAGTACCCGCTGCCCCGCGTCAACCAGATGCCGGTCAACCCGGGCGCCGGCGTGGAGTTCGCCACCGGACTGCGCGCGCTCCTGCGCCAGGATCCGGACATCATCATGGTCGGTGAGATTCGCGACCGCGAGACCGCGCAGATCGCGATCCGCTCGGCGCTGGTGGGGCGGCTGCTCCTGTCGACGCTGCACACCAACGACTCCACGGGAGCCGTGCCGCGGCTCCTCGACATGGACGTCGAACCGTTTCTGGCCGCCTCGACGCTCTCGTTGATCGTCGCGCAGCGGCTGGTGCGCCGCATCTGCCTGACCTGCCGGGTCAGCATCCCCCCCGACGAGCGCGTGCTGGGGATGCTGCGGCGCCGGGCCGACTTCGCCCACACGACCACCGTGCTCCAGCAGCGCGGCGCCCTCGGCTCGGGCGAAGACCCGTGGAGCGCCGTCCGCTTCTTCCAGGGCTCGGGGTGCCCGCAGTGCAACAGCTCCGGATTCCGAGGCCGGGTGGGGGTCTTCGAGCTGTACGAGGTCGACGCCGACGCCCGCGCGCTGATCATGGAGCGGGCCAGCGCGACGGCGCTGCGGGCGGCGGCGCTCACGAACGGGATGACGACGATGTTCCAGGACGGGCTCGCCAAGGCGCTGCTCGGCGATACGACGGTCGACGAGGTCTTTCGTGTCGCCCTCTGAGGCGACCCTACTCGGGCGGCTCAGTCGCGCGTGGCATCTGCTGCCCCGGGGGCACTCCCTCCCCGACCGCGAGTGGCGACAGCGCCACCGGGGCATCGTCGTCCTCCTGTGGCTGCACGTCGCCGGCCTCGCCGTCTTCGGCGTCGTCATGGGCGAGAGCCTCCTGCACAGCGCCCAGGAGGGCGCCGTCGTCGCCGTGGCGGCGCTCGTGGCCACCTACGCGCGAGGCCGGCGGCCCCAGGCCATCGCGGCCAGCCTGGGGCTGATCACGGCATCGGCGGTGCTCGTGCACCTGTCGGGCGGCTACATCGAGACGCACTTTCACTTCTTCGTGATGACGGCCGTGATCGCGGTCTACCAGGACTGGGTGCCGTTCCTGACGGCCATCGCCTACGTGGCCGCCCACCACGGCATCGTGGGCGTGCTGCTGCCCCACGACGTCTACAACCACCCGGCGGCCATCGCGCACCCGTTCGTGTGGGCGCTCATCCATGCCGGCTTCATCCTGGCGCTGAGCGCGGCGTGCATCGCCAACTGGCGGCTGCACGAGACGGCCCAGACCGAGCTGCGGGGGCTCAACGGCGAGCTGGTGACCGCGCGGGAGAACGCGGAGGCCGGCAGCCGGGCGAAGTCGGACTTCCTGGCCGTCATGAGCCACGAGATCCGCACGCCCATGAACGGCGTGATCGGCATGGCCAGCCTGCTGCAAGACACCGAGCTCACCACCGAGCAGCGGGAGTACGTCGAGACCCTCGCGCGCTCGGGCGAGGTGCTGCTGGCACTCATCAACGACATCCTGGATTTCTCGAAGATCGAGGCCGGCCGGCTCGAGCTGGAGAGCATCGACTTCGATCCGGTGGCGCTCCTGGAGGACGTCGTCGATCTGATGGCCGGCCGCGCCCAGGAGAAGAACCTCGAGCTGGTGAGCTTCGTCGCCCCCGACGTGCCGCCGCGCCTGCAGGGCGATTCCGTCCGGCTGCGCCAGATCCTGATCAACCTCGTCGGCAACGCGCTGAAGTTCACCGAGCGCGGCGAGGTCACGCTGCGCCTGGAGCGCGCGGCTGACGCCTCCGACGGAATCGAGGCGCGCTTCGCCGTGACCGACACCGGCATCGGCTTGTCGCCCGAGGCCCAGACCCGCCTCTTCCAGGCGTTCTCGCAGGCCGACACCTCGACGACGCGTCGCTACGGCGGCACCGGCCTGGGGCTGGCGATCTGCAAGCGCCTGGTCGAGCTGATGGGCGGCGCGATCGGCGTGGACAGCGTGGCCGGCGCCGGGAGCACGTTCTGGTTCGCGATCCCCCTGCGCCTCGGCCAGCCGGCGATGGCGGCGCAGACACCGGACCTCGGCGGACTCCGCGTGCTGGTCGTGGACGACAACGCGGCGAACCGGCGGTTCCTCGAGCGCCTGCTCGACCGCTGGGGTGCCGAGTGCGCCGCCGTCGCCGGAGGTCACCATGCGCTGGCGCAGCTGCAGGAGGCCGCGACGACGGGCCCTCCCTGGGCGGTGGTGCTCCTCGACATGCAGATGCCCGACCTCGACGGCCTCGAGACCGCGCGGGAAATCCGCCGGCAGCACGGGCCGGACGCTCCGCATCTCATCATGCTCACGTCGTGGGCGCGACAGCAGCTCGACGCCGAGGCCCAGGCCGCCGGCATCAGCCTGGCGATGAGGCGCGGCTCGACGTCCTGCTCGCCGCCCTGCTGTCCGACGGCGGGCGGGCCCTGGACGACGTCCGGGCAGCGGTGTCGGGGCGCGACGCCGCGATGCTGGGACGCGCCGCGCACATGCTCAAGGGGATGCTGGCCGAGGTGGGCGCGAGCCAGGCGGCGAGCGCGGCGGCGGACGTGGAAACGCTGGGGCGGTCAGCGACCTTCGACGGCGCCGAGGCAGCGCTGGCGCGGCTCGAGCGCGAAGCCGGTCGTGCGCTGCAGGACGCGCAGGCGATGGCGACGGAGGTCGCCGGCCGCCGGGCCTGATCGCCGTCCCATCAGCGCCCGGAGCGCCCGGCCTTCACGGCCTTGTCCATCTCCCGGCGCGATTCCCGCTCGCGCAGCGTCGCCCGCTTGTCGTGCAGCTTCTTGCCGCGCGCCAGGCCGATCTCCAGCTTGGCGCGCCCGCCCTTGAAGTAGAGCTTCAGCGGCACGACGGTCAGGCCTCGCTCGGCGATCTTGCCGACCAGGCGTCGGATCTCACGGGTGTGCAGCAGCAGCTTCCTGTCTCGTTCGGGGTCGTGGTTGGCGTCGGTGCCGTGGCTGTAGGGGCTGATGTGGCAACCGAGCAGCCACGGCTCGCCGTTGCGGACGGTGGCGTAGGAGTCCTTGAAGTTCACCTGGCCCGTGCGCAGGGACTTCACCTCGGTCCCACGCAGCACCAGCCCGGCCTCGAACGTCTCGAGGATCTCGTACTCGTGCCGCGCGCGGCGGTTGGTGGCGACGACTCGTTCCTCGGCCATCCTGCTCTCTTGACTTGCCCGGCGCGGGCGATATCATGGGGCCTCGCCCGTGCCGAAGTGGCGGAATTGGCAGACGCGCTAGATTCAGGGTCTAGTGCCCGCAAGGGTGTCGGGGTTCGAGTCCCCGCTTCGGCACCAACCACTATAACAGTTTAGCGAGCAGCCCCCCGCCGACACGCTCCCCTCCGTGGCGTCTTGTGCTGAGTTTGTGCTGGTGACTGACTGCGCTATCGAACGACTGGGAGCGCAAGTCGGTGGGGGAGCAGGAGACTTCGTCCTCGCGCGGGCCCGGGAGCTCGCCGACACGGTGTTCCGGCGCTTCGGCGCCCAGCGCTTCGCGGCCTTCCGCACCGTGACGGTCGCGGTGCGGTTCACGGGATTCGTGACGGTGAGCCGGTCGAGGACGGACATGACGCCGTTCACCAACCTCGCGCAGTTGCAGGACGCGGTCCGCCAGCGGCTCGAGCCGTTCTTCGACGCGCGCGAGAATCCGAAGGCAAAGAAGGTCCGCCTCATCGGGTGCGGGTGGAGAAGCTGCTGTCGACTCGAACGCTCGGAAGTGCTGGAGAATGCTCTTTCTTTCCGCCAGTAGTTGGCACAGGATGTTCCTGTCGTCTGCCAAAGGAGAACGCATGAGATCGGTCACGTCCATCTTGATCGGCGTGCTGTTGATCGTCCTCGTCGTCGGGGGCGTGCTGCTCTATCGGCGGGACGGCGGTACATCGCTGTGGGACACGATGCGCTCCGTGAAAGAAACGTCCCAGGATGCCGCGACCACATCCAAGGTGAAGACCGCGCTCATGCTCTCCAAGCACGTCTCCGCCTTCGACGTCAACGTCACGTCGAATCATGGCGCGGTGACGCTGACCGGAGAAGTCCCGAGCGAGGAGACTCGACGGCTCGCCGCCGCCATCACGCAGGACACGTCGGGGGTGACACTGGTCCAGAACAACCTCGTGGTCAATCCGGGCGCGGAGCGCAACAAGGCCACCGAGAATCTGGCCGACCGCGTCGCCGACCTCGAGATCAAGACCATCGTGATCGACCAGCTCGCCCGGAGCCCCGAGCTCAAGGACAAGCGCTTTACCGTCCAGGTGAGCCGGCGGGTCGTGACACTCGACGGCGCGGTCGACTCGCCCGCGCAGAAGCGCGCGGCCGAGCAGCTCGTCCTCCTGGCCCCCGGGGTGCAGGGTCTCGCGGGTGACATCTCGGTCGCGAATGCGACGGGCAGCCCCGAGACGGTGGACGACAAGCTGGCCCGGCGCGTCGAGTTCGAGCTGTACTCCACCCGGGCGGTGCCGCTCAAGAACGTCCAGATCCGGTCGCAGGACGGCACCGTGATCCTGACCGGTGGCGTCGCGTCACGCGCCGAGAAGCTGCTGGCCGAGCGGGTCACCCAGACGGTCGACGGCGTCAAGCGGGTGGTCAACAACCTGAACGCACCGGAGGAGGCGGTCGCCCGCTAGCAGACGCGCCAGATTCCGCCGGGGGCAGCAGAGAGCGCCGCCCTTCCGGATGAGACGGCCTAAGCGAGCGTCGAGAAAGAGCAGCGCCGTAAGTCGTTGAACCTACGGCGCCGCCTCACCCAATTCAGGGTCTAGTGCCCGCAAGGGTGTCGGGGTCGGCGGCGACGTTCTATGTGCCCGGCGGCGGCTCGATGCTAGTGGTCATCCTGATCGGCGACCCGCACAAAGGTATAGCCCAGCAGCGCGATGTCTCTCCGGGCAGGATGGTGGGTCCGCCGCTCGCCACTCCGGCGATCGCCGGCGTCCTGGGGCGACGAGGCTCCCGACTGCCGACGTTCGGTGACGCGCCGATCCATCACGACCAGAACAGC
>JBGQLG010000096.1:0-20268 GCA_041499965.1 Methylomirabilia bacterium
CGCCGTTCGAGCGCAGGGTTCGGCTCGCGAGCCGCCCACGATTCAACTTGTCCGCGACCCAGCCCCCCCTGGGGGATGGGGGGCCCGAGCGGGGCCCCGACCTCCGGACGCCGCCCCAGCTCCCGGAGTCCCACCGCCGACCCCGGGCATGCGCGTTCTAGTCCTGCGCGCCGCGATTCTGATCGTAGGTCTCGCCGCCTGGGAGATCGGGGCGCGCGCGGCGAATCCGTTGCTCTACGTGCCGCCGTCGGCGGTGGTGCCGGCGCTGGGGCGACTCTTGAGGCTCGAGTCGTATCCGGAGCTGCCGTCGAGCATGCTGCTGACGCTGCGGGAGATCGTGGTGGCGTACGCGCTGGCGATCGCCGCGGGGGTCGGGATCGGCGCCGTGCTGGGGCTGCATCGCTTCGTCGGGCGGGTGTACGGGCCGATCCTGGGCGCGCTGTACGCGGTGCCGGCCGTGGTCTGGTATCCCTCGCTCATGCTGTTCTTCGGGCTGGACGCCGCATCGAAGATCGCCTTCGGCTTCCTGCTGGGGTTCTTTCCCATCGCGCTGGCCGTGCTGGCGGGCATCCGCCAGGTGAACCCGCACATGATCGTCGTCGCCCGCGCGTTCGGCGCCCGGCCGCCGGCCGTGTTCGCCAAGGTGATGATCCCCGCGATGCTCTTCACGCTCGTCGGCGGGCTGCGCACCGGGCTGGCGCTGACGGTGATCGGCGTGATCGTCGGCGAGGTCCTCGGCTCCAGGGCCGGGATGGGCGCGCTCATCAACCACGCCTACGGGCTGTTCCGCACCTCCGACTACGTCGCCCTGGTGTGCGTCACGCTGGTCCTCATCGTCGGATCCGACGCGGTCGCCAGCCTCGTCGAGCGCCGCGCCCAGCGATGGACCGAATGACCCGAGCCCGCGTGCTGGCGCTGCAGGCCGTCAGCGTGCTGGCCCTGCTGGCGATCTGGGAGGCGGTGGCCCGCGCCGGCTGGGTCGATCCGCTCTTCGTGCCGGCGCCGACCGCGGTGGCCGGCGCCTTTGGCCGCATCGGCGGCAGCGCGCTGGGTGGGCTCGCCGACACGCTGGCCAAGACCGCGATCGCCTACGCGCTCTCGGTGGTCCTCGGCGTCTCGCTCGGGATCGCGCTCGGCTCCGTGCGGCCGCTGCGCGAGGTGCTGAGCCCGTTCGTCGTCGCGCTCTACGGGATGCCGAAGATCCTGATCCTGCCCTGGATCATGCTCCTGCTCGGCTTCGGCACGGCGCCGGCGATCGTCTACGGCACTATCCACGGCCTGTTCCCGATCCTGGTCCTGGTGGCCGGCGGGGTCCGCGACGTCGACCGCGCGCTGATCGGCGTGGGCCGCGCGTTCGGCGCCACCACCTGGCAGCTCTACTGGAAAGTCGTGCTGCCGGCCATCGTGCCCACCGTGCTGGCCAGCATGCGGCTGGGCATCGTGTTCTGCCTGCTCGGCGTGCTCATCGTGGAGATGTTCGCCGGCGTGCGGGGCATGGGACACGTGCTCAACTCGTTCGCCAACGGCTTCCGGGCGCCCGAGCTGTTCGCGGCCACCGCGCTGGTCTCCGTCTCGTCCATCGCGATCGTGCTCGGCCTCGACGCCCTCAACGAGCGGCTCTCCCACTGGCGTAGCTAGCTTTCCCGTCTCGCGTCGCCGGCCCGGCCGGCGGCCACTTCCTGGCCGAAAGCTCTCCCTTGCCGCGCGAAGTTTGACCGGTGCCCCCTCGGGGCTGACACGCATCTCCGCGTCATTGCAGGACCCCGGCACCCCGGCGGGGCTGGAATGACGCTTGCTCAGCTCACGTCCCGAGATGCTGACCTGGAGCGAACTGGCCGCGTACCTGTCCGTCGTCGCCGCGTTGTGCGGAGGCGGCGTGGCCATGTGCTGGGCGCTCCTCTGGCGCGAGTAGGAGGGTGAGATGGCAAGCGTACCGATGACCAAGACGCTCACGACGACGAGGACGGCGATGCCGCCCGTCTCCACCGTGTACCGGGCCCCCGACGGCTCCCTGCATCACGCGCGCTGCGCGCGCCGCATGGAGTTCATGGGCGGCCGGGCGGGTGTCGAGCTCGACTTCTACTGCTACACCTGCTGCGAGCACATCACCCTGAACCCGTACGTCGTGATGCGCCTGCCGGACCCGGGCCGCGTCGATCTCACGGCGGCTCGGGGGCGTTGAGGCGCGAGCGCGTCACCCGGGCCTGGACGTCGCTGACGACGTCCCGCTCGAGCTCGATCTCGACCTCGTGCTGCTCGGCGTCCCAGTGGGCGACGGTGGCCAACCATCCGAACGCCCGCCGGCGCCGGGGCACGACCCGCCGGCCGCGGTAGACCAGGCGCCGCCGCTCCGGCGACGCCAGCCGCGAGTGCTCCTCGACGTCGGATCCGCATAGCCGCAGCACCTCGTCGTAGGTCGTCACCCCCGGCACGATCCGCTCCAGCGTGGCCTGGTCGAGGATCGTGCCCTGCTGCTTGGCCTGAGGCTCGTCCCGGGTCCGCGCCAGCAGCACGCGTCCCATCCACCGCTTGTTGAACCGCTCGGCCAGGTTGCGCACGAGCACGCCCGCCACGTTGCCCAGGACGAAGAACAGGGTGGGGATGAGCACGGGCGCCCACGACTGTAGCCTCGTGAAGTAGCCGAACTGCACGCTGAGCACCTGCGGGGTGATCCCGTCCGAGCGATCCAGGAACAGCGAGACCGTGTCGGTGCTCTCGAGTGTCTCGCTCAGCTGGCGCCGGGCCGTCTGGGGCGACATCTCGTCGATCTTCAGGTGATCGGCGTCGGCGAAGTCGAGGATGATCTGAGCGGGCTCGTCGCCGAGACGGATCACGCGGTCGCGGCTCTGGAAGTACATCGGGAACACCGCGCGGTGGCGGGTCTCGTGGAACGAGAGCGACACCCGGTGGCGCGGCCCCCAGAAGGTCCGCTCGACCCACGTCGCCGGCTTGTCCCGGACGAGCCCGCGTGTCCTCAGGCTCAGGTCCATCAGGTACACGCGGTTGGCGAGCTTGGGGTTCCACGGGATCCGCACCCAGGTGGCCGGCGAGGACAGTCCCAGCGCCCCGTTCTCCCGCACGAAGGTGACGAACGGCGCGCCGCCGGCGACCGGCTCGGCGGCGGCGTCCTGGCCGCCGCGATAGAGGTTGCGGGCGGCCAGCCGGGTCCGCCCGCCGTCGATCACCGTGAATCCGCGCCGGGTGATGTCCTTCTCGAGCGCGGGATCGGCCGGGCCGAGGGCGGGGTCCGGCACCACCGCGCCCGGCCACAGCAGGAACAGGTCCTGCTCGATGTCCGCCGCGCTCTTGGCCGGCGGCACGTCGACCGAGAAGAGGACCTCGACGGTGATCGGGCCCAGGGCCGGCGTGACCGTGGCCCGGATGAACAGCGGCCCGATCGCGAACGCGGGGTCGGGCCGCGAGGCCACGAAGAGCTGGGCGTGGGCGGTGACCGGCGCCAGCAGCGTCAGCAGCGCGGCCAGCGTCCACGCCCGGATCGTCATCAGGGCTTCACGGGCGTGAACTCCCGCGCGACGTGCTCCTCGAGCGGCAGCCGCTTCTTGATCACGCCGAACTCCAGCAGCGTGTCCTGCATCGAGCGCAGCGCCTCCATGCTGACGGTGCCGTCGTGCGACATGAGGGAGCCGGAGATCTTGTGGGCGGCGAGCACGGCCTCGGGGCTCCAGCCGATCTTCTTGGCGACGATCTCGGCGGCCTCGTTCGTCTGGTCGTTCATGAAGCGGATCGCCGAGAAGAGGCCCTTCATGATCTTGCGGATGTCGTCGCCCTGCTTCTTGATGCCGTCCTCGGAGACGTACTGGATCTGGCTGATCCAGCGCGCGGTGACCTTGTCCAGGCGCATCAGCACCTTGGACTTGCCGGCCAGCTGGGTGACGGCGCCGCCGTCGCCCCACACGAAGGCGTGGATCTCCTTGCGGGACAGCGCGGCCAGCTGGGCGTCGAGGCCGCCGAGGGCGACGATCTTCACGTCCTTGTCAGGATCCCAGCCCTGCTGCTTGGCCACCATGCGCGCGAAGACCCAGGTGGTGGCGCCGACCGAGGTGACGCCGATCGACTTGCCCTTGAGGTCGACCAGGCCCGGCACGTCCGGCGCGACGTTGAGCGTGAAGTGGTTGCCCTCGGTGTGGGTGGCGACCATCTTGAGCGGCATGCCCGCCTCGCGGAAGACGAGGATGTCGGTGCTGCCGGCGGCGCCCAGCAGTACCTCGCCGCCGATCACGGCCTTGACCAGGTTGGGGCCGCCCCGAAACGGGATGAACTCGACGTTGAGGTTCGACTGGCGGAAGAAGCCCTTCTCGACCGCGACGATGAACGGTCCGGCCAGGGCGTAGTCACCGAGGACGGCGGTGCCGATCTTCACCGACGTCTGCGCATGGACCGCAGGCGCCAGGGCGCCGGCGACGGCTGCGCCGCTGGCGGTGACGAGAAAATGGCGCCGGCTGATCGAGGGCATGCGGAGGCCTCCTTGCCTGCGCGCGCCGAGGGCGCGTCGCTTGACATCATGTCGTTTATTCCATACGTTAGGCCGCACCCTCGATGAGCGCCGGCCGACACCCGCGATCGTACAACCACCCCGCCGCGCTCCACAATCGACGATGAGCCCTAGCCCCGTGACCTACCGGGCTGCCGACGGGGTCGCGTGGGTCACGCTGAACCGGCCGGCGGTGCTCAACGCCCTCGACACCGAGCTGGCGGCGACCCTGGCCGAGCATACCGAGCGCGCCGCCGCCGATCCCAAGGTCTTCGCCGTGGTGCTGGCCGGCGCCGGCCGCGCGTTCTGCTCGGGCATGGACCGCACAGCGATGGCCGCCGGTACCATCGGCGAGGCCTTCTACCGCCACTGGGTCCGCGCGCTCAACTGCCTGGAGGATATGCCCAAGGTCTCGGTGGGAGCCCTGCACGGCTACTCGATCGGGGGCGGGCTGCAGCTCGGCCTGGCCTGCGACGTGCGGCTGGCCACCGACGACGCTGTGCTCGGCCTCGGCGCCTCGCGCCACGGCATCATCCCCGACGGTGGGGTCCTGCGCCTGGCCCGGGTGGTCGGGCTGGGTCGCGCCAAGGAGCTGGCGCTCTTCAACGACGACGTGACACCGGCCGCCGCCCTGGCCATGGGGCTGGTGAACTGGGTGTGCGCCCCCGGCGAGGTCGACGCGATGCTGGCCCGCCTGCTCGAGCGCCTGCGCCACCAGGCGCCGACCGCCAATGCCCACATCAAGCGCCTCCTGCACGAGTCGTTTCACCGCGACCCTCGCGCCAGCATCGAGGACGTGATGGCCGCCCAGCGCGACTGCATGGACTCGTGGGAAACCGCCGAGGCCAACCGCGCCTGGCTGGAGAAGCGCGAGGCCGTGTTCCACCCAAGACCAACGGCGTGACACGCTCGGAGTGCCCGCCAACGGAGCCGGCCCCCTTCTCGATCAGGCCACCCACGCCCTGAGCCGGCCAAGCGCTCCAATACAACATGCCCGACTTCATTCTCGAGACGCGTGGGCTCACCAAAGAATTCCGGGGCTTCGTCGCCGTGCGGAACGTCGACCTGCGCGTGCGGCGCTCCACGATCCACGCGCTCATCGGCCCCAACGGGGCCGGCAAGACGACGTGCTTCAACCTGCTGACCCACTTCCTGGCGCCCACCGCCGGCCGCATCGTCTTCAACGGGCGCGACATCACCGGCAGCCGGCCGGCCGACATCGCACGCCTCGGGCTGGTGCGCTCGTTCCAGATCTCCGCGGTGTTCCCGCATCTCACCGTGCTGGAGAACGTGCGGATCGCGCTGCAGCGCACACGCGGCCGCTCGTTCGACTTCTGGCGCGCGGAGCGGGTGCTCGACGGGCTGAACGACCGCGCGCGGGAGCTGATCGAGGCGGTCGGGCTCGGCGCGTTCGCCGGCACCCCGGCGGTCGAGCTGCCCTACGGCCGCAAGCGGGCGCTGGAGATCGCCACCACGCTGGCCCTCGACCCCGAGATGCTGCTGCTCGACGAGCCGACGGCCGGCATGGCCCACGAGGACGTCGGCCGGATCGCCGCGCTGATCAAGAAAGTCGCGGCCAATCGAACGGTGCTGATGGTGGAGCACAACCTCGGCGTCGTCGAGAACCTGTCGGATACGATCACGGTCCTGGCGCGCGGTGAGGTGCTGGCCGAGGGCGACTACCAGAGCGTCTCCCGCCACCCCCAGGTGATCCAGGCCTACATGGGTGTGGCCGGTGGCTGAGCCGCTGCTGGCCGTCCGCGATCTCCACGCCTGGTACGGTGAGTCGCACGTCTTGCACGGCGTCGACTTCGACGTCTTTCCCGGCGAGGTGGTGACGCTGCTCGGGCGCAACGGGGCCGGCAAGACGACGACGCTGAAGTCGGTCATGGGCATCGTGCGCCGCCGGACCGGCTCGGTGCGCTTCGGCGCCACCGAGCTGATCGGGCTGCCCTCCAACGCCATCGCGCGGCTCGGCCTGGCGTTCTGTCCCGAGGAGCGCGGGATCTTCGCCAGCCTCAACGTCGAGGAGAACCTGCTGCTGCCGCCGCGGGTGCAGGCGGGCGGTCTCACCGTCGAGGCCGTCCTCGGCCTGTTCCCGAACCTCCGGGAGCGGCTGCGCAGTCCCGGCACCAAGCTGTCGGGCGGCGAGCAGCAGATGCTGGCCATCGGCCGGATTTTACGGACGGGCGCCCGGCTGCTGCTGCTCGACGAGCCGACCGAGGGGCTGGCGCCGGTGATCGTGCAGCAGATCGGCCGCACCATCGCCCGGCTCAAGGCCGAGGGGTTCACGATTCTCCTGGTCGAGCAGAACTTCCACTTCGCGGCCACCGTGGCCGATCGCCACTACGTGGTCGAGCACGGCCGCGTCGTCGATCTCGTGCCCAACAAGGACCTCGCCGCCAGCATGGACAAGCTGCACGAGTACCTCGGCGTCTAGCCGCATCGGCGCCGTCCACATCGCGAAAGGAGCGCACCACATGACCACCGCACGCATCGTCGTCCTCGCCGTCGTCGTCGCCCTGATGGCGGCCCCGGCCTCCGCCCAGATCTCGGACGGGGTCATCAAGATCGGGGTCCTCAACGACCAGTCCAGCCTCTACGCCGACCTGGCGGGGCAGGGCTCGGTGGTCGCCGCCCGCATGGCCGTCGAGGACTTCGGAAGCGACAAGAAGGGGCTGAAGGTCGAGATCATCTCGGCCGACCATCAGAACAAGCCCGACGTCGGCTCGCAGATCGCCCGGCAGTGGTTCGACACCGACAAGGTCGACGTCATCGTCGACGTGCCGAACTCCGGCGTGGCGCTGGCCCTGAACCAGATCGCCAAGGACAAGGGCAAGGCGCTGCTCGTCTCCGGCGCCGCCACCGCCGACCTCACCGGCAAGGCCTGCTCGCCCAACACCATCCACTGGACCTACGACACCTGGGCGCTGGCCAACGGCACCGGCAACGCCATCGTGAAGACCGGCGGCGACACCTGGTTCTTCCTCACCGCCGACTACGCGTTCGGCCACGCCCTCGAGCGCGACACCGAGGCGGTGGTCGTGAAGGCCGGCGGCAAGGTGGTCGGCAAGGTCCGCCACCCGCTGAACAACCAGGACTTCTCGTCGTTCCTGCTGCAGGCTCAGGCCTCCAAGGCCAAGATCATCGGCCTGGCCAACGCCGGCGGCGACACCACCAACGCCATCAAGCAGGGGGCGGAGTTCGGCATCGTCAAGGGCGGTCAGAACTTCGCGGGGCTGCTCGTGTTCGTCACCGACGTGCACGCCCTCGGGTTGCCGGCCGCCCAGGGCCTGATCCTCACCGAGACCTTCTACTGGGACCAGAACGACAAGTCCCGCGCCTTCGCCAAGCGCTTCGCCGAGCGCGACCGCGGCATCCACCCCACGATGATCCACGCCGGCGTCTACTCGGCCGTCACCCACTACCTCAAGGCGATCGAGGCGCTCAAGGGCGACGACGGCACCAAGGTCATCGCCAAGATGAAGGAGATGCCGACCGACGACCCGCTCTTCGGCAAGGGCACCGTCCGCGCCGACGGCCGCAAGGTCCACCCCGCCTACCTGTTCGAGGTCAAGAAGCCCTCGGAGTCCAAGGGCCCGTGGGATTACTACAACTTGCGCGCGACGATCCCCGCCGAGCAGGCCTTCCGCCCGATCGACCAGGGCGACTGCCCGCTGATCAAGAAGTAAGAACACGTGTTCGGCATCCCGACCCAGGCCCTCTTTGGCCAGCTCTTGATCGGGCTGATCAACGGCGCGTTCTACGCGCTGCTGAGCCTGGGGCTGTCGGTCATCTTTGGATTGCTGAACATCATCAACTTCGCGCACGGCGCCCAGTACATGATGGGCGCCTTCGCCGCCTACTTCCTGCTGCAGTGGGCGGGGCTCGGCTACTGGTGGGCGCTGCTGGTGGCGCCCATCGTGGTCGGCCTCGTCGGCATCGGGCTCGAGCGCGCGATGCTCCGCTGGCTCTACCAGCTCGACCACCTCTACGGGCTGCTGCTCACCTTCGGGCTGGCGCTGATCATCGAGGGCGTCTTCCGCAACGAGTTCGGCTCCTCCGGCCTGCCCTACGGGATCCCGCCCCAGCTCACCGGCAGCTACAATCTCGGCTTCATGTTCCTGCCCACGTACCGGGCGTGGGTGGTGGTGTTCTCGCTCGTCGTGTGCCTCACCACCTGGTACGTCGTCGAGCGCACCCGGCTCGGCGCCTATCTGAGGGCGGCGACCGAGAATCCCACGCTGGTGCAGGCCTTCGGCATCAACGTGCCGCGCATGATCACGCTCACCTACGGCTTCGGGGTGGGGCTGGCCGCGCTCGCCGGCGTGCTGGCCGCGCCGATCTACCAGGTCAATCCGCTGATGGGCGCCAACATGATCATCGTCGTCTTCGCCGTCGTGGTCATCGGCGGGATGGGCTCGATCATGGGCTCGATCGTCACCGGCTTCGCGCTCGGCGTCGTCGAGGGGTTCACCAAGGTCTTCTACCCCGAGGCCTCCAACACCGTCATCTTCGTGATCATGGCGCTCGTCCTGCTCGTCCGTCCGGCCGGGCTCTTCGGGCGCACGGCGTGAGCGCCCCGCTCCGCCTGGCCTTCGCCGTGATGGTCGTGCTGCTCGTCGCCGCGCCCTTCGTCGTCTACCCGGTGTTCCTCATGAAGGCGCTGTGCTTCGCGCTGTTTGCGTGCGCCTTCAATCTGCTGGTCGGCTACGTGGGGCTCCTGTCGTTCGGCCACGCCGCCTTCCTGGGCGGGGCCGGCTACGGCTCGGCCCACGCGGCGAAGGTGTGGGGCTTCCCGCCCGAGGCGGCCATCCTCTTCGGGACGCTCGTGGCAACGCTGCTGGGCGCCGTCATCGGCGCGCTCACCATCCGCAGCCGCGGCATCTACTTCGCCAACGTCACCCTGGCCTTCGCCCAGATGATCTTCTTCTTTGCGGTGCAGGCGACCTTCACCGGTGGCGAGGACGGCATCCAGGCGGTGCCGCGCGGCACGCTGCTCGGCGTGCTCGACCTGCGGCAGCCCCACGTCATGTACTTCACCGTGCTGGCGATCTTCCTGGCCGGCTTCCTGGTGGTCTACCGGGCCATCCACTCGCCGTTCGGCCAGGTCCTCAAGGCCATCCGCGAGAACGAGCCCCGCGCCGTCTCGCTCGGCTACCGCGCCGAGCACTACAAGCTGATCGCCTTCGTGCTGTCGGCGACGCTGTCGGGCCTGGCCGGCGCCACCAAGGCCCTGGTCTTCCAGCTCGCCTCGCTCACCGACGTGCACTGGACGATGTCGGGCGAGGTCGTGCTGATGACGCTGCTGGGCGGGTTGGGGACGGTCTTCGGGCCGGTGGTCGGGGCCTTCATCATGATCGGCCTGGAGAACTACCTGGCCCAGCTCGGCGCCTGGGTCACGATCGTGCAGGGCGCGATCTTCGTGGTGTGCGTGCTGACCTTCCGCCGGGGCGTGGTCGGCGAGCTGGGCCGCGTCCTGCGCACGCCGCTGTGAGGAGCCAGCCGTGAGCGGGATCTTCGATCAGGGTCTCGACCGCAACGCCGCCAACGCCACGCCGCTGACCCCGCTGTCGTTCCTGGCCTGGGCGGCCCGCGTGTATGCCGGCAAGCCGGCGGTGATCCACGGCGACCGCGTGTTCACCTATGCCGAATTCGAGGCGCGCTGCCGGCGCCTGGCCTCGGCGCTGAGCCGGCGGGGCGTCGGCGCCGGCGACACGGTGGCGGTCATGGCGCCGAACGTGCCGGCGCTGCTGGAGGCGCACTATGGCGTCCCCATGACGGGTGCCGTCCTCAACGCGCTCAACTACCGCCTCGATGCCCGCACGATCGCGTTCATTCTCGAGCACGGCGAGGCGAAGCTGCTGATCACCGACCGCGAGTTCTCGCCGACCGTCGAGCAGGCGCTCGGCCTGCTCGACCGCCGCATTCCGGTGATCGACATCGACGACCCGCTGCACGAGGGCGGGCGTCTCGTCGGCGAGAAGGACTACGAGGCGTTCCTGGCCGAGGGCGATCCGGCCTTCGCGTGGAACCCGCCCGCCGACGAGTGGCAGGCGATCTGCCTGCTCTACACCTCCGGCACGACCGGCGATCCCAAGGGGGTCGTCTACCACCACCGGGGCGCCTATCTCAACGCGCTCGGAAACGCGCTGACGTTCGGGCTCTCGCCGCGCACCGTGTATCTCTGGACGCTGCCGATGTTCCACTGCAGCGGCTGGACCTACACGTGGGCCGTCACCGCCGTCGGGGGCACCCACGTGTGCCTGCGCCGCGTCGACCCCGCGCTGATCTTCCCGGCCATCGCCCGCCACCGGGTGACCCACATGTGCGGGGCGCCGGTGGTGATGACGATGCTCATCCACGCGCCGGCCGAGGTGAAGCAACGCGTCGCCCACACCGTGGAGATGGCCACCGGCGGTGCGGCGCCGCCGTCCACGGTGATCGCCGCCATGGAGGCCATGGGCTTTCGCGTCACCCATCTCTATGGCCTCACCGAGACCTACGGCCCCGCCACGTTCTGCGCCTGGCAGGAGGGCTGGACGGACCTGCCGCTGGCCGAGCGCGCCAGCCGCATGGCCCGCCAGGGCGTGAGCTACGCGACGGCCGAGGGCATGATGGTCGCCGACCCGGCGACGCTCCAGCCGGTACCACGCGACGGGACGACGATGGGCGAGGTGATGCTGCGTGGCAACACCGTCATGAAGGGCTATCTGAAGAACCCGAAGGCGACGGAGACGGCGTTCGCGGGGGGCTGGTTCCATACCGGCGACCTGGCCGTCTGGCACCCCGACGGGTACATCGAGATCAAGGACCGCAGCAAGGACGTCATTATTTCGGGCGGCGAGAACATCTCGTCGCTGGAGGTCGAGGAGGCGCTCTACAAGCACCCGGCCGTGATGGAGGCGGCCGTCGTCGCGCGGCCCGACGAGCGCTGGGGCGAGACGCCGTGCGCGTTCGTGACGCTGAAGCCGGGCGCCCGCGCGACCGCCGAGGACATCGTGGCCTTCCTGCGCGACACGATCGCGCGCTACAAGGTCCCGCGCCACGTCGTGTTTGGGCCGCTGCCCAAGACCTCCACCGGCAAGATCCAGAAGTTCGTCCTGCGCGAGCGGGCCAGGGAGGTCAGCTCGCCTGCTGGGTGACCCGCCTTCTCTGGGACACCAGGGATGGGCGGCTACGATGTGCCAGGCGCTGAGTCTGCACGACCGGCGAGGATGAGGGAGACATGACCCAAGGCGTTGGCCGGAACGAGGCTTGCCCCTTCCGGCTCAGCGCGCTGCGGGACACCTTCGTGACGTGGCCCGATCTTCTCGAGGGGCTGAAGCGGTTCCTGGTCAGCTAGACTTCCAGTCGGTCAAAGGATATCTGCTCCCGCCGCGCTGAAGAGCGCTCGCCCTGCGGAGCGGCCGATCCGATCGAATACAATCCACTCGAGCTACGACTGAAGCGCGGCCCTCACTTCGTTCGGCGTGTGGGGCGAAGCAGCGACGGCGGCGCGGACGCGCGCAAGCAGGGTGGCCGTCAGCGGGTGGGAGATCCGGATGACGCGGGCATCGAGGTTCTGCTGGAGCAACGGCGCGGCGACGAGCCGAGCCTTGTCGCAGCGAACCCAGGAGCGCTGGCCCAGCGCGCGATGCTCGCCGGGCTCGACGACGGGCAAGTCCAGGCCCGTGTTCTTGGTGGAGGCGCTCACGATCACGACGACCGCAGGCTGGCGCTCGGGGTCGGTGAGGATGATCCAGAGGTGAGCCTCGAGACGAGGGTCGGCGAACCGGAAGGTGTCGCCAGCGGTTACGGGCCGAAAGCGGCGTCCACCTGCGCATCCTGAATAGCCTCATCCAGGATTTCCTGGATCTGCTCGGGGGTCTTTCCCACGGCAATCAGGATGTCCTCGGGCAGAATCTCCAGACGTGTCCCACGCGGGTCCTGCCACTCGGAGAAGCTGTGCATCATCGTGCTCAAGTCCCACTGGTCGCGCTCGTGGAACCGCTTGGCCACATCCTCGATGACCGCCAGTTCGGCCGCCGAGAGTGGGCCCAGGTCGGGCGGCCTCCGGAGCTTCACCCCCCACGGGCCCGAGCGTTCGATCTGCGCCGCCCAGGCCCCGCTCGACTTGTATTTGCAGAGGTCCAGGACGCGGCTCAGGATCGGACCCTGGTCCAGGGCATAGTAGGCGTCGCCGGTGATGGGGTGGCTCAAGCGAGCCAGGCTCTCGCGCTCCGCCAAGTAGAGGAGCTTGACGAGGCGCATATAGTCCATCGTGCCGCCCTCGTGCTCCAGCAGGAACGCCGCGGCGGCGGCCGCCTTGCGCTCGTTGAACCGGAAGCGGACCCGATCGGACTTCGCCTCGGGGCCCATGGACCCTCCACCTGGTTGGCCGGGGCTGTTCTTGCGTTCCCCGGTGCGTTTCATGGTAACAGGACGGAAGCCCCGATGAGACCAGTTGATGAGTGAGCCCGTGCTCGCGCCACCGTCGCCCCGCTAGATCCGCGGGGACCTCGAGACCCGCGTGCTTCGCTCGATCACCACGTGATGCGAACGGTGCCGGGAACTCTCGATCGCTGGTTCGATCTGCACGCGCGCGGCACCGACGTCGGCACCGAGGTGCGCGCCGGCGTCACCACGTTCATGGTCATGGCCTACATCATCTTCGCGAACCCGATCGTCCTTGGTTATATCGGCGTGCCCGGCCTCGACGGCAAGGGGCTGCCGTTCGCGCCGACCCTCACCATGACGTGTCTCACGGCCGGGGTCATGTCGATCGCCATGGGCCTGGCCACCAACTATCCGCTGGCGCTGGCACCGGGGATGGGGCTCAACGCGGTCGTCGCCTTCGAGCTGGTGCGGCCTGGCCAACAGCAGCAGCAACACGACCTACATCGAGAGCGCGGCCGGCGTGACCGAGGGCGGGCGCCGCTGGCCAGCGTCATCCCGGCCCTCTACATGATGAGCGCGGCCCGGGAGCTCGCCTGGGATGAGATGGAGGATTCCATCCCGGCCTTCGTCACGATGCTGGTCATGCCATTCACCTGGTCGATCACCAATGGCATCGGCGCGGGCTTCGTCACCCACGTAGCAATCCGGGTCCTGAACGGCCGCGCCCGCCAGGTGCACCGGATGCTGTACCTCGCCGCCGGCGCCTTCGTCGTCTACTTCCTGCTCCCCCTGCGGGAGCGCCGCCTGACCTGAGCCCGGCGAGGCTGCGTCATCGTAAGTCCCTGTCATAGCGGCTCAAACTTGACAGTGCCGGGTCCCGCGTCTACACTCACGGCCACTCGCGCGCCCGCCACAGCCGGGATCCCCGATCCGCGTAGTGCGGAGGTTCAACAAGAGACGATGAGCAACGCGGCCTCGTCGCTCGACACGTTCCCCAGGCTCGGGCGTGCCAACGCCGAGCGCTGGTCGCGCCGGGTTGCCATCCGCGAGAAGGACCTCGGCATCTGGCAGGCCTATACCTGGCGCGACTACCATGAGCGCGCCCGCCGGATCGCGCTGGGCCTGGCCTCCCTCGGCTTCGCGCGCGGCGACAAGGCCGCCATCGTGGGGGACAACCGGCCCCAGCTCTACTGGGCGACCCTGGCCATCCAGGCCCTGGGCGGCGTGCCGGTGCCGCTCTACCAGGACTCGATCGAGAAGGAGCTGACCTACATCGTCGACCACGCCGAGGCGCGCTTTGCCGTCGCCGAGGACCAGGAACAGGTCGACAAGCTGCTGCACGTGCGGACCCAGTGCCCGAAGCTGGAGTACATCGTGTACGCCGACCCGCGCGGCATGCGCGCCTACTCCGAGCCGGGGCTGCTGAGCCTGGCCGAGCTGGAGGAGCGCGGCGAGAAGTTCGCCCTCGGCCAGCCGGCGTATTTCGAGGATGAGGTCGCCCGCGGGGGGGCCGAGGACACCGCCGTCATCTGCTACACCTCGGGGACCACCGGCGCGCCCAAGGGCGCCATGCTGTCGTATCGCAACCTGATCGAGATGGCGCGCATCGCGACCGAGCGCGAGGGGCTCCGTCCCGACGACGAGGCGATGGCCTACCTGCCCATGGCCTGGGTCGGCGACCACATGCTCTCCTACGCGCAAGCCATCGTCGCCGGCTTCGCGATCAACTGCCCGGAGAGCGCCGCCACGGTGCTGGCCGACCTGAAGGAGATCGGGCCGACCTACTTCTTCGCCCCGCCGCGGATCTGGGAGAACCTGCTCACCAGCGTCATGATCCGCATCGAGGACGCGGCGTGGCCCAAGCGGAGGCTGACGCAGTTCTTCCTCGGCCTCGCCCAGGACCTCGAGCGCCGCCGCCTGACCGCCCGGCCGCTGCCGTGGCTGCCGCGGCTGCTGGCCCCGCTGGGCCGTCTGCTCGTGTGCGGACCGCTGCGCGACAACCTGGGGCTGCGCCGGATCCGCATCGCCTACACGGCGGGCGAGGCCATCGGCCCCGAGATCTTCGTCTTCTTCCGCGCCCTTGGCATCAACGTCAAGCAGCTGTACGGCATGACCGAGGCCAGCGTGTTCGTGGCCGTGCAGCAGGACGGTGACGTGCGGCTGGACACGGTCGGCACCCCGCTGCCCGGGGTCGAGATCAAGATCTCCGAGACGGGCGAGGTCCTGTTCCGCAGCCCCGGCGTATTCCAGGGCTACTTCAAGAACCCCGAGGCGACGCGGCAGACGCTCGAGGACGGCTGGATCCACTCCGGCGACGCCGGCTTCCTCGATGCGGCCGGCCACCTGAAGATCATCGACCGCGCCCGCGACCTGGGCCGGCTGGCCGACGGCACGCTGTTCGCGCCCAAGTACCTCGAGAACAAGCTGAAGTTCTCGCCCTACGTCAAGGAGGCGGTCACCCTGGGGTCGGACCGCCCCTACGTGGCCGCGCTGGTCAACATCGACCTGGGCGCGGTCGGGAACTGGGCGGAGCGGCGGGGGATTGCCTATACGAGCTACACCGACCTCAGCCAGAAGCCCGAGGTCTACGACCTGATCCAGCAGGAGGTCCGGCGGGTGAACGAGAGCCTCCACGAGGACGCGGTGCTGCGGGGGGCGCAGATCCGCAAGTTCCTCATCCTGCACAAGGAGCTCGACCCCGACGACGAGGAGATCACGCGCACCCGCAAGGTGCGCCGGGGCTACGTCGCCCAGAAGTACGCCACGCTCATCGAGGCCCTGTACGGCGAGGCTGACCACGTGCCGGTCGAGGCCCAGGTCACCTACGAGGACGGGCGCACGGCCACCATCCGCGCCGACGTCGTCATTCGGACGGTAGTGCGAGCCGCAGCCGCAGGCGAGGCGAGCCTGTGAACGAGACCTCCGCTCGGTGACGAGCGCGACCGGCCCCTTGCTGGAGGTCGACGGCATCAGCGTCCGGTTCGGCGCGCTCCTGGCCCTCAACCAGGTCAGCCTCAGCATCGCCGCCGGCGAGATCGCCGCAATCATCGGGCCCAACGGCGCCGGCAAGACGACGCTGCTCAACTGCATCAGCGGCTTCTACCATCCCTACGAGGGTCGGATCCGCTTCGCCGGGCGCGACCGCACGCGGCTGAGCCCCCCCGACGTGGCCGCGCTGGGCATCGCCCGCACCTTCCAGAACGTGGCGCTGTTCCGGGGCATGAGCGTGCTCGACAACATCATGACCGGGCGGCTGCTGGCGATGCGGGGCAACATCCTGCTCGACGCGCTGTGGTGGGGACCGGCCCGCCGCCAGGAGCTGGAGCACCGCGCGGCCGTCGAGCGCATCATCGACTTCCTCGAGATCCAGGCCATCCGCAAGACCCCGGCCGGCCGGCTGCCCTACGGCCTGCAGAAGCGCGTGGAGCTGGCCCGGGCGCTGGCCGCCGAGCCCCAGCTCCTCCTGCTCGACGAGCCCATGGCGGGCATGAACGTCGAAGAAAAAGAAGACATGTGCCGGTTCATCCTCGACGTCAACGGTGAGTTCGGCACCACCATCGCGCTGATCGAGCACGACATGGGCGTGGTGATGGACATCTCCGACCACCTGATCGTGCTCGACTACGGCCGCAAGATCGCCGACGGCTCCCCCGAGCAGGTCCACAAGGACCAGGCCGTGATCGACGCCTACCTGGGCGTGGCCCATGACTGAGTTGGCCTGGGCCGTCTTCGTCGGGCCGTTCAAGGACATCGCCGGCTCGCCGGCGTTCTTCGTGGAGGTGCTCTTCGGCGGCGTGGCGGCCGGGCTCATGTACTCGCTGGTCGCGCTCGGCTTCGTGCTGATCTTCAAGGCCTCGGGCGTCTTCAACTTCGCCCAGGGCGTCATGGTGCTGTTTGCCGCCCTCACGCTGGTCGGCCTGATCGAGCACGGCGTGCCGGTGCCGGTGGCGCTGGTCCTCACCGCGCTGGTGATGATCGCGCTGGCCTTCGCCGTCGAGCGGATCGTGCTGCGCCCGCTCGTCAACCAGGAGCGCATCATCCTGTTCATGGCCACCATCGGTCTGAACTTCTTCCTGGAAGGCTTCGGCGAGATGGTGTGGGGCTCCAACGTCAAGCGCCTGGACATCGGCATTCCCGACCGCTCATTCATGGTCCGCGGCGTGCAGATCAACCAGCTCGAGCTGACGGCGGCCATCACCGCGGCCGTCCTGGTGACGGTCCTGGCCGTGTTCTTCCAGCGCACGCGCATCGGCCGGGCGCTGCGGGCGGTGGCCGACGATCACGAGGCGGCGCTGTCGATCGGCATCCCGCTCAAGACCATCTGGGTGGTCGTGTGGTCGGTGGCCGGCCTGGTGGCCATGGTGGCCGGCATCATGTGGGGCGCCAAGAGCGGCGTGCAGTTCAGCCTCTCGCTCATCGCCCTCAAGGCGCTGCCCGTCCTCATCCTGGGCGGCTTCGAGTCCGTCCCCGGCGCCATCGTCGGCGGCCTCATCATCGGCGTCGGCGAAAAGATCGGCGAAGTCTACTGGGGCCCCCTGGTCGGCGGCGCCATCGAAAACTGGTTCGCCTACGTGCTCGCGCTCGCGTTTCTTCTCGTCCGGCCGCAGGGCCTGTTCGGCGAGCGAATCATCGAGCGCGTATGACGGCGATGAAAACGGCCCATCTGCGTCGTTGGCGCTGCGCTCCTCGCTGCGGCGTACTCGGAGTCGCTCCGGTGCTCGCGCCGCCTGGTATCCCGAGTCAGAGATTCGCCGACCCGGACGGGCGCGTCGCCGGCCCGCGGCGGGGGGGGCGGCGGGGCGAGCCCGCGGAGAGGGCTGCCGTCGCGCCGATGGCTCGCCTGAACGATGCGAGCGGGGTTCGCGCGGGCCCCCCGCGGGCCGGCGACGCGCCCGTCCAGGTCGGCGAATCCCTGACTCGGGATACTCGCATCGGGGCCGTCTTGATCGCCGTCAGGCCGAACCGTTGATTTACCGGGAAGCGGGGCAGTTCAAGACCAGCTACGCCAGCGACCAGGCGATTTTCCCCATCGCCCAGGATCGGTGGATCGTGACGCTGGCGCTTCTCGCGGCCTTCGTCGTGCCGCCGCTTTTTGCAGACGAATACTGGTTGCAGGCCGTGCTGATTCCAATCCTCGTCTACAGCCTGGCCGCGCTGGGGCTCAATCTCCTCACGGGCTACGCGGGGCAGCTCTCGCTCGGCACCGGCGCCTTCATGGCGGTGGGCGGCTACGCGGCGTTCAAGCTCACCACCGCGTTCCCCTGGCTCAACGTGCTCGTGGTGTTCCTGCTGGCCGGCCTGGTGTCGGCGGCGGTGGGGCTTGTGTTCGGCATCCCCAGCCTGCGCATCAAGGGCTTCTACCTGGCCGTCGCCACGCTGGCCGCGCAGTTCTTCCTCATCTGGCTCTTCAACCGGGTGGCGTGGTTCGCCAACTACGCGCCCTCCGGCACGATCACCGCCCCGCCGCGCACGGTACTCGGGGTGATGATCGCCGGCCCGGAGTCGAGCGCGGCCGCCCGCTACGTGGCCGCCCTGGTGATGCTGGTGGTGCTGGGGCTCGTCGCCAAGAACCTGGTGCGGGGGCGGGTGGGGCGCTCGTGGATGGCCATCCGCGACCGCGACATCGCGGCCGAGATCATCGGCGTGCGACCGCTCCGCACCAAGCTGCTGGCCTTCGGCGTCTCCTCCTTCTACTGCGGGGTGGCCGGCGCCGAGTACGTCTTCCTGTACCTGGGCAGCGCCGAGACGATCGCCTTCGACATCACGCTGTCGTTCCTGGTGCTGTTCATGGTCATCATCGGCGGTCTGGGCAGCATCCTGGGCTCCTGCCTGGGGGCCGCCTTCATCGTCGGCATGCCGATCTTCCTCACCAACGCCCCGCACCTGGCCGGGCTGACGCTGCCGGTGGCCCTGCAGAAGCAGATCGAGGTCATGGTGTTCGGCGGCCTGATCATCTTCTTCCTCATCGTCGAGCCCAACGGCTTCGCCCGGCTGTGGCAGATCACCAAGGAGAAGCTCCGCCTGTGGCCGTTCCCCCACTGATCCAAAGGAGGATCCGAATGACACGCAGAGCGCTCACCCTCGGGTTGCTGGCCCTCGCGGCCGTCCTGGCGGCCATGCCGTCGCCGGCGGCCGCCCAGAACGAGATGTTCGTGCCCATGCTGGTCTACCGCACCGGGCCCTACGCGCCGAGCGGCACCCCGTTCGCCAACGGCTTCCACGACTACATCGCCATGATCAACGCGCGCGACGGCGGCGTGAACGGCGTCAAGCTCACCCCCGAGGAGTGCGAGACGCAGTACGACACCAAGCAGGGCGTGGAGTGCTACGAGCGGCTCAAGGGCAAGGGCGCCACCGTCTTCAACCCGCTGAGCACCGGTATCACCTACCAGCTCATCCCCAAGGCGCCGGTCGACAAGGTCGTCGTGCACTCGATGGGCTACGGCATGACCGCCGCCTCCGACGGCCGCTGGTTCCCCTGGGTCTTCACCTTCCCGACGACGTACTGGAGCCAGGCCTCGGCCGTGGTCAAGTACATCGGCCAGCAGGAGGGCGGGCTCGACAAGCTGAAGGGCAAGAAGATCGTCCACGTCTTCCACAACAGCCCCTACGGCAAGGAAGCCAACCCGACCCTGGAAGAGCTGGCGCGCAAGTACCAGTTCGAGCTCACGCTGCTGGCCGTCGATCATCCCGGCCAGGAGCAGAAGTCCACGTGGCTGCAGGTGCGCCGCATCAACCCCGACTGGATCTTCATGTCCGGCTGGGGCGTGATGAACCAGGTGGCGGTGAAGGAAGCGGCCGCCATCAACTTCAAGATGGACCACTTCATCGGCAACTGGTGGTCGGCCAGCGACGCCGACATGGTGCCGGCCGCCGACGGCGCCAAGGGCTACAAGGGCGCGACCTTCCACGCGCCGGGGACCAACTTCAAGGCGTTCCAGGACATCGCGCGGCTCGTGGTCGACAAGGGGCAGAGCCAGGAAGCCAAGGACAAGATGGGCGAGCCGCTCTACAACCGCGGCGTCGTCAACGCGATGTTCCTGGTCGAGGCCATCCGCACCGCCCAGGCCAAGTACGGCAAGAAGGCGATGAGCGGTGAGGAGATGCGCTGGGGCTACGAGCACCTGAGCATCACCGACAAGCGGCTGGAGGAGCTGGGCCTCAAGGGCTTCACGCATCCGGTGAAGGTGACCTGCGAGGACCACGAGGGCAACGGCCCGGTGCTCATCCAGCAGTGGGACGGCAAGAAGTGGAACATCGTATCCGACTGGATCGAGCCGATGCGGGACGTCGTGCGCCCCAAGCTGGAGGCGGCCGCGGTGGAAGAGGGCAAGAAGCTCCAGTACACCGCGCGCGACTGCAGCAAGGAGAAATAGACGCCCGTGGGCGATCCGGAC
>JBGQLG010000097.1:0-20115 GCA_041499965.1 Methylomirabilia bacterium
CGCGCCGTCGGCCTCGCGCAGCCGCAGCCCCGCGGCCGGGACCTCGAACAGCTCGCAGACGCTCTCGACGATGCGGTGGCCCACCGTGGCCATGTCGAGCGTCTCGGTCAGGAACCGGGCGAGACGGGCCAGCTCCTCGGCCTCGCGACGCCCGCGCCGAGGCGGGGGATCCGGCTCGGTCACATCGGCGGCCGCCGGGTATGCCAGGTCGTCGCCTGCTCGTAGGCGTGACCGACGCGGAGCACGAGCGCCTCCTCGAAAGCCCGGCCGGCGAGCTGCAGCGACAGCGGGAGGCCCGACGACGAAAAGCCGCAGGGCAGCGCCAGGGTCGGCGAGCCCGTGATGTTGAACGGAGCCATGTTGCTCCTCGGGAAGCCGAACTCCGGATCGTAGGCCAGCGCGAACGGCGTCGCCGGCTTGGGGGTCGTGGGGGTCGCCAGCACGTCGACGCCGCGCAGCACCTCGGCGGTCTCCCCGCAGATCTGGGCGCGGATGCGCTGGGCCTGCACGTACTCGGGGGCGGTGACGAGGCCGCCGGCCAGGAAGCGCTCGCGCAGCACCTCGCCGTACAGCTCGGGATGCGCGCGCAGGTCGCGCTCGTGGTAGGCGTAGGCCTCGGCCAGCAGGATCAGCAGGAACGAATGGGTGGCGGCCAGGCTGGGGATCGTGACGTCGCGCACCTCGGCGCCGAGGCGGCGCAGCGTCGCCATCGCCTCCTCGAAGGCCCGCTCGATCTCGGGATCGACCCCCTCGAAGAAGTAGTTGCGGACCACGCCGATGCGGACGCCGCGCACGTCGCGGCCGAGCGACGCCGTGTAGTCGTCGACCGGCGCCCGGCTGGAGGCCGGATCGAGCGCGTCGTGGCCGGCCAGTGGCTGCAGCAGCAGCGCGCAGTCCTCCACCGTGCGCGCCATCGGGCCGGTGTGGTCGAGCGTCCACGACAGCGTGAGGACGCCGGCCCGGCTGGAACGGCCGTACGTCGGCTTGAGGCCGACGATGCCGCAGAACGCGGCCGGCCCCCGGATGGAGCCCCCGGTGTCCGAGCCCGTGGCGCCGTACACGAGCCCGGCGGCCAGCGCCGCCCCCGAGCCGCTGCTGGATCCGCCGGGGATGTGGGCCGGGTTCCACGGGTTGCGCGCCGGCTCGAAGCGATGCCCCGGGAACTGAAGCCCCATGGCGAACTCGTGGGTGATGAGCTTGCCGAGCAGCACGGTGCCGGCCTCCTGCCAGCGCCGGCCGCAGGTGGACTCCTGGTCGGGGACCCAGTCGGCGAGCAGTGCGGAGCCGCCGGTGGTCCGGATGCCCTTGGTAAGGTAGATGTCCTTGTGGGCCACGGGAATGCCGAGCAGCGGCCGCGCGTCGCCGCGGCGCAGCGCCTCCTCGGCCGCGCGGGCGTCGGCCAGCGCGCGGTCGGCGGTGAGCGTGACGAAGGCGTGCAGCGTGGGATCGAGCTTCTCGATGCGCGCCAGCAGCGCCTGCGTCACCTCCACCGGCGACAGCTCGCGCGTGCGGTAGCGCGCGCCCAGCTCGCGGATCGTCGCGTACGCGATCCCCTCACTCACGGCCGGCCTCGAATCGCACCGCCGGCTCGACCGTCTTGATCGTCCGCGAGTCGAGCGCGCGGACGTGGACGAGGGCGTCGCTCAACAGCTTGCGCACCATGCCGAGCCGGTGGTCGGCGATCGTGAGGCCCGCCGCCTCGATCCGCTTCCGCAGCTCCTCCAGCGTCAGCTCCGGTGGCGTGTCCATGTCTCCATCCTTCCTCGACGGCGCGGCCGGCCTGGGAACGTGCGTCGAGCTTATCCGCGTCGCGGCGGCGCGGTCAAGGCAGACTCGCGCACAGCGAGGCGAGGATCGCGCGGTACTCCGGCTCGGGGAACGCGCGCATCGTGAGGGTGCGCGGACCTCCCCGCCCAGCTCGCGCAGCGTCCGCTTGAGGCCGTCGAGGCGCGGGCCGGCGTCTCGCACCGTCCGGATGCCCTGCTCCGTGTCGTTGAAGAGGATCATATAGGTGTTCACCGGGTCACACCATCACGTAGCCGCCGTTGACGTCGATGGTCGCGCCGGTGATGAACCGGGCGCCGTCGCCGGCCAGGAACAGCACGACGGCCGCGATGTCCTCGGGCTGGGCGAAGCGCCCCAGCGGAATCTCGCGCTCCAGCTGGGCCCGCGCCTCGGGGGTGAGGATCTCCGTGTTGCGCTCCACGTCGGCGGGCCCGGGCGCGACCGTGTTGACCAGGATCTGGCGCGGCGCGTACTCCTTGGCCAGGTGCCGCGTCAACCCCAGCACCCCGGCCTTGGCCGCCGTGTAGTGCACGCCCAGCGCGGGGCTCGACGTGCGCGCCGCGTTGGAGGCGAAGTTGATGATCCGGCCGCCGCCCGCCGCGATCATGTGCGGTAACACGAACTTCGCGCACAGGAACGAGCCCTTCAGGTTCGAGTCCATCACCATGTCCCAGTCGGCCACCGACAGCTCGTGCGTCACCGTGCCGAGCGTGTAGCCGCCAGCGGCGTTGACCAGCACGTCGACCCGTCCCCACGGGCGCACCGTCCGCTCGACCATGTCGCGCACGGAGGCCTCGGACCGCACGTCGCAGGCCAGGGACAGGGCCGTGCCGCCGGCCGCCTCGATCTCCTGCGTCGTGTGCTTCGCGCGCTCCCCGACGAGGTCCACCACGGCGACGCGCCAGCCCTGGGCCGCGAAATCGAGGGCGACGCGGCGGGCGATGCCGCGGCCGGCCCCGGTGACGATGACGACCTTCTCCATCGGTCCTCCTCCTGGGTGGGCGCTAGAATCCGAACCGGCGGGGAATCCACAGCGGCACCGCCGGCCACATGGCCATGGCCACGGTGATGCCGATGACCACCAGCATGAACGGCCAGATGGCGCGGTTCGCGTCCTTCATCGGCGCCTTCACGATGGACGCCACGATGTACAGGCTCAGCGCGACCGGCGGGCTGATGAGCGCCGTCTGCACGGTCATCACGACGATGAGGCCGAGATGATGCGGGTCGATCTTGTACGCCGCGGCGGCCGGCGCCAGGATCGGAATCAGCATGATCATGATGGGCACCGCTTCGAGGGCCAGGCCCAGCACGAACAGCACCGCGATGGCGACCAGCATGAACACCTGGGCGGACGTCGTGAAATCCAGCGACCACTGGGCGAGGACCTTCGGCACCTGGTTGCGCACGAGGATCCACGACACGACGTTCGAGGTGCCGAGCAGGAGGTAGATCACCGCGCTCGTCTTGGCGCCGACCAGCAGCGACTTTCGCAGATCCGAGAGGGTGAGCGTCCGGAGGACGAACCGGCCGACGAGCACGCCGTACAGCGCGGCCACCGCGCCCGCCTCGGTCGGCGTGAAGACGCCGCCGAGGATGCCGCCGATGATGATCACCGGCACCACCAGGCCGAGGACGGCGCCCCGCAGCGCCTTCAGCACCCGCCGGACGGCGAACCGCTCACCGCTCACCGGGAAGTTCCGCCGCCGCGCCTGGACGGCGACGAACGCCATCATGGTCAGGCCGATCAGGACGCCGGGGACGATGCCCATGAGGAACAGCTTTCCCACCGAGATGCCGCCGCCGTAGACGTAGGCGAACACCAGCATGGCGACGCTGGGCGGGATGATGGGCCCCATGACCGCGGAGCCGGCGATGACGGCGGAGGTGAAGCCGCCGGGATAGCCCTGGCGCACCATGCTCGGCGCCAGCATGGAGCCGATGGCGGCGCACTCGGCCAGGGCGACGCCGGTCACGCCGGCGAACAGCATGCTGGTGACGATCACGACGTAGGCGAGCCCACCCCGCAGGTGGCCGACGAGGCTGTTGGCGAAGGCGATGAGCTTGGGCAGGATGCCGCAGCGCTGCATGACGTCGCCCGCGATGACGAAGAACGGAATGGCGAGCAGCGGGAACGAATCCATCCCCGAGAACATCAGCGTGGGCAGCACCGCGATGGGCACGACGCCCGACAGCCAGATGAACGCGAGCCCGCCCAGGCCCAGGCAGAACGCGACCGGCACGCCGAGCACCATGGTCACGGCGAACACGGCCACGAGCACCAGGATCAGCACGGGACTAGAGGTCGTCCACCGGCAGATCGCCGGGCTGGGCCTCGACGAGGCCGACGCGCCGCCCGACGATGACCAGGGCCATCAGCACGGCGCCCACGGGAATGGCGAGATAGAACCAGAAGATCGAGACGTTCAGCGTGGTGGTGTACTGGTCCCGCTGATTCGGCAGCGTCTGGATGCCCGCCCAGGCCAGCGTCAGGAGGAAGAGCAGCGCCAGCCCGTCGGCGGTGAGGGACGCGATCCGGCCCACCGTCGGACCGAACCGGTCGCCGAGGCCGCCCGTCGCCACGTGGGCGCCGTCCCGCAGCGCGACGACCCCGCCCAGGAAGGCGACCCAGACCATCGTGTAGCGGGTCAGCTCCTCGGTGAAGATGAGCGAGGAGCCGAACCCGTAGCGGAGAATCACCTCCACCACGACGGTCACGGCCACCACGCTCATCCCCACCAGGGTGAGGGCCTCGAGGGCCTGCGTCACGCGGCGGACCAGCGCCCGCATGACTACTTGTTCAGCGCGATCCCGAGGTCGACCAGCTCCTTGCCCTTGGGCCCGAGATCGGCCAGCGCCTGATCGTAGAGCCCGTGCGCCACCCTGCGGAACTCCGCGAGGGTCGGCTCGGGCACGGTGTTGACCTTCATCCCCGACGTTTCCAGCTTCTTCAGCAGCTCGTCGTTGTCCCGCTGGCTCTCGACGCGCTCGAACGCCGTCGCCTTCCTCGCCGCGCTCAGCACGGCCTGCTGGATGTCGGCCGGCAGCTTCTCGTAGGCGGCCCGACTCATCAGCACGTTGCCCGGCTCGTTCACGTGCTTGGTCAGCGAGTAGTACTTCTGCACGTCCGGCAGCTTCTCGAAGTACACGATGCCCGGCGGGTTCTCCTGGCCGTCCACCACGCCCTGCTGCAGGGCGGGATAGACTTCCGCCCAGTCCATCGGCGTCGGCGAGGCGCCCAGCGCCCGCCAGAACGTGACGTGGATCTTCGTCGGGAGCGAGCGCAGCTTCAGCCCCCGGACGTCCTCGGCGGCGCGGATGGGCCGCCGGTTGTTCGAGATGTGACGGAAGCCGTTGTCCCACCAGCCGACGACCTTGAAGCCCTTCTCCCAGAGGAGCGGATCGACGATCTCGCCCATGCGGCCGTCGAGCGCCTTGAACATCGTCTCAGTGTCCTTCCACAGATAGGGCAGGACGAAGACGCCCATCTCGGGCACGAAGCGGGTCACGTGGGCGACGCCGCACAGCACGAGGTCGGTGCTGCCCAGGCGCACCATCTCCAGGCTCTCCCGCGTGGCGCCGAGGGCGTTCGCGTGGTAGACCTGCAGCTCGACTTGGCCCTTCGTCTCCTCGGCCAGGAGCTGCTTGAACTTCTCGGCGCTGCGGCCCCAGGCGTGCTCCTTCGAATTGGGCGTCGAGAATCGCAGGACGTACTTCGGCTGCGCCGCCGTGGTCATGGCCAGCGCCGTCAGGACGGTCAGCGCGATCGCGCTCGCGAGCATCTTCCGCATGGCTCTCTCCTTGTGACCGCGGCACACCGCGGTATGACGTCCGGCTCCCATCGCATTCGCCGCCCTACCGATCGCGGAGCGTCACGGTGTAGCGCTCGCTGGCGACCAGCAGGATGGAGACGTGGATCGGCTCGTCGCCCGGCGCCAGCAGCGTGCGCCGCAGCCGGAGCAGGGGCCGGCCGACCCCGAGCTCCAGCAGCTGGGCCGAGACGCTGTCGGCCAGGCACGCCTCGATCTCGTCGCGCATCTCTGCGATCTTGATCCCCGGCGTGCGCAGGAGGATCTCCTGCAACAGCCGGGACCGCAGCGCCCGGCGGCGCAGCCGCGCCCCCACCGACACCGGCAGGAACGCCCGCACGAACGCGATCGGCCCGGCGTCGCCGACGAGCCGGGTCTCGAGGTAGCAGACCGTGCTGTCCGCCGGCAGGTGCAGGGCCCCGCACACCTCCGCGCTGCCGCGGCGCCGGTCGAAGGCGCGGAGCTCGATCCGCGCGAGGTGACGGCGGGAGAAGAGGCTCTCGAAGGATCCCGAGGGACGGCGCGCGTGCTCGCGGCTCTCGCGGATGAACGTGCCGCCCTGCCGGCCCCGCTTTCGCTGCACGAGCCCCTCGCGCGTGAGGGCCTGCAGGGCCTGGCGCACCGTGATCCGGCTCACGCCGTAGGCCTCGGCCAGCGGCCGCTCGGCCGGCAACCGGCTGCCCGGCGGGAACTCCAGCGAGCGCATGCGGCTGATGAGCACGTTCTTCAGCGTGAAGTAGAGCGGCGTGGGATCCGCCAGCGTGGCCTTCACAGTGGTCCTCTACTTATAACCATTGACCGCCACCGTCAAGGGCCCCGGCCGCGCGTTTCGGGGTCATTTCGGGGGCCCCCTCGCGCCTCACGCATGATCGAGGAGCGCCACGGCTCCGCCGGGGCGCGACGAGCGTCTGGGGGTTTGGGGGGCCATCTCGGGGCCCCCATATAAAGGAAATCCCCCCATGTCGATAGGCTCAAATCCCCAGGCGGCGAAAGATGCCGAGGAGTGGGCGCTGCGCCAGCGTCGTGGCCAGCAGCGTCAGCCCCGCCGTCGCCACCACCGAGCCGACCAGCAGGCGCAGGACGAGGAGCAGCAGCCGCCCGGTCAGGTCGGTCCGCGTGCGCAGGTCGTCCAGGAGTGAAGTCTCCAGCGGCGTCACCGGTTGCACGCGAGTCAGCCGGTCCTGGGCGTTGCCGACGCCACGGGCGAAGCGGGCGATCGGGCGATCGAAGGCGTCGCGCTCGGCCGCGGCCGGCGTGGAGTGCAGCCGGTCCACCGACCAGAGCATGTAGCCGGCGCCGAGCAGGAACAGCAGCGCGCCGGCGAGGAGCAGCACACGCTGGAGCGCGCGCAGGCGCGCCAGCGTCCGCGCGTCGCGATCGTGCAGCATTACCGGCGCACGACCCGGCGCGCCTTCAGCTCGAAGCGCGGCAGGCTGCCGGCGCCGACCGGCGCGACCTCGAGGCGGATGCCCAGGCCGGCCCGCAGCGCCTCCTGCACCCGGCGGGCGCCGTCGTCGCCGCCGGCGGTCTCGACCAGCACGCGCACCTCGTCCAGCTCGCCGGCCCGGAAGACCTCGATCTGGAACTCCTCGACCGGGAAGCGCCGCACGATGGCCTCGATCGCCGAGGGGAACACGTTGACGCCGCGCACGATGAGCATGTCGTCGAGACGGCCGAGGATGCCGCCGGCCAGGCGCAGGAACGTGCGCCCGCACGCGCACGGCCCCGCGGCCAGCCGCACGCGGTCGCCGGTGCGGTAGCGCACCAGCGGCGAGCCAAGCCGGCCCAGGTTGGTCAGCACCAACTCGCCCTCGCTCGCCGGCTCACCGGTGACGGGATCGATCACCTCGGCGACGAACTCCGACTCGTTCACGTGCAGGCCGGCCTGGGCCTCGCACTCGTAGCCGTAGGCGCCCATCTCGGTCATGCCGGCGTGGTCGTAGGCCCGCGCGCCCCAGCCCGCCTCGATGCGTGCGCGCACCGCGGGGATGCCGGCGCCCGGCTCACCCGCGTGCACCGTGACGCGCACCGGCAGCCGGGCGGCGTCGATCCCGGCCTCGTGGGCGATCTGCAGCAGGTGCAGCGCGTAGGACGGCGTGCAGACCAGCACGGTCGCGCCGAGCGTCTCCATCGCGGCCAGCCGGGCCAGCGAATCCTGGCCACCGCCGGGGATGGCCAGTGCGCCCAGCGCCCGTGCGCCCTCGAAACCGGCCCAGAAGCCGACGAAGAGCCCGAACGAGAACGGGAAGAACACGCGATCGCCGGGCCGCACGCCGGCTCCGGCCAGCACGAAGCCCCAGCAGCGCGCCCACCACTCCCACGATGCCTGGGTGTCGAGCCAGCGCAGCGGCGCGCCGGTCGTCCCCGACGTCTGATGCAGGCGCACGTACCGCTCGAGCGGGTACGTCAGGTTGGTGCCGAAGATGGGGTGCCCGGCCTGGTCGGCCACCAGCTCACTCTTGGCCGTGAGCGGCAGGCGGTGGAAGTCGTCCCAGCCGCGGAGATCGCCCGCGCCGGCCAGGCCGGTGCCGCGCCACTTCGCGGTCCAGAACGGGTTGGCGCCGTGCACCGCCGCGACGAGCGCCCGCACGCGCGCCCACTGGCACTCGCGCAGGCGGTCGGGCGACAGTGTCTCGAGCGTGGGATCGTGGCTCACGCCGTCGCCGCCAGATTCGTGATCAGGCGCGCAGCTTGAAGCGCTGGATCTTGCCGGTGGCCGTCTTGGGCAACTCGGCCACGAACTCGATCCAGCGCGGATACTTGTAGGGCGCGATCCTGTCCTTCACGAAGGCCTTCAGCTCGTCGGCGAGCCCGACGCCGCCGCCGGCCGGCTCCTTCAGCACCACGAACGCCTTGGGCTTCACCAGGCGGTCGGAGTCCTCGTGGCCGACCACCGCCGCCTCCAGCACGGCCGGATGCCTGATGAGCGTGTTCTCCACCTCGATCGGCGAGACCCAGATGCCGCCCACCTTCAGCATGTCGTCGGCGCGGCCCGCGAACCAGAAGTAGCCGTCCTGATCTTGATGGTACTTGTCGCCGGTGTGGATCCAGGGGCCGAAGAGCGTCTCCTTGGTCTTGTCGTGCTTGTTCCAGTAGTAGGCCATCGTGGAGTCGCCCTTGACGCGCAGGTTGCCGACCTCGCCGCGCGGCACCGGCCGCCCCTCGTCGTCCACCAGGATGGCCTCATAGCCCGGCACCGCCTGGCCCGTCGAGCCCGGCCGCGCCGCCCCCGGCCGGTTCGACAGGAAGATGTGCAGGATCTCCGTCGTGCCGATGCCGTCGAGGATCTCCACGCCGTAGCGGTCACGCCAGCGCTTGTACAGCTCGTCGGGCAGCGCCTCGCCGGCGGAGACGCACAGGCGCAGCGACGAGAGGTCGTAGCGCGTCTCGGCGTCCTTCACCGCCAGCATGGCCGCGTACAGCGTGGGAATGCCGAAGAAGATGGTGGGACGGTGGCGCGTGAGGATCTCGAAGACGCCGTCGGGCGTGGGCCGGTGCGGGTTGAGCACGCTCTGGCCGCCGACGCCCATCGGGAAATAGCCGGCGTTGCCGAGGCCGTAGGCGAAGAAGAGCTTGGCCGCCGAATAGACGCGGTCGCTCTCGCGCAGGCCGAGCACCTGCTTGGCGTACGTCTCCTGGCACACGACCATGTCGTGATGCAGGTGTACCGCGCCCTTGGGAAAGCCGGTGGAGCCGGACGAGTACAGCCAGAACGCGGCGTCGTCGCGCGACGTCACGGTCGCCTCGAGTCGCGGCGAGGCCTTGGCGATCTGGGCCTCCCACGACAGGTACGCACCGGCGGCGCCGCCGGCGACGAGCACGTGGCGCAGGTACGGCGACTGGCCCAGGGCCGGTCCCACCTCGGGCAGGAGCGCCGCGGAGACGACCGCGACCTTGGCGCGGCTATCGCGCAGGAAGTAGACGTAGTCGGCGGTGCGCATGACCGTGTTGGTCGGGATGGGGATCGCGCCCATCTTGATGGCGCCCCAGAACGCGCCGACGAACTCCGGCGCGTCGAGGCAGCACATCCAGACCCGGTCCTCGGGCACCACGCCCAGCTCACCCAGCGCGTTGCCGGCGCGATTGGCCAGGTCCTGGACGTCGGCATAGGTGAGCACGCGGTCCTCGTAGAAGAAGGCGGGCCGGGCCCCCCGTCCCTCCGCCACGTTGCGATCGACGAAGTAGGTCGCGACGTTGAACTCCTGCGGCAGCGTCTCCGACGCGATCATCGCGGCTCCTTGTCGAATCTACTCTCGGGTCTCGGTGGCCTCGTCGTTGCTGCTCCCTGACCCGGGAGGTAACCGCACCATGAAGAGCCTGGCCATCGTCCTGCTCGTCGCCCTCACGACGCTCGGTCTCGCGGCCGGCGTCCGCGCACAGGCCCCCTCCTCCGGCGACAATGCGGTGTCGGCCGCGGCCGACGACGCCAAGGGTCGGATCGACGCCGACCGCAAGGGCGACGCCGTGTCGCCCGACCCCGCCGCCGTCAACCGCAACGACGACGTCTCCGCCCTGCCGCGGGCGACCACGTCCGCCGAACGGACGACGATCTTCGGCCTCACGCCCACCGCCGCGATCGCCATCGCCGCCGCCCTGCTGGTCGTCGTGATCCTCGCCATCGTGGCCATGACCCGCAGCGACGACACCTACTTCGAGCCCTGAGAAGCCACGACCTGAGGGCCGGCGCGCCAGACTCTCGCGGAACCGGGTGACGCCGGAGGAGGCCGCGCGCCGTGGCCGCGGGCGCGCCTCCGTGGCGAGCCGTCGTCGCCGTTGTCACTCCGGGCTCGGCGAGCGGGCCGCCGACGAGTCCACGGTCCCGCGCGCGAGCGCCCTCCGAGGATCGTCGTGGGAAATCGAGGAGCGCCCCGGCTCCGCCGGGGCGCTCCGAGCCGCCAGGGGGCATGGGGGCCATGTCGGGGCCCCCATGCGAACAGACGCCCGAGCGAGCCGAGCCCGGAGCGACTTACGGCGACAGGCGAGCCACGCAGGCGCGCCCGCGGCCACGGCCCCGGCGCGCGCCCCCCGGCGTCACCCGGTTCCACGAGAGTCGGTAGCGCCGTTGAGCAGCCGCACGTATTCGAACTCGGCCGGTTGCCCGTTGATGCCGCGCGCGGGCGGCGCGATCCAGCCGGCGAACCGCCCCGGCTCGACGACGGGCGTCATGAGGCTGGCGATGAAGACCTGATCGTCGGGCGTGGGCAGCCAGCGGTGGTGGTCGGCGTCCCACTCGGCCTGGCTTACGATCCGTCCGTCGGGCGACACGCGCAGCTCGCCGAAGTTGCCGATGGCCCGATGGAAGCCGCGGTGGGGTAGCCGCAGCTCGACCTCGAGGCCGTGGCGGCGAATGACCGAGTTCCAGCGGTCGACGCCGCGCTGGCAGTCGGCGACGTAGTCGTCGCGCAGCCGCTCGTTGAGCGCGGTCAGCGCCGGCTCGTCCACGATGGCGATCCCCTCGCCCACCGGGCGCGTCACCGGGTAGGTCGCCTCGCGCAGCACGTGGTCGTCGGTCTTCTTGGTCTCCTCGAAGCGTCCCTTGAGCCCGGCGGTGTAGAAGTTGGCGGCGTTGGTCGAGATCTCCGAGCCGAACAGGTCGAGCGAGACGGAGAAGTGGAAGTTCAGGTAGCGCTGGATCGTGGCCAGGTCGATCCCGCCGAGTCGGCGCACGTCGTCCGTCTTGTGCTCGCGCATCAGCTCGCAGGTCTTCTGCACCACCCGTCCGACCCCGGCTTCGCCGACGAACATGTGGTGCGCTTCCTCGGTGAGCATGAAGCGGCACGTGCGGGAGAGCGGGTCGAAGCCGCTCTCGGCCAGCGCGGCCAGCTGGTATTTGCCGTCGCGGTCGGTGAAGAAGCTGAACATGAAGAACGACAGCCAGTCGGGCGTGCGCTCGTTGAAGGCGCCGAGGATGCGCGGCTTGTCGGTGTCGCCCGAGCGCCGCTGCAGCAGCGCGTCGGCTTCTTCCCGGCCGTCGCGGCCGAAGTGGGCGTGGAGCAGGTAGACCATCGCCCACAGGTGACGCCCTTCCTCGACGTTCACCTGGAACAGGTTGCGCAGGTCGTAGAGCGACGGGCAGGTGCGGCCGAGCTGGCGCTGCTGCTCGACCGAGGCCGGCTCGGTGTCGCCCTGGGTCACGATCAGGCGGCGCAGCGTGCCGCGGTGCTCGCCCGGAATCTCCTGCCACACCGGCGTTCCCTTGGGCTCGCCGAAGGCCACGGTGCGTCCCGCCTCCGGCTCGGCCAGGAAGATGCCCCAGCGATACTCCGGCATCCGCACCCAGTCGAAGTGCGCCCAGCCCTGCGCGTCCACGCTGATGGCGGTGCGCAGGTAGACGTCCGTGGCCTGGAAGCCCTCGGGCCCCATCTGCCGCCACCACTCGAGGTAGCGCGGCTGCCACTCCTCCAGCGCCCGCAGCAGGCGCCGGTTGTCGGCGAGGCTCACGTTGTTGGGGATGCGCTCGGTGTAGTCGACCCGCGCCATCACACTCTCCTTCGGTCGAACTCGGCGCGCTGGCCAGTGCCGTAGACCTGCAGCGCGCCCTTGTCGCCCACCGCGTTGGGCCGCTGGAAGATCCAGTTCTGCCACGCCGACAGCCGGGCGAAGATCTTGGTCTCGATGGTCTCGGGCCCGCCGAAGCGCAGCGAGGCCTCCATGCCGGTCAGCGCGTCCGGCGAGAACGCCGCGCGCGCCTCGAGGGCGATGCGCACCTCGTCGTCCCAGTCGATGTCGTCGGGCGTAAACGTCACCAGCCCCGCCTCGGCGGCGGCCTCGGCGTCGAGATCCTGGCCGGCGCGACCCTTGAGGTCGTCGACGCGGCCCGGCTCGCCCAGGAAACGGCTGGCCAGGCGGCTGAGCCCGTTGGGCATCGGGTAGGCACCGAAGTTCGCCGTCGTCAGCCGCAGCGTGGCCGGTGGCCCGCTCGCCCCCTCGCGGGTGCCGGCGAGCATGTACGAGCGATCGGCGGCCAGCGCCAGCTCGAGCAGCGTCCCGGCGAAGCACGAGCCCGGCTCGATCAGCGCGAACAGCGAGCGCGAGGTGACGTCGAGACGCTTGAGCGTGCGGCGCAGGTAGAGCCGGATCTCGCGCATCAGCCAGTGGCCCGCGTGCTGCTCCAGGAATCGATCGTGGGCCTCGACGGCGTCGGCGGCGCCGGCCGTCTTCAGCACCCACAGCCCGAGATCGTCCTCGTTGACGCGCAGGTGGAGGATCAGGTCGTCCAGCTCGCGGGCCAGGGCCAGCGGCCAGAACGCCGCACCCTGGGCCTGGGCCGCGGCGACGTCGGCGGGCGGCGCCGACTCCGGCGCGGCGACCGTGATCTCGGCGATGCCGCGCCGGCGGTCGAGCGCGCAGGTCACCCAGCGATAGGCGATGCGATCGTCGGTCACCGTGCGCGGCAGCGGCGTGAGGGCCACACCGCGCGGCTCGGCCGGCCGGTCGCTGCGCGCCGCGAACGCCGCCGCGCGCTGGCGCGCGGCCTCCTCCAGCTTGGAGCGCGGCACGACCTCGTCGACGAGTCCCCACTCGACCGCGCGCCGGCCCTTGATGCCTTCCTCCAGCGTGCAGAAGTAGTCGGCGCGATCGCGGCGCACCCGGCGCTTGTCGACCAGGCGCGTGAGGCCGCCGGTGCCGGGCAGCACCGCCAGCAACGGCACCTCGGGCAGCGCCACGGAGGTGTTGCCGTCGTCGGCCATCACGATGTGCTGGCAGGCCAGCGCCAGCTCGTAGCCGCCGCCGGCGCAGGGGCCGTTGACGGCGCACAGCCAGGTCTGGCCCGATTCGGCCGAGGCCTCCTCGATGGCGTTGCGCGTCTCGTTGGTGAACTTGCAGAAGTTGACCTTGAAGCCGTGCGAGGAGCGACCCAGCATGCGGATGTTGGCGCCGGCGCAGAACACGCGCTCCTTGGCCGAGGTCAGGATGACGGCGCCGACCTCGGGATGCTCGAAGCGCAGCCGCTGGACGGCGTCGTACAGCTCGACGTCCACGCCCAGGTCGTAGGAGTTGAGCTTCAGCTCGTAGCCGGGCACGAGCCCGCCGTCCTCGCGGACGTCCATGGCCAGCGTGGCCACGCGCCCGTCCACCCGGAGCCGCCAGTGCTTGTAGCGCGCTGGCTCCGTCCGGAAGTCCACCCGCACCCGTCCCGTACTCTCTGCCATGTGCGCTCCTACTCCGTCAGCCGAGAATGACCCAGAGGACCCGCGCCTTGCGGGTGCCAAGGTTTTCCCAGCCGTGGGGCAGCCCGCCGTCGAGCAGCGCGCTGTCGCCGGTCTCCAGCGTGTGCCGCTCGCCGTTGTAGCGCAAGCCCACCGTGCCGTCCAGCACGTAGAAGAGCTTCATCTGGCCGGGCTTGATCACGACCTTGTCGGTGGTGACGCCGCGCGCGCGGGGGTCGAGCGTGGAGACGACCGCGCGGATCTTGCCTTCGAAGAGCCCGGCCCCGAGCACCGTCCATTTCTCCGAGGAGCCGTCGAACGACACCGCCGGGCAGTCCTTGCGTCGCGTGACCTGGATGTGGCCGGCCGCCTGGCCGTCGAACAGCGAGCCGATCGACACGCTCAGCGCCGCCGCGATGCGGCCCAGCGTGTTCAGCGACGGCGTCAGCCGCCCTGACTCGATCTGCGAGACCATGCTCGGCGTCAGCTCGGCCTTCTCGGCGAGCTGGCGCTGTTGCAGCCCGCGCTCCAGCCGCAGCGCCTTGATGCGGGCGCCGAGCGGGGTCACGCGGTCTCCGCGAGCGCCGGGCCGTGATCGAGGCCGGCGATGCGGGCCAGCGCCCGCGCCACGTACACCCGCGCGAGCTTCTTGCGGTAGGGGTGCGTGAGGTCGGTGTTGTCGAGCGGCCGGGCCGGTCCCGCCGCGGCATCGGCCGCGGCCTCGATCGTCTCCGCCGTCAACCGCTGGCCGACCAGCACAGCCGCCGCCCTCGGCGCCTCGCGCGGCAGCGACGCCACCGCGCCCAGCACGATGCGCGCCTCGCGCACGACGTCGCCCTCCAGGCGCAGCGCCGCTGCCACGCCCAGGATCGGAAAGTCGAACGACCCCCGCCGGCGCAGCTTGAGGTAGGCCGAGCGCCAGCCGTCGGCGGGCGGCAGCACGATCTCGGTCAGGATCTCGTCAGCCCGCTTGGCGAGGTACTCGATGCCGTCGTCGCGGTAGAGCGCGGCCATCGGCACCGTGCGCTCGCCGCCGGGGCCCATCAGCCGCACGCGGGCGCCGAGGCTCCACAGCACGGGTGCGGTGTCCGACGACGACACGGCCCAGCAGCGCGGGCTGCTCGGCGCCACCAGGCAGATGTCACCGTCCTTCTTCATGCAGAAGCCGATCGCCTTCCGCCACTCGTAGGACTGGTTGTAGTAGTTGCAGCGCGTGTCCACGCACACGTTGCCGCCGAGCGTCCCCATGTTGCGCAGCTGCGGCGACGAGACCAGCCCGGCGGCGGTCGCGAGCCCCTCGTAGGCACGCGCGAGGTCGGGATGCGTCGCCACGGCGGTCAGCGTCGTGCAGGCACCGACGCGCATCCCGTCGCGCGGGGAGCCGCGCACGCCGTGCAGCTCACCGATCGCGCGGAGCCCGACGAGCGTCTTCGGCTCGAACTGGCGCCGCTTCATGTTGGGGTAGAGATCCGTGCCCCCGGCCACGAGCATGGCGTCGGGGCCCGCGTCGGCGACGGCGCGAATGGCCTGATCGATGGTTTGGGGTGACACGTAGGTGAATGCGGGCAGGCGAATCATGGCGTGTCGGCGAACGGGCGCACGGCGATGGCGTCGGCGGGGTGGCCGAAGGCGGACTCGACGGCGAGGGCTTCCTTGAAGGTGAAGAGGGGGAGCTTGTCGGGGCCGATGCGGGCGGGCTTGCCCTGGCGCTTGAGGTCGAGGCCGCGCAGCACCATGTCCGGCGTGATCGGCACCTGGTCCAGGCGCACGCCGACCGCGTTGTAGATGGCGTTGGCGATGGCCGGGATCACGGGCAGCAGCGGCCCCTGCCCCGCCTCCTTGGCGCCGAACGGGCCTTCCGGATCGTCGGTCTCGACCAGGAACGTGTGGATCTCCGGCGTCTCCAGCGTGGTCGGGCTCTTGTACTCGAGCATCGAGGGATGCTTGTGCAGCCCCTTGCGGAACACCTGCCCTTCCATGAGCGCCTCGCCGATGCCCATGTAGATCGAGCCCTCGACCTGGCCCTCGACCAGCAAGGGATTCAGCGCGCGGCCGATGTCATGGGCGATCCACACGTCGTCCAGCTCGATCCACCCCGTGTCCTCGTCGACCGTCAGCTCGACCACGCACGCCGAGTACGAGTAGCACGGCGAGGGGCCGACGCCACCGCCCTTGTACTTGCCGGCCCGCTGGGGCGGCGCGTAGGAGCCGGGAAAGGCCAGCACGCCGTGCATCGCCTCGCCCAGCTCGACGGCCTGGGCGAACGGCATCGCCCTGTCCCACTCCTCCGGCACGCCGACCTTGCGCTCGCGGAAGGCCAGCCGCTCGGGCGCGACCTCGAGCTTGGCGGCGACGGCCCGGGCGATGGCCGCGCGCAGCCGGGTGGCCGCCTGGATCGCGGCAACGCCGCACATGAGCGTGACGCGCGAGGAGTACGAGCCGAGGTCGACCGGCGTGAGGCTGGTGTCGGCCGGGTGCACGTGCACGTCCTTGGGCTCGATGCCCAGCACCTCGGCCGGCAGGTAGGCGAGGATCGAGTCGGAGCCCTGCCCGATGTCGGTCGCGCCGCACAGGATCGCCACGCCGCCGCTGCGGTCGGCGCGGACGATCACGCCGGAGTGCGGCATGCTGTTCCAGTAGATCGCCGTGCCGGCGCCCGTCATGTAGGCCGAGCCCGCGATCCCGATGCCCTTGCGCTTGCGGGCCTGCCAGAGCGGCTTGGGTGTGGCGGCCGTGGTCGCGAAGCGCTCCCGCTTGTCGCGCCAGCCCGAGGCCTCGACGACCTTGTCGATGCACTCGCCGAGGCCGATGGTCGTGACCGTCAGGTGGTTCGCGGTCTTGGTGAACGGCTCCTGGAGGATGCGCTTGCGCATCTCGGCCGGATCGAGGCCGAGCTGCTCGGCCGCCTTGTCGAGCTGACATTCGAGCGCGAAGCGCGGCTGGGGCGTGCCGTGGCCGCGCTTGGGCCCGCACGGCGGCTTGTTGGTGAAGATGCGCGCGCCCTCGAACTTGTAGACTGGCATCTTGTACGTCACCGGGTTGATCACGCCCGTGTAGAAGGTCGAGGCCACGCCGTAGGAGCCGTAGGCGCCGCCGTCGAGCCACGTGCGCAGGTGACAGCCGGTGATGTCGCCGTCCCGGGTGAAGCCGGTGCGGATCCACATGAGCACCGGGTGGCGCCCCCGGTGGATATAGAAGACCTCCTCGCGCGTGCAGGCGATCTTCACCGGGCGGCCGGTGAGCTGGGAGAGCTTGCAGGCGGCGATCTCGTGGGCGAAGGGATCGAGCTTGCCGCCGAAGCCGCCACCCACCGGGGCGGCGATCACGCGGATGTGGGCGCCCGGCAGGTCGAGGATCTTGGCCAGCAGCCGGTGCACGTAGTGGGGTGTCTGCGTCGAGGACCACAGGGTCAGCTTGCCGTCGGGACCGAAGTGGGCGACGGCGGCGTGCTGCTCCATCGGCAGGTGGGTGTTGCCCTCGAAGAAGAAGACGTCCTCGCGCACGAGATGGCTGGCGGCGAAGGCCTGCTCGACGTCGCCGAACTGCAGCGCGACGTTCTTGTGGACGTTGGGGCCGTCGCCGTACTCGTGGATGCGGACCTCGGGATGGGCCAGCGATTCCTGGATCGACATCAGCGCCGGCAGCGGCTCGTAGTCGACCTCGATGAGCCGGCAGGCCGCGTCCGCGGTCTCCTCGTCCACCGCGGCCACCGCGGCCACCGCGTCGCCCACCATGCGAACCTTCTCGGTGCAGAGCGCCTCCTCGTCCTGCGACACCGGCAGGATCCCGAACTTCACCCGGGGCAGGTCGTGGCCGGTGATGACCGCGTAGACGCCAGGCAGCGCCCGCGCGCGGCTGGTGTCGATCGCCCGGATGCGGGCGTGGGCGTGGCAGGAGCGCAGGAGCTTGCCGTGGGCCATGCGCGGCAGCACGAGGTCGTCGGCGTAGCGCGTCTCCCCGGTGACCTTGCCCCAGGCGTCGATCTTGGGCAGCGGCTGGCCGACGACGGTGAAGCGCGCCTTGCTCACACCCGGCCTCCCACGTGGCTCATGCGCAGCGCCGCCAGCTCGACGGCGTCGAGGATCTTCGTGTAGCCGGTGCAGCGGCAGAGGTTGCCGGCCAGCGCCTCGCGGATGCGCTGGCGCGGAGGCTGGGGCTCGTCGGCCAGCAGGGCCTGGGCCGTGAGCAGGATGCCCGGCGTGCAGTAGCCGCACTGGGCGGCGCCCAGCTCGGCGAACGCTTGCTGGAGCGGATGCAGCGCGCCGCCGCGGGCCATCCCCTCCACCGTGGTGATGGCGGCGCGCTCGAGGTCGGCCGGCAGGGCCAGGCAGGACAGCACCGGGCGGCCGTCGACGAGCACCGTGCAGGTGCCGCACTCGCCCAGCTCGCAGCCGTGCTTGGTGCCGATGAGGCCGAGGTCCTCGCGCAGCACCTCGAGCAGGGTCTTGTGCACGGGGACGAGCACCTCGCGGTGCTCGCCGTTCACGGTCAGGCTGACGCGCGTCTTCATCGACTGTCCCGCCGGTTGGGAAATTAACTGTGGATGAACGCCGATTAAAAAATACTGAATCGAGGCAGGGCTGTCAAGCCGGCTGGCCGCCGCCGCAGCGGACCGGCGTGTCGTCGAGCCGCGTCCGTCGCGCGTCTCTGTTATGATCGGGCCCCGCTCGACGCGGAGGCGGGCCCATGACAGATCACATCCTGATCGGCATTCTGATCGGCATGACGTCCGGCATCGCCGCCCTGATCGTGATCTCTGCCGCGACGCTGCGCCGGTTCGACGTGGCCGGTCGGCTCGAGCACGCGCGGATCCATCGCTCGCTCGTCGACCTGCAACGGTCGTGGAAGCGGGCGCACGGTGAGCTGGAGGCCGCCACCCGCGACGCGCGCGACGAGTCTTCCGAGAGCGCCCGCGCGCTGCGCGACCAGATCACCGGCGGCCTGACGGGCCTGACCACCTCCCTCACCGGCCGCCTCACCGAGCTGACCCAGCCCGTGCTGGGCGCGCTGCGCGCCCACCCCATGAGCACGCTGGGCCAGATGGCCGAGGCCCAGGAGCGCCGGCTCGGCGCGGTCACGGCTGAGCTGCAGAGCTTCACCGAGACCGTGAACGCGCGGCTCGACGAGGTGCGGACGCTGCTGCAGGAGCGGCTGCAGCAGATGCAGGCCGACAACCGGGACAGCCTGGAGCAGCTGCGGGCCGATGCGGTGGGTCACGCCAAGGACCTGCGCAACGACATGTTCGAGTCCCTCGAGGTCCAGGTCGAGCAGGTCCGCGCGACGGTCGACGCCAAGCTCGAGAGCACGCTGGAGCGGAACCTGGACGCGCACTTCAGCCGGGTCGGCGAGCGCCTCGAGCTGGTGAGCGAGCGGCTCGAGCAGGTGCAGCGGGGTCTCGTCGAGGTGCAGACGTTCGCCGCCGGCGTCGGCAACATCCAGCGCGCCCTGGCCGCGGTACGGCTCGGCGGCACCAAGAGCCGCCTCGATCAGGCCGCCGCGACCGGCGACGGCGAGGCCCGGCCGCGCGGCCCTCGCCGTCGGGCCAAGCCGCTGGTGGTCGAGCCCGGCCGGGCCGCCGTCGAGACGCCAGCCCCCTAGCCGGTTGCTCGAACACCCGCCGGCTGCTCAAAAAGGTCCAGATGCGAGGCGGCGGCGTCAGCCGCACGCGAGGCGTACTCCCTGTACGTTGAGCGTGCGGCTGAGGCCGCCAACGAAGCAGATGGGCCTTTTTCAGCAGCCGGCGAGCGGCTAGCCATGCCGTACGCGCGCAGCAGCGACGGGTTCAAGCTCTACTACGAGGAGCACGGTCGCACGGGCACGCCGCTGGTGCTCGCCTACGGCATCGGCGGCAACACCGAGATGTGGGACGTCAACGTCCCCGCCCTGTCGGCCGCCCACCGGCTGATCCTGTGGGAGCCGCGCGGTCACGCGCGCTCGGACAGTCCGGAGGATCCCGCCAAGGTCTCGTTCGCCCGGTGGGCGCTCGATCTCAAGGACGTCCTCGACCACCTGCGCCTGCGCCGAGCCCACGTCGGTGGCCTGAGCCTGGGCGCCGGCATTGCCACGCGGTTCACGCTGCGCTTCCCGGGCCGCGTCCGCTCGCTGCTCATCACCAACTCGTCGTCGGCCAGCGGGCTGCCGCTGTCGGTCGACAACCTCGTCCTGCGCGCCCAGTCCATCAAGATCACGCTCGAGCAGGGCATGGACGCCATGGCGGAGTTCGCGATGCAGGCCAACCCCAACCTGGTCGAGCGGCTGCGCATCGACCCCGGCGCCCGGGAGGAGTTCATCGAGGAATACCGGCGGCTGGCGCCGATCGGCTACGCCAACTCCCTGCGCGCGCTGCTGGCCATGGACCACATCACCGACGA
>JBGQLG010000098.1:0-20102 GCA_041499965.1 Methylomirabilia bacterium
CGCGGCTCGGCTGGTCGCCATCGGGTTTGCCAAGAGCGGCAAGCCAGACGTGGCCCGCTTCTGCGCGGAGCTCGGGTACCGCCCGCAGTACGTCTACGCTTGGCTGAGGGGTAGGACACCAACCTTCGAGAATCTCGAGCGCTTGGCGGTCGACCTCAGAGTTTCGAGAAGCTGGCTCGCCGTCGGTGACGAGGAAAGGCTCGCCATCGCCGCTCCAGACGGGGTCCTCGACCCGTGGAGCGGAAAGTCGAGCGTCCGGGCTCCCGCAGGGCGTGAGAGGCGTGAGACGACGTCGCCGCTGTCCAGGGCCCCGTCTGGTCATTCCCTTCAGGTGCTCGACTTCACCAGACTGCGCGAGGTCACCGGAAAGCTCATCCAGCTCGAAGCACAGCTCGCGGCGATCTTCGAGGCGTTCCCTGACCTGTACATCTGGGTCGGCGCTGATTGCCTGATCGTCGAGTGGAGGGGCGGACGAGCCGAGGTTCCCGATGGCCTGCTCGGTGAAGGTATCGGTCAGCCCATTGACGTCGTGTTTCCCGGCGAGGCGGGCCGGCGTCTTCGCGACGCCGTGAAGACGACGCTCAGGGGCGCGGCGCCGACGACCGTGTACTGCACGGTCAAGGTGACAGGGAAGGACCGCGGTTTCGAAGCGCGGCTGATGCCGCTCGACGCGCCGGGGTCACCGGTGGCTCACGTCCTGATCGTGGTCCGCGACATCACCGAGCGCTTGGAGGCCGAGCGAGCCGTGCGGGAGAGCGAGGCGCGTTACCGCGCGCTCGCCGAGGGCTCGATCCAGGGAATCTGCATCAATCAGGACGGCCGCATCGCGTTCGCGAACCAGGCCCTCTGCGACATCTTCGGCTACTCCGACTCGGCCGCGCTCGTCGGTCAGCCCGTGAGCGTGCTCAGCGAGCCCGAGGAGCGGGCGCGGCTCGATCAGTATCGACAGGCGCGATTGCGCGGCGAGCCCGCGCCGATCCACTACGAGTTTCAGGCCGTGCGGCTGGACGGCGTCCGGATCTGGATCGAGAACGTCGTCAGCCTGGTCGACTGGGGAGGCCGCCCGGGCGTCCTCACCACGGTCTACGACGTTACCCAGCGCCGGCGCTCACGCGAGGAAGCGGCGGCGCTGGCCGAGGCCGGTCGCGAGCTGGCCGGCACGCTCGACTTCGACGAGCTGGTCGACCGCATGCTGGCCCGCGTCCTGCGCTTGCTGAGGGTGCATCGGGCCACCCTGTACACCCTCGAGGAGGGCGCGTCCCTCTTGCGGTGCGTGGCCAGTGCCGGCGGTGACCGCCCGGGCGACATGAACGGGCACGAGTTGCCACTGTCCGCCCTGAACCTGTCGGGGCGCGCGGTCCTGGAAGGCAGGGCGATCGTCAGCGACGACCTGGTGACCGATCCGACGCTCCAGCTGCCCGAATGGGTGCAGCGTCTGAACATGGACCAGGGCCTGCGGGTCGGTCTGGCCGTTCCGCTGATCGGGCATCGCGGCGGCGAGGGCGCGCTCGTCGTGCTCGACCAGCTGGGGCGGAGCTTCAGCGACGACGACATCGCGCTGCTGGTGGCGTTGGCCGACCAGGCGGTGATCGCCCTGGACAACGCGCGGGTCTTTCGCGAGAGCCAGCGGCGTCTACGTCACACCGAGGCGCTGCTGGCCGTACGCCACGCCGTCAGCTCGACGCTCGACGTCGTCGAGATCGCGCGGCGTGCGGTCCGCGAGACCGTGCGCGTGCTCGGCGGCGACCTCGGCGCCGCGTGGCGGCTGGACCAGGCCGGACGCTTCTATGCGCCGGTGGCCGGCTACCGGATCCCCAAGGACGCGCTGCACCACGAGGCGCGGCTGCCGCTGCCGGTGACGGCACCCATCGTGACCGAGATGGTCGGGCGCCGGACGCCGCTGCTGGTGAGCGACAGTCACGGCGACGCCCGCTTCGATTTTCCGCTCGGCCGGGTCATCGCGCACCGATCGGTCGTCGTGCTCCCGCTCGAGAACCGGGGTGTGATCGTGGGGCTCATCTCGATCGGCTGGAGCCACGAGCTCCATCAGTTCACCCCGGAGGACCTCCGACTCGTGGAGGCGATCGGCCTCGAGCTGACCACCGCGTTCGATACTGCCGAGCTCCTGGCCGCCGAGCAGCGTCACGCGCGGCGCCAGACGGCGCTGGTGGCTGCGAGCCGCGCCCTGTCCACCGAGCGCCGACTGGATCGCCTGGCGCAAGTCGTGGTCGACGAGGCCAGGCGGGTCATCGACGGCGACGCCGCGGCGCTCCTGACCCTGGAGGACGGGACCCTGATCGCACGCGCCGTGGCGGCCAGCGTCGCCACGGACCTCGCCGGGCAGCCGGTGGCCGACCGCGTCGCCTGGCAGGTGCTCACCCACGCCGAGGCGGTCACCCTCGACGACATTCCCGCGAACGCCGAGGGCTGCGAGACGCTGGCCCGAGGGCTGGGGGCGCAGGCGCTCCTCGCCGTGCCCATCCTGAGAGACGATCGTTGCGACGGGGTGCTCCTCGTGACCGATCGCGGCGGCCGGATCTTCGAGTCGGGCGACGTCGAGGTCTTGACCACGCTGGCCCGGCACGTCGCGCTCGCCCTGGACAACGCGCGGCTCCACGAGGTGGGTGAGCGGCGTGTCCGTGAGATGTCGGTCCTGCGCGAGATCGGTGTGGCGCTGGCCGGGCTGGCGCCGCAGTCCGAGCTGCTCGAAACCGTCCACGCCCAGCTTGGCCGGCTCCTCGACACCTCGAACATGGTGGTGCGCCTCGCGGGTCGCGTACCCGGGCAGACCGAGGTCGTGCTCCGCTACCGCGAGGGCGTGCGGCAGCCGGCCGGCCGTCGCTACACGGCGCCGCTGGGGCTCGGCAGCGTGGTCATCGCCCGGCGCGAGGCCATCCGGACCGACGACTACGCGGCTGAATGCCGGCGGCACGGGGTCGAGCCGGCTCCGGCCACCCTGTCGTATCCGTACTGGCTCGGGATGCCCATGGTCGCAGGCGACGATCTGGTCGGCGCGCTCGCCCTCCGCAGCCGCGAGAGGCCGTTCTCGGACCACGACGAGCGGATGCTGCGCGAGGTCGCCACGATCGTCGCCATCTCCCTGCGTGACACGGAGCTGTTCCAGGCGCTCGCCGCGGCCCGCGACGTGCTGGCCACCATCGCGGGGACGCGGGACGGCCTGGTCGCGACGGATCTTCAGGGCCGGATCATCCACTTCAGCCCCGGGGCCGCGGCGATCACCGGCCATTCGGAGGGGGAGGCTCGCGGGCTCTCGGCGGCGCAGGTCTATGCCGGGGGACGGGACGAAGCGGTGGCGCTGATGGCGCGGATGGAGCAGGAAGGGGAGGTGCGGGGCTACGACACCACGCTCATCACGCGCGACGGAGGCCGGGTCGAGGTGACGCTGGCGGTGTCACCCCTGTTCGATCCGGCCGGCGTCACCGTCGGCACACTCGGCGTCGTCGAGCGGCGCGGCCCGCCTCAGGGATAGAGGCCGCGGACCTTGAAGCCCTCGGCGACGCGCCGGACGCCCTCCATGAGCGCGGCGGTTCGCAGGTCGGTGCCGTCCTTCGTGGCCACGCCCCACACGCGGTTGAACGCGCGGGTCATGACCTCCTGCAGCCGCGCGGTGATCTCGCTCTCCCGCCAGAAGTAGTACTGCAGACCCTGCACCCACTCGAAGTACGAGACGACCACGCCGCCGGCGTTGGCGAGGATGTCCGGAATCACGGTGATCCCCCGATCACGCAGGATCACGTCGGCCTCGGGCGTGGTCGGCGCATTGGCGCCCTCGGCGACGATCGTGGCCTTCACGCGGTCGGCGTTGTCGGCGTGCAGGACCGAGCCGATGGCGGCCGGAATGAGGACGTCGCACGGCTGGGTGAGCAGGTCGGCGTTGCTGACGGGCTCGGCGTCGGGGAAGCCGGCCAGGCCGCCGGACTCCGCCACGTGCGCCTCCACCTGGCGCATGTCCAGTCCGTGGGCATTCCAGATCCCCCCGTGCAGATCGCTGACGCCGGCGATCACACAGCCTTCGTGCCAGAGTAGCCGAGCCGCCACCGCGCCCACGTTGCCGAACCCCTGCACGACGACGCGGCGGCCGCGCAGCTCCTGGTTGAGGTGGCGCGCGGCCTGATAGAGGGCGTAGACGATGCCGCGTCCGGTGGCCTCGCGACGACCGGCCGAGCCGCCAATGATCAGCGGCTTGCCGGTGACGACACCGGGCACGGTCCGGCCCTGGGTCATCGAGTAGGTGTCCATCATCCAGGCCATCGTCTGCTCGTCGGTGCCCATGTCGGGCGCCGGGATGTCGAGGTCGGGCCCGATGAGCAGGATGATCTCGGCCGTGTACCGGCGCGTGAGGCCCTCAAGCTCCTGGCGGGACAGCTTGCGGGGGTCACAGCGCACGCCCCCCTTGGCTCCTCCGTACGGCAACCCCATGAGGGCGCACTTCCAGGACATGAGCATGGCCAGGGCGCTGACCTCGCCGAGGCTGACGTCCGGATCGTAGCGAACGCCTCCCTTGGTGGGTCCAAGTACGGCGTTATGGTGAACCCGGTAACCTGTGAACACTGAAGTCTTTCCGTCGTCCATTCGAACCGGGATCGAGACCACCAGAGCCCGCCGGGGATGACGCAGCCTCTCGTGAATGTCCTGGTCGAGCTGGAGCCGCTGGGCCACCTGGTCGAGCTGGGCCAGGGCGGTCCGGAGCATCGGGGAGTCGAAGTCGGATTTGTCAGTCATGAGAGCCCTTTCCATTGACAACACACCCACACAGTGTAGAATCCGACTGAATCGGTCGCCGACTGAAACTGTCGGTACTGAGACGGCCACCGGGTCGAGGAGAGGAAACGGGGATGCTTCGCTTCACCAAGCGCGCCGACTACGGCCTCATGGCGATCCACTACATCGCCATCCATGACGATCTGGGTACCGTCAGCGTCAAGCGTATCGCGGAGGAGTTCGCCATTCCACAGGAGCTCCTGGCGAAGATCCTCCAGCGGCTGGCCAAGCAGGGGCTCATCGACAGCCAGAACGGTCCCAAGGGGGGGTACGTGCTGGCGCGGCGGCCGACGGAGATCACGATCGGCGAGGTCATCCGAGCGCTGGAAGGGCCGATCAACATCGTCTCGTGCCTCGATGAGAGCAGCGCGTGCCCGCAGATGGAGCGGTGCACCCTGCGGCGGCCGGTGCGGAAGATCCAGGCGGCCATCACGCACATGCTCGACACGATGAGCCTGGCCGAGCTGACGAGCGAAGACGTTCCCGACATCCTGACTATCAGAGCGTAGCGAGGGGGGTCGCGACAAGATGGCGCTGAAGTTTCCGATCTTCATGGACGCGCAGTCGACGACGCCCTGCGACCCGCGGGTCGTCGAGGCGATGCTGCCGTACTTCACCGAGAAGTTCGGCCATCCCGCCAGCCGCAACCATCCGTTCGGGTGGGAAGCGGAGGGGGCGGTGGACGCCGGCCGCGCGAAGCTGGCCCGCCTGATCGGCGCCCGCGATCCCAAGGAGCTCGTGTTCACCTCGGGCGGCACCGAGTCGATCAACCTCGCCCTCAAGGGCGCGGCCGAGATGTACCGCGAGAAGGGTACGCACATCGTCACCACGGTGATCGAGCAGCGCGCCGGCATCGACGTGTGCAAGCGGCTCGAGCGCCAGGGCTTCCAGGTGACGTACGTCCCCGTGCAGCCGGACGGCCTCATCGACGTCGACGAGATCCGCCGCGCCGTCACCGACAAGACGATCCTCATCTCGGTCATGCTCGCCAACAACGAGATCGGCACCATCCAGGACGTCGCCGCCATCGGCAAGCTGGCCAAGGACAAGGGCATCCTCTTCCACACGGACGCCACCCAGGCGGTCGGCAAGGTCCCGGTGGACGTCGAGGCCATGGGCATCGACCTGCTCTCCTGCACGGCGCACCTGCTCTACGGGCCCAAGGGCGTGGGCGCGCTGTACGTGCGGCGCAAGGGCCCGCGCGTGCGCCTGACCCCGCTGTTCGACGGCGGCGGTCACGAGCGCGGCATCCGCTCCGGCACGCTGCCGGTGCCGCTCTGTGTCGGCTTTGGACGGGCCGCCGAGATCTGCCAGGAGGTCATGCCGGAGGAGACGAAGACGCTGGCCCGGATGCGGGACCGCCTGCAGGAGGTGATCCTGTCGAGCGTGGACGAGGCCTTCCTGAATGGCCGTCGCGACCGTCGGCTGGCCGGCAACCTCAACATCTCGTTCGCGTACGTCGAGGGCGAATCGGTGCTGATGGGCCTCAACAAGGAGACGGCCCTGTCGTCCGGCTCGGCCTGCACCTCCTCCACCCTGGAGCCGTCGTACGTGATCGCCGCCCTGGGGGCGAGCGCCGAGCTGGCCCACTCCTCGATCCGTTTCAGCCTGCACCGCTTCAACACCGACGAAGAGGTGGAGTACGTCGGCCAGCGGACCATCGAGGTCATCAAGCGGTTGCGCGACATGTCGCCGCTGTACGAGCTGGCCAAGGAAGGCGTTGATCTGAAGTCGATCAAGTGGAAGGCTGAGTAAGGGGGAAGAGCCATGGCATACAGCGAGAAGGTCGTCGACCACTACAACAACCCGCGCAACGTCGGGTCCTTCGGCAAGGACACCCTCGGCGTGGGCACGGGGCTGGTGGGGGCGCCGGAGTGCGGCGACGTCATGAAGCTGCAGATCAAGGTGAACCTCGACACGGGTGTGATCGAGGACGCCAAGTTCAAGACGTTCGGGTGCGGCAGCGCCATCGCCTCGTCCAGCCTGGCCACCGAGTGGCTGAAGGGCAAGACCGTCGGCGAGGCGGCCAAGATCAAGAACACCGACATCGTGAACGAGCTGAAGCTGCCGCCGGTGAAGATCCATTGCTCGGTGCTGGCCGAGGACGCCATCAAGGCGGCCCTGGCCGACTACCAGGACAAGCACGGATCGGCGGCCGCCCCGGCCGCATCGAAATAGGGACGCGAGGAGGAGAGGACGCATGGCGGTCGCGCTGTCCGAGAATGCGAGCAAGCAGGTGAAGCAGCTCAAGCAGAGCCAGAATCTGCCCGAGACCGTCTTCCTGCGCATGGGCGTGAAGGGTGGCGGCTGCTCGGGGATGAGCTACAACCTGGAGTTCGACTCCGAGATGGGTCCCCACGACAAGGTCTTCGAGATCGACGGCATCAAGGTGGTCGTCGACAAGAAGAGCTACCTCTACCTGAACGGCACGACGCTCGACTACGTGCAGCAGGGGCTGACCGGAGGGTTCACCTTCGTCAATCCCCAGGCCAAGTCGAGCTGTGGCTGTGGAACCTCGTTCTCGGCGTAGCCGGGCCCGGCGCGCACGACGGACGGGCCCGGCCGAGGGCCCGTTCGTATTTTGGGGGACCGTGGGGTCGGGAGACGGCGACGCGTGAGTGACTTCTTCCAGGTCTTCGGCCTCGAGCGCCGGCTGGCGATCGACGGGGCGGCGCTGCAGCGGCGCTTCTACGAGCTGTCGCGGCAATGGCACCCCGACTTTCACCAGGCGGCGCCGCCCGCCGAGCAGGCGCGGGCGCTGGAAGAGTCGGCGCGCGTCAACGCCGCCTACCGTGCGCTGCGCGACCCGCTCACCCGCGTCGAGTACCTGATCCGGCTCGACGAGGGGCGCGAGACGAAGGAAGGCGCCGCCGTCAAGCCGAAGGCACCGCCGGCGCTGCTGGCCGAGATGTTCGAGATCCAGGAGGCGCTGGAAGAGGCGCGGACCGGCGTGCTCGACGATGGCACGCGCGCCACATTGGGCGCCCAGCGCCAGGCGTTGCGGGCGCGGATGGCCGAGGCCGAGGCGCAGATCACCGGCCCGCTGAGCCGCGCGTGGGACGCCGCCGCGCCTGCCGATCGGCCCGGGGCGCTCGCGGCGCTGAACGAGGCGCTGGCCACGCGCGCCTATGTGAGAACCGTCGTCGACGACCTGGGGCTGGCCCTGGGCGAGGAGACAGAGGAGACGCATGGCGCGCATCGTCGGGATTGACCTGGGGACCACCAACAGCCTGGTCGCCTACGTGGACGACCGCACCGGGCTGCCGGTGGTGATCCCCGACCGCGAGGGCCGGCGCCTGCTGCCCTCGGTGGTGGGCTTCACGCCCGACGGCATCCTCGTCGGCGAGGCCGCCCGCCGCCAGCTCGCCCGCCGGCCCACCGACACGGTGTACTCCGTCAAGCGCCTGATGGGCCGCGGCTGGGAAGACGTCAAGGAGGAGCTGCCCTACTTCCCCTTCCGCGTGCTGCCGGCCGAGGGCACCGTGAAGCTGACGGTGGGGGGCCGCGAGGTGACGCCTCCCGAGGTGTCGGCGATCATTCTGCGCGCCCTCAAGGAGCGGGCCGAGACGCACTTCGGCGAGCCGATCGAGCGGGCGGTGGTGACGGTGCCGGCCTACTTCAACGACAGCCAGCGCCAGGCGACCAAGGACGCCGGGCGCATCGCCGGCCTCGACGTCGTCCGCATCGTCAACGAGCCCACGGCGGCGTCCCTGGCCTACGGCCTGCACCGGCTCGGCCAGGGCGTGATCGCGGTCTACGACCTGGGCGGCGGCACCTTCGACATCTCCATCCTGCGCGTCAAGGACGGGATCTTCGAGGTGCTGGCGACTAACGGCGACACGCACCTGGGTGGTGACGACCTCGACCGTGCGCTGATGCTGTGGCTGCTCCAGGACGTGCAGACGCGTCATCAGGCCGAGCTCGCCCGCGACGGCGTCGACCTGGCGCGCGACAACGAGGCGATGCAGGAGCTGCGGCTGGCCGCCGAGGCGGCGAAGATCCGGCTCTCCAGCGAGGAGCGGACGACGCTCACGCTGCCGTTCGCCGGGTTCACCTATCACCGGGTGATCACGCGGGCCGAGGTCGAGGCGCTCATCGAGCCGCTCGTGGGCCGGACGCTCGGGCCGTGCCGACAGGCGCTGGCCGACGCCGGCCTCGGCCCGGCCGACATCGACCAGGTGGTGCTCGTCGGCGGCTCGACGCGGGTGCCGCTGGTGAAGCGGCGGGTGCAGGAGCTGTTCGGCCAGACGCCCCACAGCCAGCTCAACCCCGACGAGGTCGTGGCGCTGGGGGCGGCGGTGCAGGCCCAGATCCTGGCCGGCGGCATCACCGACATGCTGCTGCTCGACGTGACTCCGCTGTCGCTCGGCATCGAGACGCTGGGCGGCATCGTGTCGATCCTCATCGCGCGCAACACGACGATCCCCACCAGCGCCCGCGAGATGTTCACGACGTCGGTCGACGGCCAGACGGTGGTCGACCTGCACGTCGTGCAGGGCGAGCGCGAGCTGGCCAAGGACTGCCGCTCGCTGGCCCGCTTCGAGCTGCGCGGTATCGACCCGATGCCGGCCGGGATGCCCAAGATCGAGGTGACGTTCCTCATCGACGCCAACGGGATCTTGCAGGTGCAGGCCCAGGAGCAGCGCACGGGCAAGGCGGCGTCGATCGAGGTCAAGCCGACCTACGGGCTCGGCGAGGCCGACGTCGAGCGGATGATCGAGGACTCGTTCACCTACGCCGAGGCCGACGTGGAGACGCGGATGCTCATCGAGGCCCGCAACGAGGCCGACACCGTCCTCACCCACGTGGGCCGGGCGCTGCGCCAGGGCGCGAACCTGGTCGGCGACACGGAGCGCGGCGCCATCGAGGCCGCGGTGGCGGCGCTGCGCCAGGCGCGGGAGGGCCACGATCGCGACGCCATCCGCGAGCGCACCACCGACCTGAACCACGCCACCGAGCGGCTGGCCGAGGCCATGATGGACGCCGCGCTGAAGGGCGCGCTGGGCACGCGGCGCGCCGACGAGGTCATGGACCTGGGCGCGTCCAGGGCCGGAGAGTCGTGATGGCGGTGCACAAGGTGACGTTCCTGCCGCTCGATCGCACGGTGGAGGTGGACGACGCCAAGTATCCACTGGCCGACCACGGCCGGCCGGGCTCGCTGCTCGACATCGCCCTGGCCAACGACATCCATCTCGAGCACAACTGCGGCGGCTCCTGCGCGTGCACGACCTGTCACGTCGTCGTCAAGGAAGGCGCCGACCACCTGAGCGAGATGGAGGCCGACGAGGAGGACCGCCTGGACATGGCCGAGGGACTGACGATCCGCTCCCGCCTCGGCTGCCAGGCCATCGTACGCGGCGACGTCGTGGTGGAGATCCCCAAGTGAGGCCGTGGTCATGACCCTGGCCTGGCGGGACGCCGAGGACATCGGGATCGCGCTCGGCGACAAGTTCCCCGACGTCGACCCCCTGACCGTCCGCTTCACCGACCTGCACAAATGGGTCACCGACCTCGAAGGGTTCACCGACGACCCCAAGTCCTCGACCGAATCGACCCTCGAAAAAATCCAGATGGCCTGGCTCGATGAATACCGCAACCGTTAATTCATCGCCGCTGCCCCGGTCGTTTCGGCCGCGTTCGAGCGCCGGCTTCGCCGGCGCAATCCTGTTTCTGGGGGGAGGCAGGGAGGAGCGCGCCGTCAGGCGCGCGACGACCGTCGGAAGGGGGGCACAACCCCCCTCCGAGGCGCTACCAAGTGATGACTTGATCCGCCTCGAAGATGCGCTCCAGGAGCGCGTCCCAGCCGAGCTCGTCGGGGACGCGCTGCAGGCTCACGCCCGCCGGCAGCGTCGGGGTGGGGGTGCCGGGCAGCAGGGCCACGCCGATCTCGTCGCCGGCGGCCTGCTGCTGGGCGATCACGACGAGGGCGAGGGCCGGATCGTCGCCCTTGAGCAGGTGCAGCACGCGGGCCATCAGAAGATGATGAAGCGCCGGCCCTGCCGGAGCAGCTCGGCGATGCGCGTCGTGGAGACACGCACGATCGGATGGCCGCCCTCGTTCCAGTCGGCGTCGCGCGGAATCGCGTCCTCCTCGACGTGGAACGGCACCTCCAGCCGCTTGAGGTTGTCGCGGAACTTGGCGATGTCGTCGCCGTCCACCAGGTCGTCGGTGTCGGCGTCGAGCAGGTGGACGCCGGGCCCGCGCAGCACGAACGTCACCTCGTTCTCGCCGGCCACCACGCCGACGCCGATGCGCATCGCCTCGAACGCCCGGTGCGACGCTCGGGGGTCGGAGGCGATCACCACCAGGACGGGGTGCTCCTCGGGCACGGGCGGCGGATCAGTTGAGCGCGACGAAGCGGTCGGTGCCGTTGATCAGGTCCGTCAGCACGACCAGGCCGCAATAGGTCACGCGATCGCCGTCGGTGAGCGGACGGCCGCGCTTCTGGCAGCCGTAGGCGCACACGAAGACCTTGGCGCCGCGATCGGGCAGCGCGTGCACCCGGGGATCGTCGAGCGCCTTCACGCCGTCGTCGATCAAGTACAGGTACAGCTGAGCGCCCCGGGCCAGCGTCGCGTCGGCCAGGCCGATCGCCGTCTCGAGGTTCGGATGCTCGGGGCCGGTGGAGAGCATCACACCGAGTTTCTTCCTGGCCAGATCCATCGCCGGCCGAGCGTAGCATCGGCCCAGAGGGAGAGCAAGGCATGAGCCGTCGCGTCTATCTCGATCACAACGCCTCGACCCCCGTGCACCCCGAGGTGCTCGCGGAGATGCTGCCGTACTTTTCGGAGATCGCCGGCAATCCGTCCAGCGTCCACGGCTTCGGCCGCGAGGCCCGGGCGGGGCTGGACACCGCGCGCGAGCGCGTCGCCCGCTTCCTGAAGGTGGCGCCCGAGGAGCTCGTCTTCACCTCGGGCGGGACCGAGTCCGACAACCTCGGCGTGAAGGGGCTGGCGTTGGCGCGCGGCCGCGGCCACCTGATCACCTCGAAGATCGAGCACCACGCCGTGCTGCGCGCCTGCCAGTGGCTGGAGACACAGGGCCTCACGGTCACCTACGTGTCCGTCGACGGCGACGGCATGGTCGATCCCGACGAGATCAAGCGGGCCATCCGTCCCGATACCATCGGCATCTCGATCATGCACGCCAACAGCGAGGTGGGCACGATTCAGCCGATCACGGCCATCGGGGCCATCGCGCACGAGCACGGCGTGCCGTTTCACGTCGACGCCGTGCAGACCTTCGGCAAGCTCGACCTGGATGTGGCGGCCGCCCACATCGACCTGCTGTCGTTCTCGGGCCACAAGATCTACGGCCCCAAGGGTGTGGCCGGGCTGTGGATCCGCAAGGGCACCAAGATGGTCTCGGTCCAGCACGGCGGCGAGCACGAGCGGCGGCGCCGGGCCGGCACCGAGAACGTCCCCGGCATCGTCGGCCTCGGCAAGGCCGTGGAGGTGCGCGGGCGGGAGATGCACGAGGAGCGCCGCCGGGTCACGGCCTTGCGCGACCGGCTCTGGCAGGGTATCGAGACCCGGGTGCCCGAGTCGCGTCTGAACGGTCACCCGACCGAGCGGCTGCCTGGCACCGCCAACATCTCCTACCGGGGCGTCGAGTCGGAATCCGTCGTCCTCGGACTGGATCTGAAGGGCATCGGAGTCTCGGCCGGCTCGGCCTGCACCTCCGGCAACGTGGAGCCGTCCTACGTGCTGGTGGCCATGGGCGCGCCGCTCGACTGGGCGATGGGCGCCGTGCGTCATTCGCTCGGGCGCGCGACCACGGCCGAGGACATCGACTACGTGATCGAGTCGGTCGAGCCGACCATCCGCAAGCTGCGGGCGGCGATGCCGGTCGGCGCGGCGTGAGATACAGCGCCGCGCTGCTCGATCACTTCCTCAACCCGCGCAACGCCGGGTTGATGCAGGCGCCGGACGGCGTCGGCTCGGAGGAGTACGAGGGCTGCGGCGACCTCGCGCGGTTCTTCCTGCGCGTGCGGGACGGCCGGGTGAGCGAGGTGCGGTTTCAGACGTACGGATGCGGCCCCACCATCGCGGCGGCCAGCGCGGCCAGCGAGCGGGTGACCGGCCGCACGGTGGAGGATCTGGTGAACCTCAAGCCGCAGGAGGTCGAGGACGCCGTGGACGGGCTGCCGGAGGATCGCAAGCACGCCGCCGACGTGGTGGCGGGGGCGGTGCGGGCCGCGGCCCTCGACGCGCTCCGGCGGCACGCGGAAGGAGTGCGCTGATGTTCGACGCGATCCGCAGCGACGTGCGCACCGTGATGGAGCGCGACCCGGCCGCCCGCTCGGTGCTCGAGGTCCTGCTCTGCTACCCGGGCGTCCACGCGCTGGCCTTCCACCGCCTCGGCAACCGGCTGTGGCGCCGGGGCTGGCTGAGCACCGCGCGGTTCGTCTCGCACCTGGGCCGCTTCGTCACCGGGATCGAGATCCATCCCGCCGCCCGCCTGGGCCGCGGCCTGTTCATCGACCACGGCATGGGCATCGTGATCGGCGAGACGGCGGAGATCGGCAACGACGTGAGCCTGCTCCAGGGCGTGACGCTGGGGGGCACCAGCACCCGGCGCGAGAAGCGCCATCCCACGCTGTGCGACAAGGTCACCGTCGGCGCCGGCGCCAAGATCATCGGCGCCATCACGATCGGCGAGGGCAGCCGCGTGGGGGCTGGCTCGGTCGTGGTGCGCGACGTCCCACCCAACGCGGTGGTCGTCGGCGTGCCCGGCCGCGTCACGTACAAGGACGGGCAGCGCGTCGGCGGCATCGACATGAACATGACCGACCTGCCCGACCCGGTCAGCCGCGCGATCGAGCAGCTCGTCGAGCGCATCCGGACGCTCGAGGCCGACCTCGACAGCCTGCGCAAGACCGTTGATCGCGAGGGGCTCTCGGACCGGGAGGAGGCACCCTGACCCGCGCCGAGGCCTGGGCGCTGCTGGGCGAGTTCACCAAGGGCGACAGCCTGCGCAAGCACGCGCGGGCGGTCGAGACCTCCATGCGGGCCTACGCCGGCCGCTTCGACGAGGACGCCGAGCGGTGGGGCATCGCCGGGATGTTGCACGACTTCGACTACGAGATGCACCCCCGGGCGCCGCACCACCCGGTGAAGGGTGCCGAGATCCTGCTGGCCCGCGGCGTCGAGCGGGACATCGTCTACGCGATCCTGGCCCACGCCGACTACTCGGGGATGCCCCGGGTGAGCCGCCTGGATCGCGCGCTCTACGCCTGCGACGAGCTGACCGGCTTCGTGCACGCCTGCGCGCTGGTCCGGCCGGGCAGGGTCATCACCGGGCTCGAGCCCGCCTCGGTGCGCAAGAAGCTCAAGGACAAGGGCTTTGCCCGCACGGTGAATCGCGACGACGTCTATCGCGGCGCCGAGGAGCTGGGGGTGGAGCTCGACGCCCACATCGCCTTCGTGGTCGCCGCCCTCACCACCGTCGCTCCGGAGATCGGCCTGGCCCAGGCCTGAGAGGCGCCTACGCGCGTCTACCGCGTCGAGGTCGGGGACGGGCGATCCACCGAGGAGCTGGTGGCGGCGGGCGCGTACGGATACGCGCAGGCCGCCGTCACCTCCGAGAACTTCCCGGCTGACCGCGCCGCCCCGGCCCGCGTGCGCCGGATCGTTCTGCTCGAGTTCGACCGTCCGGTGGCGTTCGAGGACGTCGTCGCCACGGCCGCCCAGCGTGGGCTGGAGCGACCGACGTACGAGGACGCGCTCTACTTCGGCATCGCCCATCCCGATGCCCAGCAGGAGCGGCCGATCATCTTCCTGCACGAGCCCTGGCTCGGCTTCTTCGGCCGCCGCGACGTCCTGTATCTGTGGCACAACGCGGGCCGGCGCGAGCTGGGCCTGGAAGGGTTCGACGACACCTGGGCCCCGCCCGTGCGCTTCGCCCTCGTGGTCCGGGACTGAGCGCCGGCCATGCCCCCCGCCGCGCGGGCCATCACGCACGTGGACATGGACGCCTTCTACGCCTCCGTGGAGCAGCGCGACCGGCCCGAGCTGCGCGGACGGCCGGTCATCGTGGGTGCCGATCCCAGGGGGCGCGGCGTCGTCTCGGCGTGCTCCTACGAGGCGCGGGTGTTCGGCGTGCGCTCGGCGATGCCGATCTCGCGCGCGTATCGCCTCTGCCCGCGGGGCGTCTACCTGCCGGTCGACATGGACAAGTACGCGCGCGTCTCCGGCGAGATCATGGCGATCCTGGGCGAGTTCTCTCCGCTGGTCGAGCCGGTGTCGGTGGACGAGGCGTTCCTCGACCTGACGGGAACGGTGACGCTGTGGGGGCCGCCGGTCGAGGCCGTGCGCCGGATCAAGGCGCGCATCCGCACCGAGACCGGTCTCACCGCCTCCGCCGGTCTCGCCGCCAACAAGTTCGTCGCCAAGGTGGCCTCCGATCTCGAGAAGCCTGACGGGCTCGTCGTCGTGCCGGCCGGAGGCGAGGCCGCGTTCCTGGCGCCGCTGCCAATCGAGCGCCTGTGGGGCGTCGGCAAGGCCACGGCCAAGGAGCTGGACGCGCTCGGGGTGACGACGATCGGCCAGCTCCAGCGCCTGGCGCCGGCCGTCCTCGCGGGGCGCCTGGGCCCGCACGGCCCGGACCTGCTCGACCTCGCCTTTGGCCGCGACAGCCGTGACGTCGAGCCGTTCTCCCCGCCCAAGTCGATGGGCGCCGAGACGACGTTCGGGCACGACACCCGCGACGTCGCCAAGCTGGAGGAGACACTGCGCGGGCAGTCCGAGCGCGTGGCCCGTGAGCTGCGTGCCGAGGGGCTGGCCGCCTGTCGCGTCACCCTCAAGCTGCGCTGGGCCGACTTCCGCACGCTCACGCGCAGCCACACCGGCGATCCCACCCAGGACGGGCTGGAGATCTATCGCCGCGTGCTGACGCTGCTGGGCCGCGAGGCGCTGATCCAGCCGGTGCGGCTCATCGGCGTGTCGGCCTCGACCTTCCGGGCCGAGGCGCGCGGCCAGCTGCCGCTGCTGGACCCGGCCGCGGTCCGTCGCGAGCAGCTGGCCCGCGCGGTCGATCGCATCACCGCGCGCTTCGGTCGCTCGGCCATTCTCCCCGCGCGCCTGCTGGGCAGCGACGCGGCCGAGGAGTAGCCGATTTGCTCGCCGCCCGAGCATCGACTACACTCACTGAACAGCAGTTCAGCGACGCTCAGGAGAGCCCCATGGACCGCCCGATCGCCTACGACAAGCTGGCTCGCGAGGAGCGCTTCGTGCGCATGCGCACGCGCGACGTCGGCACCCTCAAGGTGGAGCAGGGGCTGCCGCCGTTCCCCGACCTGGCCAGTCGTGACTCCATGCGCGATCGCGTGCACGGCATCCTGGTCGGCGAGCTGCAGGCGATGGAAGGTGCCGGCCGCACGGTCTTCGATTTCCCCGACGCGCCGTGGGAGTTCACCATGGACATGGCGCGACAGGTGTGGGACGAGTCGCGCCACGTCGAGACCTATCTCGGGCTGCTCGATCACCTGGGCGGCTACGTCGGCGAGTTCCCGGAGACGACGCTGCTGTGGCGCTGCGCGTGCGCCGAGGACGCCGCCGCCCGCGTGGCCGGCGTCAACCGCGGGCTGGAGGGATTGGCCTGCGACGTCTTCAACCAGCTCATCCACATCGCCAGGAAGATCGGCGACCCGATCCTCGAGCGCTCGGTCGACTACGTGCTGGCCGACGAGATCACGCACGTGCGCATGGGCTCGCGCTGGCTGAACGAGCTGACCCAGGGCGATCCCGAGCGGCGGCGGCAGGCCATCGAGTTCCAGGACTCGATCGACGAGCGCTTCAACCTGGGCGGCCAGCGGCAGGACGGCCACCACGACGTGGTGCCGATCTCGATCGCCAAGGACGCGCGGCGGCTGGCCGGCTTCACCGACGAGGAGATCGAGCGGCTCGTCAAGAGCACGCAGCGCTCCCAGGTGTACTAGCTGACCGCGCACTCGCTCGCCGGTCATTTCTCCGTCGACGTCGCCGCGCGGCGCATCCGCCACTATCGCTACATCGAGGAGCGGATGACGCGCCTGCTCGGCGGCTGGATCGCGCTCACCCCCGAGCTCGACGCCAAGCTGCTCTTCGGCCGTCACGTGTGGGACTGCGCTCAGCACGCCGATGCCTGGGGCCGGCGCCTGCCCGAGCTGCGCTCGGCGGCCCAGCAATCCGAGCCGGCCAACGACGGCGTCGTCGCGCTGATGGCGCTGGTGCAGTCGGCCGAGGGGCCGAGCCAGACGATGGAGCGTGTGACGGCGATCTATCGCGTCCTCAAGCCGCACCTGGCCACAGTGTACGAGCGCCACCTGGCGGTCGCGAACCCGGTGTACGAGCCGCCCACCCGCCGCATCCTCGAGCGCTGCCTCGTCGAGGAGCGGCGTCACGCCGCCGCCGGCGCTCACGTCCTCGAGCGGCTCGCCTCGGCGGCTCCGGCGCTGGCCGCGCACGCCCAGGCGTGGGAGGCCCGGCTGCTCGAGGCGCTCGCCGCGGCGGGCGGGGTCACCGGCGACGTCGACGCTCCGCTGATCGTTCCTCCCGCGCTTCCGCCCGACGCGGCCACCGTCGCCCAGGACCTGGTGCCGCTGCCGCCGCCGTTCGACCCGGCCGCCGCGCTCGGCGATCTCGCCGCGCCGCTGCAGGCCCACGCGCGCGCGCTGGCCGGCGGCGATCTGGTCGCGCTGCGCGGCGATCTCGCGCCCGACGCCGGGCCGGAGGTCGTCGCGGCGTACGCCTCGCTGGGCGGCCCGTTCGAGCGGTTCGAGCTCGTCGGCTGCGCGCGCCTGGGCCGCCAGCGCATGGTCAAGCTGAGGCTGGAAGGGCCGCGCGCCCGGGTCGTGCTGCAGGAGCGCTGGATTCCCTCGGGCGAGGGCTGGCGCGTGGCGGCCGTCGAGGCCACCCGCTCCGAGCCCACCCCGTAGCGTGCGCGCCGTCCTCGTCGCCAACCGCGGCGAGATCGCCCGCCGCGTCGTCCGAGCCTGCCGTCGGTTCGGCCTCGCCACCGTCGCCGTGTACTCCGAGGCCGATCGCGACGCCCCCCACGTGCGCGAGGCCGACCAGGCGGTGCTGCTGGGGCCGGCGCCCGCTCGCGAGAGCTATCTCGACGTCGAGCGCATCCTCGAGGCCGCCCGTCGCAGCGGCGCCGACGCCGTGCATCCCGGCTACGGGTTTCTCTCCGAGAACTGGCGTTTCGCCGAGGCCTGCGCGCGGGCCGGGCTCACGTTCATCGGCCCGCCGCCCGAGGCCATCCGCTCGATGGGCGACAAGATCGAGGCGCGCCGCCTGATGGCGGCAGCCGGCGTGCCGACGGTGCCGGGCAGCCCGGGCCCGGTCGCCGACGCGACAGCCGCCGAGGCGGTGGCGGCGGGCATCGGCTTTCCGCTCATCATCAAGGCGGCCGGCGGCGGCGGTGGCATCGGCATGGCGCGCGTCGACCGCGCGGCCGACCTGGCCGCGGCGTTCGCGACGGCCACGCGGCGCGCGCAGTCGGCGTTCGGCAACCCAGCGGTCTACCTCGAGCGCTACCTCGAGCGGCCGCGCCACGTCGAGGTCCAGGTGTTCGCCGACACCCACGGCGCGGTCGTGCACCTGCACGAGCGCGAGTGCTCCATCCAGCGGCGCCACCAGAAGCTGATCGAGGAGTCGCCGGCGCCCGGCCTGGCCCCGGCGACCAAGCGCGGACTGCTCGAGGCGGCCGTGGCCGGCGCTCGGGCCATCGGCTACGTCAACGCGGGGACGATGGAGTTCCTGGTCGACGCCGCCGGCGGTTTCTACTTCCTGGAGATGAACACGCGCATCCAGGTCGAGCATCCGGTGACCGAGGAGGTGACGGGCCTCGACCTCGTCGTCGAGCAGCTCCGCGTGGCCGCCGGCGAGCGGCTGGGCTGGCGCCAGGCCGAGATCGTCCAGCGCGGCGCCGCCGTGGAGTGCCGGGTGTACGCCGAGGATCCGGACAAGAACTTCCTGCCCTCGCCGGGAACGCTCGCGCGGCTGCAGCCGCCGGCCGGTGAGGGGATCCGCGTGGAGTCCGGCGTGGAGACGGGCAGCGTGGTCTCGGTCCACTACGATCCGCTCCTGTTCAAGCTGATCGCGCGCGGCGATGACCGGGACGTCGCGCTGGCCCGGATGCGCGAGGCGCTGGACGCGACGGTCGTCGAGGGCGTCCGCACGACGATCCCGTTCCTGCGCCGGGCCCTCGATCATCCCGACGTCCGCCGCGGCGCGCTGCACACCCAGATGGTGGACCAGGGCGCCTTCCGCTAAACTCTCTCCCCGACAAAGGAGCCGTCCATGCCGGAGCAGATCAAGGCCCACATCACGGGCGTCGTCTTCCAGATCGCGGCCAAGCCCGGGGACCGGGTGGGCGCCGGCGACCCCGTCATCGTGCTCGAGTCCATGAAGATGGAGATCCCGGTGGAGGCGCCGCGGGCGGGCGTCGTCAAGGAGATCAAGGTCGAGGAGGGCCAGACGGTGCAGGAAGGCGACACGATCGCCGTCCTGGAGTAGGAGACCGGCGATGAGCACCGCCATGGTCCGGGATCTCTACGCGTATCACCGCTGGGCCAACCGCCGCCTCTTCGACGTGGCCAGCGCGCTGGGCGACGACGCCTGCGCGCGCGAGCTCGGCTCGCACTTCAGCGTGCCCACGCCGCGGCGGATGTTCGCCCACCTCTACGCCGCCGACACGAACTGGCTGCAGCGCTTCAAGGGCGTCTCTCCGCCCGGCGCGCCGTTCCTGGACATGGCTTCGATGACCGAGGTCCGCGCGAAGTGGGACGTGCTGGAGGCCGAGCAGCAGGCGTTCGTGGAGGCGCTGTCGGACGCCGGCCTGGCCCGGACGGTCGAGTACAAGAACTCCCAGGGCCAGGCGTTCCGGGCGCCGCTGGGCGTGCTGCTGCAGCACGTGGCCAACCACGCGACCCACCACCGCAGCGAGATCGCCACGATGCTGACGCTGCTGAGCGGCTCGCCGCCCGACACCGGCATCAACACGTGGGAGCTCCTCCGGACGGGGCAGATGCGCTGACGATGAGCATGCAGGACCACGCCGCCGACCTCGCCCGGCGCCGGTCCGGGCGCCGCTGGTCGACGCCGCCGGTGTAGCCGGACCACACCCCGCGCGCGTGATCGCCTCTACCGCCGGCAAAGCCGGCCGGCCGACCATGGTCGACGTCTTCCGGGTGCCCGCCTATCGCCGGCTCTGGGTGTCCGGCCTCTGCATCAACGTCGCCCGCTCGATGGACCTGCTGACCCTCGGCTGGCTGGCCCTGCAGCTCACCGGCTCACCGTTCATGGTCGGTCTCGCCGCCTTCGCCCGGGCGGCGC
>JBGQLG010000099.1:0-19962 GCA_041499965.1 Methylomirabilia bacterium
CGGCGGGGTGAGCGCGCCGCCAACGCTCGACTTGTTCGACAACCCAGCCCCCTCCGGGGGATGGGGGGCCCGCGCAAACCCCGCTCGCGTCGTTCAGGCGAGCCCTCGGCGTGACGGCAGCCCTCTCCGCCGGCTCACCCCGTCGCCCCCCGCCACGAGCCGGCGACGCGCCTGTCCAGGTCGGCGAATCTCTGACTCGGGATACGAGGCCGCCCGGCCGCGGGAAACCCGCGGGCTTCCGCAGCCGACTAGGCCGGCCGGCCGCCTTCCTCGGTGAGGGAGGTGATGATGTAGGTCCCGCTCTTCTCGTCGCGCTCGAGCGTGACGATCTTCTGCTTGGCGGCCTCCTCCAGCAGCTTGGAGAATGTCGAGTAGCCGTAGTAGGACTCGTTGAAGGCGGGGTTCTTCCGGATCATCGTCTGCTTCACCATCGAGCCCCACAGCGTTTCCTTGTTCTCCCGCTCCAGGGCCTGGATGGCGTCGATCAGCTGGGCCATCGCCTCGGCCTTCTTCTCCGGCAGGCCGTTGAGCAGTCGTGTCTTCTTGGTGTCGCGGATCAGGTCCTCGTAGAAGATGAACTCGTCGCAGTTGGCCACCAGCAGGTCGGACGACGACGACTTCACGCCCAGCCCGATGACGTAGCGGTCGTTCTCCCGGAGCTTGGAGACGAGCGGCGAGAAGTCCGAATCGCCCGAGACCAGCACGAAGCTGTCGATGTGGGTCTTGCCGTAGGCGAGGTCGAGCGCGTCCACCACCATGCGGATGTCGGCCGAGTTCTTCCCGCTGTAGCGCGACTGGGGGACGTCGATCAGCTCGATGGCCCACTCGTGGAAGGGCCGCTTGTACTCCGTGAAGCGGTTCCAGTCCGCGTAGGCCCGGCGGACGATGATCTTGCCCTTCTCCAGCAGGCGTTCGAGGACCAGCTTGAGCTCGAACTGCTTGTACTGTGCTTCCTTGACTCCGCGAGCAATGTTCTCGAAGTCCATGAACATCGCCAGCTTGCGTTCGCCGTTCAATCCGGCTCCTCTCCAGCGGCGCACCCTCCGGTTACGCGCGCGTCTCCATTATATGTCCGTCGCTCGACCCGTTCGCGAAGGATTATAGTCATCGCCATGGCCAGAGAGATCGATCCCGCCGTCGCCCCGCGCCTGCCGCCGGGACAGCAGCTCACGACCAAGTGGCCGGTGCTCACCTATGGCCGCACGCCTCGCTTCGACGCCAAGCGCTGGACCTTCCGCTGCTTCGGGCTGGTCGAGCGCGAGGTGTCGTGGACGTGGGAGCAGTTCCTGCGATTGCCGCGCGTGACCATCACCTCGGACATGCACTGCGTGACCCGCTGGTCGAAGCTGGACAACACGTGGGAGGGCGTCCACGTCCGCACCATCGTCGAGGCCTGCCGGCCCCGGCCCGAGGCCCGGTTCGTCCTGCAGCACGCCGACCCCGACTACACCACCAACACGGCCATCGAGGACCTCGTCGACGAGGACGTGCTCCTGGCCCTGAGGCACAACGGCCGCGACCTCGAGCCGGACCACGGCGGCCCCATGCGCCTGGTGCTGCCCAAGCTCTACCTCTGGAAGTCGAGCAAGTGGCTGCGGGCGTTCGAGTTCCTCGACGTCAACCCGCCCGGCTTCTGGGAGCAGAACGGCTACCACATGCACGCCGCCCCCTGGCCCCAGGAGCGCTACTCCGACCAGGAGACGCGTGCGATGCAGCAGATGCGCGCCGAGGCCGCGCGCAAGCTCCGCGACCGCTGAGCCGCCGGGCGCTCGCCGCGCTCGCGGTCGCCCTGGCCGCGGCCGGGTGCACGTCGCTGCTGGCGGGGGGTGAGATGCAGCTGGAGCGCACCTGGGAGGCCGCCCGCGTCTTCCGGCCGGCCGGGCCCGTGCCCGCGCGCGGCGTTCCCGTGGTGCTCTACGCGCACGGCTGCGCCGGACTCGACGACGACCTGCCGCGCTGGGCCGAGCTGCTCACCGCGCGCGGCTACGCGGTCATCGCCCCCGACCACCGGGCGCATCTGGGAGGCGCGGCCGCCTGCCGCACAGGCACGCTGTACGGCCCCGACGACATCTCGACCCTCGTCACCCGTGACGCCGAGATCCGTTACGCGCTCCGCCAGGTGCGCACGCTGCCCTGGGTCCGCCAGCCGGCGGTGTTCCTGCTCGGCTTCGACCACGGCGGGGTGGTCGCGGCCGGCTACACGGGCCCGCCGTTCGCCGGCTACATCCTCACCGGCTGGACGTGCACCTCGCCGCACCCGCGCGGCCGACTCGCCACCGCGCCCGATCGTCCGGTGCTGGCGATCCGCTGGGAGCGCGACCCGTGGTTCACCGATGCCGCCTGGAACGGTGACTGCGGGGCCAGCCTGGGCGGCCGGCCGGGGTCGCGGTCGATCGTGCTGGAGGGCGCCGGGCACTCCGTCGCCGGCGATGCGCGCGCGCGACAGGCGGTCGTCGACTTCCTGCAGGCGCACACGGCGCGCTGACCTCAGGCCCAGCGCAGCCGGCGCGTGCCCAGCGCCAGCGCGGCGCCGGCCATCGCCACCACGGCGGCCGCCAGGAACGTCGCCGCGACGCCCCAGCGCGCGACCGCCAGGCCCGAGCTCGTGGCGCCGATCGCGATGCCGATCTCGAACGCGGCGTAGTAGGTCGCCACCGCGCGCCCGCGCTCCCCCTCCTGCGCGGCATCGACGGCCCACGCGATCAGGGCGGGCTGCGCCGAACCATAGGCGACACCATAGATCGCCCCCGCCAGCCCCAGCTCCACGATCGTCTCGCTCAGCGCCAGCACGACGAGCGCGGCGGCGGCGAGAAGGAGACCGATCGCCGCCACCGGCGCCCGGCCGTGGCGGTCGGAGAGCCGACCGGCGGGACCTCGCACGACGGTGGTCAGCAGCGCGAACACGAGGAAGAAGACCCCGACGTTGATGCCGTGGCTGTCGGCGTCGAGCGGCAGGAAGGCGACCTGGGTGCCGTAGGTGACGGTCATGCACATCACGATGAGCGAGGGGACCAGGGCGGCCGAGCACATCACGTCCGCCGCGCTGAAGGCGGCCCGGCGCCGCTGCACGAGCGTCTCGCGGGCCGGCACGATCAGGAGGGTCGAGATCGCCGCCACCGCGCCCGCGATCCAGAACAGCGGCGCGAATCCAACTCGGTTGACGACGGCGATGCCGACGATCGGGCCGACGGCGAGGGCCAGGCTCCCCGACGCGCCGTACAGGCCGAGGATCTCTCCGCGACGGTCCGGTGGTGTGAGATCGGCCACCATGGCGCTGGCCGCCGTCGGATAGAGGCCCATCCCGGCGCCGTGCAGCAGGCGCACGAGCACCAGTCCGACAGGAAGAACGCGAAGGCACTCAGCCAGAGGAGGACAAACGGCCGCGCGGGCGCCAGGGTGCCCGCGGCCCGTCTCATGGCATCAGGAACTCGCGCAGCAGCGACTGGAAGGCCGCCGGCTGATCGCCGGGCACGGTGTGTCCGGCCCCGGGCACGACGACCAGGCGCGCCACCGGCAGCTCGTCCGCCATGCGCTTGGCCGTCTCGTCGGACAGCACGTCGGACTGGGCGCCGCGCACGAGCAGGGTGGGGCAGGTGATCGCCCGCCACTGGGGCCAGAGATCGGCGGGCACGCGCATGCGCCCCTGGCGGATGGCGTCCCGCAGCGCGCGGTCGTACTTCCAGGTGAGGCCCCCGCCGGCCAGCGGCCGCACCGTGTGCTGGGCCCGATGGCGGAGCATCGCGTCGGTGTAGAGCGGCGCGCTGGCCCGCATGTGGGTGACCACGGCCTCGACGGACTCGAAGCGCTCCGGGGCCGCCGCCATCAGCGCGCCGACCCGGGCCCGGCCCGCCGGTGCGATCTCGGGCCCGATGTCCACGATCACCATCCGCTCGACCCGGTCGGGGTGGCGCCCGGCGAAGTTGATCGCGACGCGGCCGCCCAGCGAGAGCGCCACCAGCGAGAGCCGGCGCAGTCCGAGCGCGTCGGCGAAGGCGACCAGGTCGCCCAGCAGCGCGTCGTCCGAGTAGTCGGCGTCGGGCGCGGGGTCCGTATCGCCGTGGCCGCGCTGGTCCAGCGCCAGTGCCTGGTACCGCCCGGCGAGCAAGCGACACTCGTCGTCCCAGGTGCGCGCGTGCCCGGTGATGCCGTGCAGGAGGACGACGGGCGGGGCGGCCGCCTGACCCCACTCGAGGTAGTGGAACCGCCGACCGTGCAGGGTGACCGTGCGATCCGTGTGCATGCCGCGATTGTAACCTGCTACGATCCGCCTGATGCCGACGCACGCGGGCCACGCGCACGAGCGCGCGACCGCCGCCGCGCGGTCGCGCTCGGTCCTGGCGCTGACGCTGGCGCTCACCTGCGGCTTTCTCGTCGTCGAGCTGCTCGCCGGCTTCTGGACGGGCAGTCTCGCTCTGCTCGCCGACGCCGGCCACATGCTCGCCGACGCCGCCGCGGTGGCGCTGGCCCTGTTCGCCACGTGGATCGCGGCCCGCCCGCCCACGCCGGCCAAGACCTACGGGTACTACCGGGCCGAGATCCTCGCCGCGCTCGTCAACGCGCTCCTCCTGCTGATCGTGGCCGGTGCGATCCTGACCGAGGCCTGGCGCCGGTGGGAGGCGCCGTCCAGCGTCCTGGCCGGGCCCATGGCCGTCGTGGCCGCGACCGGCCTGGGCGTGAATCTCGTGTGCGCGCGGTTGCTGCACCAGGGTGCCTCGGCCAGCCTGAACGTGCGCGCGGCCTACCTGGAGGTGCTCAGCGACGCGCTCAGCTCGCTGGCCACGCTCATCGCCGCGGGCGTCGTCCTCGCCACCGGCTGGACGGGCGCCGACCCGATCGCCAGCGCCGCGATCTCCCTGCTGATCGTGCCGCGCACGTGGGCGCTGCTCCGCCAGGCGGTGAACGTGCTGCTGGAGGGGACGCCGCCCCACCTCGAGCTGGCCGAGATCGAGTCGGCGATGTGCGCGGTGCCCGGCGTGCGGCGCGTCCACGACCTGCACGTGTGGACGCTGACCTCGGGACGGGAGGCGATGAGCGCGCACGTGGTCGTGGCCGACGTGCGCGAGAGCGAGCGGCTGCTGGAGGCGCTCCACGCGCTGCTCCACGCCCGCTTCGGCATCGACCACACGACCGTACAGCTCGAGACCGAGCCGCCCGCCGTCCTCCGCATCAAAAGCCCCACCGGCTAGCCGGCGGCTGAAAAAGGCCCATCAGCTTCGTTGGCGGCCTCAGCCGCCCGCTCAACGTACGGGGAGTACGCCTCGCGTGCGGCTGAGGCCGCCGCCTCGCATCTGGACCTTTTTGAGCCGCCGGCGGGTGTTCGGTGGTCGCGCCCGAGGAAGCGGCGTATGTTGCTCATGTCGGCGCCTTGTTCGCGGCCTGGATGTCCCTCGAGCGGATCAGGCCGTCCTCGAACGCGTAGACGTGACGGACCATCTCCTCCTTGAGGACGTTGCCGGCGAGATCGCAGACCACCTGATGAACCTCGACGACGACGCGCCCATCGGGCATGAGCCGTACGCGTCGCGGCTCGACGGACGGATCGATCCTCCCCCACTGCCGCGTCCAGTACAGGCGAACAGCCTCGCGCCCAGTCACGCGCCCACCCTCCATCCCATTGGGCCAGTCGACATCAGGATGCATGACCGCCAACACGGCCTTCACGTCGCGTGCGTTGAACGCTGCGTACGTCCGTGCGAGTAGCTCTTCGGGGCTCACATGCCCTCCTGGTCGAGTGTGTGCCCAGAGTCAGAGCTTCGTCGACGTGGTCGCGCGCGGCGACGGCTGGTGGCGTGGGTGGCGGGGCGACAGGGTCCCCAGAGGTTCCGTTGGCTTCGATCGTGTAACGCCACACGTAGGACCAGGCTCCGACCATCCTTCGCATACCCGGTAGTCTCACGCGGAACCTCAGGGGACCCTGTCGCCCTGCCGCCCACGCCACCAGCCGTCGCCGCGCGCGACCGGGTCAAAAGACGGCGTAGAGGTGATACCACGGTCCTTCGACGTGCTTGACCTTCGTCTTGGACCGCGCCCGGGCCAGCGGTGCTGCCCGGTAGAGCAGGCCGCACTCGTCGATGACGCCGCAGGCGTCGGCGACGAGGCGGACCTCCTGCTGGTCCGCCTCGATGTGCTGGATGGGGAAGAGCCCCACCCAGCCCGGCGTGGCGGGCGGCGTCCCGGCCAGCGCCGCGTGCGCCGCCGCGTCGAGTGCCCGCCGGCTGAGCTCGAAGCGCAGGCGGAAGAGCGGGTTGGCGGGTGACTGGGAGGTGAGGAAGATCGCGAGCAGCGCGCCCGCCGCGAGCGGATACACGAGCCAGCCGAGAAGCCGCAGGCGACTGACCGGCTTGCGGGCCAGCGCATCCACGAGCGCGACGGTGGCGAGCAGGCCCGTGACGACGAAGGTGACGAGGCAGAGCGGGAAATCCACGCCGGTGCTGCTCAGCGGGGCCAGCAGGAACACCAGCCAGACGACCCGCAGCAGCCTAATGGCGTTGACCGCTCGCTTGGACGATGCCGGAGATCGCCATCTTCGCTCCGCCGTGGTCGTCGGCCGACCACGGTCGTGGGGCGGGCCGAGGATAGCGTGGGCCCGTCGGGCCCGCAAGGTTTCGCGCAGGCCCGCGGAGTATAGTGGAGCCTCACCGCGAGCCAGGAGGGCAGGCATGGCCACGTTTCCACTGACCGAACGCGCGATCGTCCTTCGTCCCGAGGACGACGTCGCCATCGCCAAGAAGGAGCTGACCGCCGGCACGACGCTCGAAGACGGGCCGGCCCGCATCGAGGTGCGCGCCGACATCAAACCGGGCCACAAGGTGGCGCGCCACGCCGTGCGCCGCGGCGACCCCGTCCGACGGTACGGCCAAGTGATCGGCTTCGCCACCCAGGACATCGCGGTCGGCGACCACGTGCACAGCCACAACCTGGACATCGGCGAGCTGGCGGCCGACCGCTACGAGGTCGGCGTGGACGTCACGCCCGTCGATTTCTACCCGCCCGAGCAGATGCGCTTCTTCGACGGCTACAAGCGCGAAGACGGCCGGGTCGGCACGCGCAACTACGTCGCCATCATCTCGGGCGTGAACTGCTCCGCGAGTGTGAGCCAGTTCGTGAAGGACAAGTTCCGCGATGTTCAACGCGATTTCCCGAACGTCGACGGCGTGCTGGCCATCACCCACAAGTCCGGCTGCGGCACCAAGCTGTTCGGCGAGGATCACCTGGCGCTGCAGCGGGTGCTGGCCGGCTACGCCAAGCATCCGAACGTGGCCGCCTACATCGTCATCGGGCTGGGCTGCGAGGTGAACCAGGCCGCCGTCATGATCGACCGGCAGAAGATGTCGCTGCCGGGCCACGGCGAGCGCAAGCCGTTTCTGGTGAACATCCAGGAGGCGGGCGGCATCCGCAAGACCGTCGAGCGCGCGGCGGCCGAGGTCGCCAAGCTGCTGCCGCTCGCCAACGAGGCGCGGCGCACCACGCAGCCGGTGTCGGAGCTGACGCTGGCCACGAACTGCGGCGGCTCCGACGGCAACTCCGGCATCACCGCCAACCCCGCGCTCGGTTGGGCCGTGGACGAGCTGGTGCGCTACGGCGGCACCGGCGTGCTGGCCGAGACGCCGGAGATCTACGGCGCCGAGCACCTGCTGATCCGCCGCGCGGTCAACGAGGGCGTGGCCAAGAAGCTCATCGACCGCTACAAGTGGTGGGAGTGGTACTGCCGCGGCATCGAGGCGATGGACAACAATCCGGCGCCGGGCAACAAGGCGGGAGGGATCACGACCGTCTTCGAAAAATCGCTGGGCGGCGTCGCCAAGGGCGGTACCACGCCGATGATGGACGTGTTCCAGTACGGCGAGCCCATCACCACGCGCGGGTTCGTGTTCATGGACACGCCCGGCCACGATCCGGTCTCGATCACGGGGCTGGTGGCGGGCGGCTGCAACATCATCTGCTTCACGACGGGGCGCGGGTCGGTGTTCGGCTGCAAGCCGGTGCCGTCCATCAAGCTGGCGACGAACTCGCTGATGTACCGGCACATGCAAGAGGACATGGACGTCAACTGCGGCGTCATCCTCGAGGGGACGCCGCTGCCGGTCGTCGGTCGTCAGATCTTCGAGGAGATCGTCGCGGTGGCCTCGGGCCAGCGGAGCAAGAGCGAGCTGTCCGGGGTCGGCGAGGAGGAGTTCGCGCCCTGGATCATCGGGCCGGTGATGTGAGCACGGCCTCGGGCGGGAGCACGGCCGGCGGCGGCTGGAGCGCGTCGGCCAGCCGGCGCGCGAGGGCGGAGCCGACGAGCGCGGCCAGCGCGGTGATCGCCAGCGCGGCGGTGGTCTCGACCGCGGTCGGCACCAGCGGCGCGAACGCCGGGCTGAGGCTGGTGGACCAGCCGTACAGGGCCAGCAGCGCCACCCCGTAGGCGACGCAGGCCAGCGCCGGGCGCCGGCGGGGGTCGGCCGCGGCCATGACGGCGGCGGCCATGATCGGGAGCAGCAGCCGGATCGGTAACGGCATCCCCGCACCCCGGCTCTTCGCACGGATCGCCGCCGCCAGCGCGATCGGCGACGTCGGGTCCTTCTGGATCTCCTCGCCGATCACCGACACCGGCTGCACGACCGCGAAGCCCAGCCGGGCGATCCGCTCGCCCACGGACGTGATCCCCACCGCGACGATCACGATCGCGACCGGTGCCCATCGGCGATCGATCAGGCGCGTCGCGGGAACGAGCGCCAGCGGCAAGATCAGCGCGCCGAGGATCGCGAACGTGTGGAAGGCGACGCCGCCGTGGGTGTAGGCCGTGAGCCAGGCCGGCTCGAGCACGACGCGGACGCCGCCGTAGAGGAGACCGCAGCCGAGCAGGAGCGCCGCGAGCCGGGCGCGGCTGCGCGCGGGGTAGGCCTCGCTGGCGATCAGCAGCGCGCCGACCGTGTTGATCGCCGAGCCGAGCAGTCCGAGCAGGTGCGGCGGACTCCACAGCGTGACGTCGAGGCCGAAGAGCCGGTGCCAGAGGTCGTCGATGGGCGCGGCCAGGATCAGCAGGCCGACGCCCCAGGCGGCCAGGTGAATGCCCCGGGTCGACGTGAGCCCGAGGATCGTGATCGCGCCCCGCGGCCGGCGACCGTGCTGAACGGCGTAGGTGTCCAGGCCGAGCACGGCGAAGATGAAGAGCAGGCCGGCGGTGATGCCGCCGTACATCATGACGTGGGGCGGGATCCAGAACGAGTCGCGGCCGATCAGCAGGTGCCACTGGATGTCCCACGTCAGGCCCCAGGCCCCCAGCAGCTTGCCGGCCAGCAGCACCCACAGCGCCAGGCGATAGCGCGTCACGACTGCACCACGGTGACGACGAGGCCGATGGATGCCAGGATGTTGCCCACGCGCACGCACTCGGCCTCCGGCCCGACCTTCACCACCGCCCGGCCGGCGTTGTGGACCTGCCAGGCGATCTCCCAGCCCTCCGCCTCGCTACAGGCGATGGCCTTCTGCAGCTGCGTCACCACCTGCTCGAAGGTGTGGCAGTCGCAGTTGTGCAGGATGGTCATCCAGGGCGGGGCGACTGCCGTCTCCGTCCCGGTGACCTCCTCGACCTCGGGGATGGGCAGGGTGCGCTCGGCCATGCCCCCGATTCTACCGCGCGCTTACTTCAGGCCTTTGACCTTCGGGATCCGCGCGGGAATGCGCGAGATGGTGTGGCGTTGCACGTCGGCCGCCCACTGGGCGTCGGCGGTCGGGAAGCCGAAGAGCCGCAGATCGAGCGACAGGTTGGTGATGTAGATGTGATGTCCGAACCGGACCAGGCTGGCCGGGAACAGCAGGCCGATCGGCTCGCCGTGCCGGTCGATCCCCTCGAAGTCGCCGAGCTTGGCGATGACGCGGCCGGCCGGGTTCAGCACGACGATCTCGTCGGCCTGGTTGGCCGCGATCCAGAGGTTGTCGTCGTCGTCGATGATCAGGCCGTCGCAGCCGTTGATGCTGTAGGCGAACGCCGTCGGCGCGCTGGCGTTGCCGCCCGCCACCGGGATGCGCAGGACGCTGTCGTTGCCGGTGTTGCAGACGAACAGCGCGTTGCCGGCGTTGTTGAAGGCCAGGCCGTTGGCGCCGAACGGCGGCACTCCGGTGGTGGTCAGCAGGGGATCGCTGACCCACGCCGTCATCGCGCCGCCGCTCGGCCCGGTCTTCCAGATGGTGCCCTGGAAGGAGTCGGAGACGTAGACGTTGCCGGCGTGGTCGAAGGTGAGCACGTTGGGGCCGGCGGCGGCGCCTCCCGGGATGGTGGCGAAGAGGCTGCTGGCGCCGGTCGTGGGATCGACGGCCAGCACCCGTGGGTTGCCGAAGTCGAGCACGAGCAGGGTGCCGGTGTGGGGATGGAATGCGAGGTCGAGCAGCAGGTTGCTGGAGCCGGCGACCTTCAGCTGGCGGAGCAGATGGCCGCGCGGCCCGAAGACCAGCAGGTCGCCGGGGCCGCTCGCCTTGGTGACGTCGAAGGTCGTCACGTAGATGTTGCCGTGGCGGTCGGCGGTGATGCCCTCTGGGTGCTGGGTGCCCGCGGGCAGCGTGGCGAACGTCTCGACGTTGCCTCGGTCCCAGGCGTGGGCGGGGGTGCCCAGCGCGACGAGGAGGAGCACGAGGGCGATGAGCGCTTTGGACGGGGTCATGGCGAACCTCCCTGAACGGCGTCGGTCGGGGAACCACCTATGGCGCCCGATGCGCGCAAGGCGGCGATGCGGGCCGGATCATACTGCAGAAGACGCCGTAAGATCTCGTCCGTGTGCTGGCCCAGCCGAGGCGCCGGTCCGGCCGCGCCGGTCACGCCGGCGGTCCGGACGGGCGAGGCCACCTCGCGGAGCACGCCGAGCTCGGGGTGCTCGACCTCGACGATCATGCCCCGCGCCCGCACCTGCTCGTCGTCCAGCGCCTGGGCGAGCGTGTTGACGGGGGCGCAGGGGACGCGGCCACGCAGCCGGGCCAGCCACTCGTCGGTCGTCCGCTGGGCGAAGCGCGCCTTGAGCAGGGGGAGCAGCGTCGCCTTGTGGGCGAGGCGGCCGGCAAAGGTGGCAAAGCGCGGATCGCCGGCCACCGCCGGCAGCTCCATGGCGTCCACCAGGCTCCGCCAGAACTTCTCCTTGTTGCAGAAGACGACGAGCCAGCCGTCGCGCGTGGGGAAGTTTTGCGCGGGCACCAGTGACTGGTGGCCGGAGTCGGCCACGCGGTCGGCCTGCCAGTCGCGGTTGAGCGCCCAGATGGCGTAGTAGGAGAGCATGCTCACCGCGGTGTCGAGCAGCGAGATGTCGAGGTCGCGCCCCGTCCCGCTGCGCTGGGCGTCCCAGAGGCCGGCCAGCAGTGCCGCCATCGAGGCGTAGCCTCCCGCGAAGTCGACGACCGACACGCCGGCCTTGCCGGGCGGCCCATCGGGCTCGCCGGTCACCGACATCCAGCCGGCGTAGCCCTGGATCAGGTAGTCGAAGGCGGGCTCGGCCGCCCGCGGCCCGGTGGCGCCGAAGCCCGACAGCGAGCAGCAGACGATCGCCGGGTTGATCGCGCCCAGCGTCGCGTAGGTCAGGCCGAGCTTGGCCGGCAGATCGCCGCGCAGGTTGTTGTAGACGGCGTGACAGACGCGCACCAGGTCGTGCAGGATCGCCTGGCCGTCGGGATGCTTGAGGTCGAGCGTCAGCGACTTCTTGCCGCGGTTGAACGACTGGAAGTAGAGCGAATCCCCGTCCGCCGCGTAGGGCCCGACCTGGCGGGCCACGTCGCCGCCGACGGCGGGATCCTCGATCTTGATGACCTCCGCGCCCAGGTCGGCGAGGAGCTGGGTGCCGAACGGCCCGGCGCCGAACTGCGAGACGGTGACGATGCGCAGGCCGTCGAGCATCGGGCGGATTGTTGGAGCGGGTGCCGCGAGGCCGGCGCCCGACGTGGGTGGCCTGGTCGAGGACCGCGCGGCTGCGTGCGCCTTACGCGGTTTGCTCAGAGGCCTGCTCGCCGAGCGTGGCGTGGCTCTTCTTGGGGATGAGCGCGGTGCGCGTGAACGTCATCACGCGCTCGGCGCGCTGGTTGCTCACCCGCGTCTCCACGCTCACGATGCCGCGATCGCCCTGCCTTGACTCCCGCTTGGCGAGGACGGTCGACGCCGAGTAGAGCGTGTCACCGATGAAGGTGGGCGCCAGGTGGACGATCTTCTCGATCTCGAGGTTGGCGATGGCCTTGCCGGAGACGTCGGCCACCGTCATGCCGATGCCGATCGAGAACACCAGCGGGCCCAGCACCACCCGCTGGCCGTGCTGGGTGTGGGTCGCCGCGTAGTGGGCGTCGCTGTGCAGCGGATGCTGGTTCATCGTCAGCAAGGCGAACCAGGTGCAGTCCGCCTCGCTGATGGTCCGCCCCGGCCAGTGCTTGATGACCTCGCCCACCGTGAACTCCTCGAAGTACCGGCCGTAGGCCATCAGCCGTGGGCCCGCGCCAGCAGGAACGCCGCAACGCCGGCGGCGCCGAGGATCGTGCGCACCGCGTGCAGCCGGCCCCAGCGGTGCAGCAGGCGCCGGGCGTCGTCGTCGCCGAGCGGCCCGCCGTCGAGCAGCGCGCGGTTGGTGGGCATGATCGCCAGGAGGGTGAAGGGGATCGCGGCGCCGATCACCAGCGCGCCGGCGAGCCAGAGCCACCCGTGAGTGACGAGCGCCGTGAGGGCGCCGCCGATGCAGGCGACGAGGGCGAACGAGGCCTGCCAGGGCGCGGCCCGCCGATAGCTCGAGCGGAACTGGGCGCGGCCGGGTCCGGCCCCGCTCTCCAGCCGCGCGGGATGCTCGACGAGCGTGACGTAGAGTGCCCACGCCGCGAACATGACCGCGCTGGTGACGGTGACCGCGAGGAGCGCGTTCATCGCGCGGAGCCGACCAGGTGCGTCGCGACGTCGCGCCGCAGCGTCTCGTCGTCGAGGGGCACGAAGGGCAGGCGGGCGGCGTCGCGGTAGAAGCGCTCGACCGGGAACTCGCTGACGTAGCCGTAGCCGCCGTGGATGCGCATCGACTCCAGCGTGGCCTCGGCGGCGACCTTCGCCGCGGCCAGCCGCGCCATCGCGCCGACGGCCGGGTCGAGCGGCTCGCCCGACGCGGCGTGGTAGGTGAGCAGGCGCGCGGCCGTGATGCCCGTGGCCATGTCGGCGAGCTTGAGCTGCACGGCCTGGTGCTGGCAGAGCGGCTGGCCGAACGTGGTGCGCTGCTGGGAATAGCGCAGCGCGGCCTCGAACGCCGCCTGGGCGAGCCCGACGGCGACGGCGGCGGCGGCCACGCACGCCACGCCGATCGCCTGCGCCGCCGCCTCCCCCTCGAGCACGAGCGCGGGACGAACGCCGTCCAGCCGCAGCACACAGGGATCGAGACCGCGGACGCCGATCGTCGCCTCCGGGTCGCCCCGGTGGAGGCCGGGTACGCCACGCTCGACGAGCGCCAGCACGTCGCGGCCCCCGGCGACCGCGCGCAGCAGGACCAGGTCGGCCCGTGGCGCGTTGTCGGTGAGCGACGTCGTCCCGGCGAGCGTCCACGCGCCGGCGTCGCGGCGCGCGGTGACGGCGCCGCCGAGGACGGTGGTGGCGAGGCGCTCGCCGCGCGCCAGCCTCGGCAGCCGGGCCTCGCGCTCGGCCGGCGCGGCGAAGCGCTCCAGCGCCCAGGTGGCGACGAGATGGCCGGCGGCGGCCGCCGCCACCGTCGTCCAGCCGCGCGCGACTTCTTCCAGCAGCATCGCCGTGGTGCCGAGGTCGAGGCCGAGCCCGCCGCGCGCGGGATCGACGACCGCGCCCAGCAGCCCCAGCTCGGCCAGCTCGCCGACGGTCGCGGCGGGATAGCGCCCGGCCGCCTCGTGCTCGGCCACCACCGGCCCCAGCGACTTGTCGACGAACCGCCGGATCGCCAGCACGATCTGTCGCCGCTCCTCGGGCTCGCCCTCGCGTGACGTGAGCGCGTCCAGCCGCTCGCCGTGCCGCTGGACGAGCTGGCGCGCGATGAGCGTGCGCTGGATCTCGTTGGTGCCCTCGCCGATGATCATGAGCGGCGCGTCGCGGTAGTGGCGCTCGACCGTGTGGCGCAGCAGCGTGCCGTCCTCGCCGTGCACACGCAGGGCGGTGAGCGCCATCGTGTAGGCGGTCTCGGAGGCGTAGAGCTTGGCCATGCCGGCCTCGAGGTCGCAGCGCTCGTGCCGGTCCTTCATGCCGGCCGCCCAGTAGGTGATGAGCCGCGCGGCCTGTACGCCGGTGGCCAGGTCGGCCAGGGCCGGCGGCGCGGCGGCCTCGGCGCGCGCCCGGGCCAGCGCGTCCTCGTAGGCCGCCTGGGCGACGCCCACGCAGCGCGCGGCGATGTTGATGCGGCCGGTCTCGAGGCCGCTCATCACCTGACCGAAGCCGCGGCCCTCGACACCCCCGATCAGGTTGGCGGCCGGCACCTCGCAGTCCTCGAAGAGCAGCTCCACGGTGTCCACGCCCTTGTAGCCGAGCTTGGCCAGCGATTTCACGACGCGGAACCCCGGATGATCTTTTTCCACGACGAAGCACGACATGCCGCGATGGCGCGGCTGGGCCCGCGGATCGGTGACGGCCAGCAGCGCGAAGGCGTGGCCCTCCCGGCCGTTGGTGATGAACATCTTGCTGCCGTTCAGGACGTAGCGGTCACCGTCCCGGCGGGCGGTGGTGCGGATGGCCTGCACGTCGGAGCCCGCGTGCGGCTCGGTGAGGCAGAGTCCGCCGCGCGCCTGCCCGGCGGCGAAGCGCGGCAGGAAGCGGCGCCGTTGCTCCTCGGTGCCGTGCTGCAGGACGATCAGCGCGGCCATCGTGTGGCTGTTGATCACGCCGGCCAGCGACATCCAGCCGCGGCACAGCTCCTCGATGATCCGGGCGTAGGTGCCGACGTCGAGGCCGAGGCCGCCGTACCCGACCGGGATGAGCGCGCCGAACAGGCCGAGCGTCCGCATGCGCGCGACCAGCGCGTGCGGGTACTCGTCGGCGTGCTCGAGTCGGGCGGCGACCGGCCGCACCTCGTCCTCCACGAAGCGGCGCACGGCGGTCACGATCGGCGGGACCATGGCGAGGCGATAGTACAATGAAGCTGCGAATGTCTCCGGACGACATCGTTCTCCTCCTGCAGCGCCGGCTCGACCGGCTCGTGCGCCGTTGCCGTCTGGGACGCGCTCCGGCGGCGGGGCGCCGGCGGTTGCTCGTCGTGCAGATCGACGGACTCTCCCACGCCGTGCTGGACCGCGCGCTCGCCGAGGGCCGCATGCCGTTCCTGCGGCGACTGCTCCAGCGGGGCGGCGGCCGCCTGCATCCGATGTCGGTGGGCATGCCGACCTCCACGCCGGCGTTCCAGATGGCGGCCATGTACGGCGTGCCGCCCGACATCCCCGGGTTCCACTACCACGACAAGCGCCGGCGCGCCGACGTGTACTTCCCGCGGGCGGGCGACGCCGCCCACGTCGAGGCGTCGCAGGCCGGCGGCCGGCGGGGCATCGTCAGCGGCGGCAGCACCTACGGGTGCGTGTTCACCGGCGGGGCCGGCAACAGCCTGCTCACCTTCGCGATGCTCAAGCGCCCCTCCGGCGCCGGCCTGCTGCGCGCGCTGTCGGCCGCCCTGGTGCTGGGGTGGGTCGCCGTCAAGAGCCTGGCCATCTCCGCGGTGGAGATCGGCCGGGCGCTGCTCGCCCTCGTCGCCGATCCGGTCAACGCGCCGAGCGGCTGGAAGCTGCTGGCGCTCAAGATCGGCGTGTCGGTCTGGATCCGGCAGCTGTTCACGCTGTCGACCGCGCGCGACATCTACGCGGGCACGCCGGTCATCTACGTCAACTACCTCGACTACGACATCTTCGCCCACGCCTGGGGGCCGCGGCATCGGCGGGCGCTGCGCGCGCTGCGGGCGGTGGACCGCTCGCTCCAGCAGCTGTGGCGGGCGGCCCGGCGCGTGCCGGAGCACCGCTACGACATCTACGTGCTGGCCGACCACGGCCAGGCCCACTGCACGCCCTACGACCGGCTGACCGGCGGGCGGCGCCTCGAGCGGCTCCTGTTCGAGGACTTCCTCGTGCCGGCCGGCGCCCACGAGGTGGCGCCCGGCCTGCCGGAAGGCCACCGGATGGCCAGCGGGATCAAGGCCATCCGCAGCGGGCGGGAGCCGGGCGTGGTGCAGCGGTTCGTCAACTATCTCGAGCACGACTTCCCCTGGTTGCTGGGCGAGGTGAAGGAGGCGCGGCAGGAGGGCGGCGTGCGCGTCATCGCGGCCGGACCCAACGCGTTCGTCTACTTCCTCGACGATCCCCAGCCGCTCGGCCTCGAGCAGATCGACGCCCGCTTCCCGGGCCTGGTCGACGACATCGCGCGCAGCCAGGGCATCGGCTTCATGCTCGCGCGCGGGGCCGCCGGGCCCGTGTGCATCTGGCGCGGCAAGCGCTTTCGCATGGAGGATCTCGGCAGCGGCCCCTTCGCCGGCCGCGCCGACCTAGACCTGGTGGCGGCGGGGCTGCGCGACCTCATGGCGATGCCGAGCGCGGGCGACCTCGTCCTCTACGGCCTGCAGGCGCCCGGCGGCCACGTGTCGTTCGTCAGCGAGATCGGCGCCCACGCCGGCCCCACCGAGGACGAGATGCAGACGTTCATCGTCACGCCGCCCGGGGTGACGTTGCCCGGCCCCATCACGCACCCGCTGCAGCTCTACCCGCACTTCGCGCGCTACCAGGACGCCGCGTGACGGCGCTGGTGGCGGCCAGCTACAACATTCACCGCGGCGTCGGCCTCGACCGGCGGCGCGACCTCGACCGCATCGCCCGCGTCATCCAGGAGATCGGTCCCGACGTCATCGGTCTGCAGGAGGTCGTGCGGGAGGACGGCCTCGCCCACGCGGACCAGGCGGGCTACCTGGCCGCGGCCCTCGGCATGAGCGTGGTGATGGGCGAGACGCGTCCCTTCGGCGATGGGACCTACGGCAACGCCGTCCTCACGCGCCTGCCCGTGCTGGCCTCGCTCCGCTGCGATCTGTCCTGCGACGGCCGCGAGCCCCGCGGCTGCCTGCGCGTGGACCTCGGGATCGACGGCGGCGCGCTGCACGTGTTCAACTGCCACTTCGGCCTGGCCTTCCGCGAGCGCCGGGCCCAGGTCGAGCTGCTGCACTCGTTCTTGCGCGCCGCCGACTGCGAGGGCCCGCGCCTGCTGCTGGGCGACTTCAACGAGTGGCATCGCGGCCCCGTCACCCGGGGTCTGCGCCGCGAGTTCTCCTCGCCGATGCGCCGGATGCGGCGCACGCATCCCGCCGTGTTCCCGCTGTTCCGGCTCGATCGCATCTACTGGGACGTGGAGCTGCAGGGCGAGGCGTTTCACGTCCACCAGAGCCGCCTGGCCCGGGTTGCCTCCGACCACCTGCCGGTCGTCGCCCGGGTGCGGGTGCGCCCGCGCGCGCGCACGGCGCCCTACGTCACGGGCGACGCGTTGCCGCCGGCCGAATAGCGGCCGCCACGGACGCTCCGCCGCTCGAACCCACGCCGCCCCCGGCGGCCGTCCCGGCGCCGCCCACGCCGTCCCACCGGACGCTCGGGCTCGTCGTCACCGCGGCCTCGGCGCTGTTCCTGGTCGTGTTGATCGGGTTCATGGTGCACGTGCGCTGGAGCGAGCCGCGCCTGGCCGGCGTCGAGACCCCGGAGCGGGCGCTGGCCCTGATCGTGGGCAGCACCCTGGACCTGCAGGTGGCCCTGGCGAAGGCACCGGCCTGGGAGCGCGGGCTGTACGCGCTGACCCTGACCGATACCGGCAGCGAGATCGGCCAGGCGATCGCGTGGTACGAGGAGCTGGCCGACGACTCGCTGGCGCCCGACGTGGACCTGCGCCTGGCGATCCTGCTCGGCGAGGCCAAGCGTCGCGCGCGGCTGGTGCGCGTGCTGGGGCCGTGGCAGGCGCGCGGCGAGCCGCTCTCGACCTACGGCGGCGTCATCGCCGCGGCGTATCTGGACACGGGCGAGCTCGAATCCGGCGACGTCGGCGAGACGCTCGGCGCGCTCGGGCCCGGCTGGTTCGCCGACACGCTCGCGCTGCGCACGGCCGCGCGCCTCGACGAGCCGGCGCTGGCCGAGGCGGCGCGGCGCGGGCAAGCCGCGCGGGCCGGATCGTTGTTGTGGCGCGTGCGAGGGCTCGCCGTGCTGGATCTGGTGCTCGTCGTGCTGGGGATCCTCGCGTTGCGCGCGATGTGGCGACCGCGATGGTGGCGTCCCACCGTGGCCGACGCGGCGCTGCCGCCTCCCTGGTCGCTCAGCGCGGGTCTGGAAACGCTGGTGCGCGGCGGCGCCCTCGCCGGTCTGGTCCTGCTGGTGCTGTACCTCACCAACCGCTGGCTCGCCGATCAGCCGATCCTGGCCGATGCGCTCGATCAGCCGCTCATGTACGTCCCCCTGCTGCTGTTGGCGTGGCGTGCGCTGCTGGCGCCGGCGGGCCTGGGACTCGCCGGCGCGTTCGGGCTGCGCCCGCGCTCGGACGGCTGGTGGCAGCTGGCGGTGGCGGCGGCGGTGCTCGTGGCCGCCGGCATCGCGCTCGATCTGCTGCTCGGCGTGCTCGGTGACTGGCTGGGGCTGGCATCGCACTGGTCGGAGTGGTTCGACGCCGCACTCGCCTGGGGATCGCCGGCCGCGGTGGCGGTGACGCTGCTCGGCTCCGTCGTTTTCGCGCCGGTGTTCGAGGAGCTGATCTTCCGCGGTCTGCTCTACGGCACGCTACGCGCGCGGCTATCCTGGCCGCTGGCCGCCGCGGGCAGCGCGCTGGTCTTCGCGCTGGCGCACGGCTACGGGATCGCCGGGTTCCTCAGCGTGTTCCTCTCCGGCCTGCTGTGGGCCTGGATCTACGAGCGCACCGGCAGCCTGTTGCCCTCGATGGCCGCCCACGCCGTCAACAACGCCACGGTCGCCCTCACGCTGGCGGCGATGCTGCGCTGATGCGCACTTAGCGCGTTCCGGTCAGGGTTTCCCCCGGGCGATTTCTGCCCGGGGACGTTTCGCTTGGAGGCGGGCCCGGCGCTTGGCTAGCCTCGTCATTGTCCCGCTCGCGCACCGCTCCCCCAGGAGGCGCGTACATGACGAGAGGCCATCTCGCTCGGATCGGACTCCTCACGGTGGCGTTGTTGCTGACGGCGTGCACGCTGGGCACCAACGAGGCCAAACAGGGCGTCGACGAGTTCAGGGCCCGCGTGGCCCAGCGATCGTTCAGCGAGATCTACCAGGCGTCCGCTCCCGAGTTCCGCCAGGCGTCCACGGAAGCGCAGTTCGTCAGCTTGATGTCCGCGCTCGACGGCAAGCTCGGCCCCTGGCAGTCCGGCGCCACCGCCGGCTGGAACGTCATGCGTGGCGTGGGCGGCCACTCGGTCCGCCTCCGCTACGACTCCCGCTTCGCCAAGGGCACCGCGGTCGAGGAGTTCAACTGGCGGATCGAGCACGGCCGCCCGGTCCTGCTCGGCTACCACGTCCAGTCTCCGCTGCTGGCCAGCGAGTGAGACGCGCAGCCGGCGCGCTCATGCTCGTCCTGGCCGCGCGCATCGGAGGGGGACGATGAAGAGCTGGTTCTCGAAGATCGAGACCCGGGAGGAGGCGCGGAAGGCCATCAAGGACGCCTCCACGACGTGTTTCGCCGTGGCCGTGCTGCAGGTCGCGATCCGCGCCGTCCAGGCCACCTTCAAGCTCCACACCGGCGACCACCAGTTGCCCGCGCCGTCGCGCGCCCGCTGAGATGTCGCGCCACCGGGCGCCCGCGCTGCACCTCGACCAGGATCGAATCGGCGATTCGTCGCGAGCGATTCGTCGAGTCAGTGGAGCGCGATCGCGGCGGGCGGTGTCGGCGCGCGGCGCGGGCGGCGGGGCGACAGGGTCCCCAGAGGTTCCGTTGGCTTCGATCGTGTAACACCACACGCAGGACCAGGCTCCGACCAACCCTGCGCGCACCCGGTTGTCTCACGCGGGACCGCAGGGGAC
>JBGQLG010000100.1:0-19551 GCA_041499965.1 Methylomirabilia bacterium
GAGATCGTCGAGGCGGTCGCGGCGAAGCAGGAAAAGGTGCTCGTGTTCACGCAGTTTCGCGAGGCCACCGAGCCGCTGGCGGCGTTCCTCGCGGGCCTGTTCGGCCGCCCCGGGCTGGTCCTCCACGGCAGCACGCCGGTCCGGGCCCGCGGCGGGCTCGTGAAGCGCTTCCAGGACGACGCGACGGTCCCGTTCTTCGTGCTGTCCGTGAAGGCGGGCGGCAGCGGCCTCAACCTCACCGCGGCCTCGCACGTGGTGCACTTCGACCGGTGGTGGAATCCCGCGGTCGAGGACCAGGCGACCGACCGCGCCTACCGCATCGGCCAGCACAAGAACGTGCTCGTGCACAAGCTCGTGTGCCGCGGCACCGTCGAGGAGCGCATCGACCGGCTCATCGAGGACAAGAAAACGATGGTGCGCGGCGTCCTGGCGGGCGGCGGCGAGACGCTGCTCACGGAGATGAGCGACGACGAGCTGATGGCCATGGTCGCGCTCGACCTGCGGCGCGCCACGGCCGAAACGTGAGATAAGGAGCGCGATGGCCTGGTACGACAACGGCGAGTGGGCCTATTACCCGCCCTACATGTCGGTGGCGGAGAAGAAGGCGCAGGGCGCCCGGGCCCTGGTGAAGCTGCTGAAGAAGAGCAAGCGCAAGGCCGAGCCGGTCGAGATCACGCACCGCAAGCGCCAGCTCTCCACCACGTTCTGGGGCCAGGCCTGGGCCGACAACCTCGCGCGCTACGCCGACCTGAGCAACCGCCTGCCGCGCGGGCGCACGTATCTGAGAAATGGCTCGGTGCTGGACCTGGCGATCGCCGAGGGCCGGGTCGAGGCGTACGTCGCCGGCAGCGAGCTGTACCGGGTGACCATCGGCATCACCCCGCTGGCGAAGGCGCGCTGGCGTCGTGTCGTCACACGTTGCACCGGTCGGATCGGCTCGCTCGTCGGCTTGCTACGCGGTGAGCTGTCTGATGACGTGCTGGCCGTGCTGACCCACGCGAAGGACGGGCTGTTTCCGGAACGTCGCGAGATGGCGCTCGACTGCTCGTGCCCGGACGCGGCCCAGGTGTGCAAGCACGTCGCCGCCGTCCTCTACGGCGTGGGCATCCGTCTCGACGCGAGGCCGGAGCTGTTCTTCGTGCTCCGCCGCGTGAACCAGGCGGAGCTGCTCAGCTCGGCCACCGCCGGCGCCGTGGCGCGCGCCCGCCCGGCCGCCGGCAAGCGCATCGCCGACGATCGACTGTCGGCGGTGTTCGGGATCGAGCTGGAGGACGCGCCGGCGAGGCTGGCGGGTCGTCAGTCTCGTCCGAGGAAGCGCCGACGGGCTCGCGTCTCCCATGGGGGGCGTTGAGCCCGGGCCCAGGTTCTTCGACTGCGGCACTTCGGACGGAACCCCGGCGAGATTTTCCGCCCTGTCGTTCCGCCAGGCCCGCCCGTAGGGGAAATCCCCCGGGCCTGCAGCGAGACGGGCGCGGATCGCGCCTGGCACACGACTTGAACCCTCGGGGCGGACGTCAAGCACCTCATGACGATCTGGGCCACCGTCACCGGAATCTTCGCACGTGACGTCGCCATCGGGGGACTCACCAGCCCGCTGCTGAGCTGGCTGGCCGCAGTCGGCTTGCTGGTCTTTTTCGGCTGGCAGGTCAGGCGGCTCCTCGCCGGCATCGCACGCGCACGCGCGCCCTTCGCTGCCCTGCGGCCCCTGCTTGCCGCGCTCGCGCAGGAAGTCGAGGCCTCGGACCTCTCGCGGACCTACGACCGCGCCTGGTCCATCGGCCGCAATGGCAAACCCGACGAGCCGGGCGCCATCAACATCGACCGGCTCACCGCCCTCGACGCGACGATGCGGGAGAGCGACGCCTTCCGGCGGCCCTGGATCCAGTTCCGCAAGACGCTGCTGATCGAGCACGTGTCGTGGTTCAAGGAGCCCCGCATCTTCAGCACGCGGCGGTCGGAAGAGTTCTTCAGCCAGGAGGCAGTACTGGGCGCCTCGATCGACCTCGGGTTCTTCAGCCAGGTGCCGGCCCTCGTCACCGGGTTCGGCCTGCTGCTGACGTTCGTCGCGATCTGCCTCGGGCTGAGCCGCCTGCACGCCGACGGCGCGGCCATCACGGGCGTGCAGGGGCTCGTGAATGGGCTGGCCGGGAAGTTCCTCACCTCGATCGTGGCGCTGGTGTGCGCGAACGTCTTCATCCTGCTGGAGCGTCCGGCCGTGCGCCGTCTCCTCGCCCTGCACGCCGAGTTCGTGGCGCTCCTGGACGAATCGTTCCCACGCCGGACCCTGGAGGATCTGCTCGACGCGCTCGCCCGGCAGCAGGCCCTCCGCCCGGCCGCGGCCCCGGCCGTCGAGATGGACGAGGCCGAGCCCTCGGCGCACGAGATCCAGCGGCGGCTCGGCGCCTCGATCGATGCGCTGACCTCGGTGGTCCGCCTGCTCGCCGTTCGGCTCGACGCGCCCGTGGCCCCCTCGACGACCGCCACCTCGCGTCGCACGGCCGCCTGAACGGCGCCCTCGTGAGCGGAGACCGGCCTCGTGGATAGTCTTCGGCCTGGCGGCCACCACGCCGGATCCAGCCACACCGTCACCGTCGGCGTGACCGATCTCATGACCTCGCTGGCGGTCATCTTCGTGCTCCTCCTGGTCGTCTTCGTCAACGCCTCGCGCTCGACCGAGAAGCCGGCGGGGCCCCCGCAGCTGCGTACCGCCGCCGAGCAGACTCGCGCGACGTTGCAGCCGGCTTCGCCTCCGGGGCTCACGGTCGAGACCGATCCCGTCGACCCGCAGGCGCTGCGCGTGGTCATCCCGGAGAGCCGGCTGAACTTCGAGTTCGGCAAGAGCACACTCTCGCCGGCCGCGGATCGATTCCTGGCCGAGCTGATGCCGGCCTATGCCGCCGCCTTCTGTGGTGGGCTACGCCAGCAGGTGGCGGGAATCGTGATCGAGGGCCACACCGACGATCTGGGCAGCGACGTCCTGAATCTACGGCTGAGCCAGGAGCGCTCGTTCCGCGTGCTGGTCCGCGGACTGGAAGCGATCAGAGCCTCCGCCCCCCTGCTCCACACCTGCTTCTCGGAGCTGGCCTCCGCCAGCGGCCGCGGCAAGTACGATCTCCTCTACGACGACCAGCACCGCCCCGATCGCGACCGCAGCCGGCGCGTCGTGTTCAAGATCCTCCTCCGTCCGATCGCCGGCTCCGCCAGCTACTGACGCTCGCGGGCTCGGGTGACGCCGCGGATCGTGCGTGGAGCCCGCGGGCGCGGGTGGGGCTCTTCGGGCGCGAACCAGGGCGAGCCGAACCGGGCGGGCTGGCTGCCGGCGGGGCGAGCGAGCCGCCCACGCTCGACAGCCCACGCCCCAGCCCCCTTTGGGGGATGGGGGGTCGAGCGAGCCCCGCCCGCGTGCTAGAGGCGAGCCCTGGGCGTGCCCGAAGAGCCCCACCCGCGCCCGCGGGCTCCACGCACGATCCGCGGCGTCACCCGAGCCCACGAGCGTCAGTAGCTCGGGCCACGCGGCTCGAAGCGACGGCCTCGCAGCGTCGCCAAGAGCATGCGGAGGCGCGGCGGTTGCCGTATCGTGGCGCCGGGAGGCTACGACCATGCCGAGGTTGGCCGCTACTTCGAGGCCATGACGATGCTCAGGCCGATTCGCCGGGTCGTCACCGGTCACAATGCGCAGGGCAAGTCGGTCATCGTGACTGACGCCCCGTCGCCGCACGTGCTCACCATTCCCGGCGTGCCGACCTTCGGCATGACGAACCTCTGGGTCACCGACGCCGCCCCGGCCGACAACGCCGGCGCCCGCGACGGGGCCGCGCGCCCCGTCGTCCTCGAGCCGCCGGCCAGCGGCACGATCTTCCGCGTCGTGGAGTTTCCGCCCGACAGCACGCTGGCCGGCTTCGACCGCACGACCGCCTTCGAGTCGATGGGCGCCGGCCACGCGATGGACCGGGACGCCGCGCGCCACCCCGGCATGCACAAGACCGCGACGGTGGACTACGCGATCGTCCTGAGCGGCGAGATCTGGGCGCTGATGGACGAGGGCGAGACCCTCCTGAAGACCGGCGACGTGCTCGTGCAGCGCGGCACCAACCACGCGTGGAGCAACCGCGGCGCGGGGCCGTGCCTGGTGGCGTTCATCCTGGTGTCCGCTAAGCCCGTGTGAACACCGACCGGATCAGGGCCGACACCCGCCAATGACTCTCGTGGAATTGGGTGACGCCGGGGCGCGGGGTCCGGGGTCGGGCGCCGGTCCGCGGGCGCGCCATCATGGCGAGCCGTGGTCGCCGTTCGAGCGCCGGGCCCGGCGAGCGAGCCGCCCACGATTCAGTTTGTTCGCGCCCCAGCCCCCTTGGGGGGATGGGGGGCCCGAGCGAGCCGGGCCCGGAGCGAGTTACGGCGACAGGCGAGCCATGCCGGCACGCCCGCGGACCGGCGCCCGACCCCGGACCCCGCGCCCCGGCGTCACCCAATTCCGCGAGAGTCATTCGCGCCGCCCCGCCCCCTCCGGGACCGCCGCCTCGTAGAGGTAGCAGGCCACGTCGTGCGTCGCGGCGACCGGCCGCAGGGCCGGGGGCGCGTCCCCGCAGCGCGGCATCGCGAACGGGCACCGCGTGCGGAAGCGGCAGCCGGAGGGCGGATCGATCGCGTTCGGCGGATCGCCGGCGAGGGGTGGCCGGTCCAGGCGCCGGTCGGGATCCAGGCTCGGCGCCGAGGCGAAGAGTGCCTGGGTGTAGGGATGCTTCGGCGACTGCGCGAGAGCATCGGCCGTCCCGGACTCCACGACCTCGCCCAGGTACATGACGAGCACCCGGCTGCTGACGTACTCGATCACGTTCAGGTCGTGCGAGATGAACACGTAGGTGAGCGCGCGCTCCTCCTTCAGGTCTTGCAGGAGGTTGAGCACCTGCGCCTGGACCGACTTGTCGAGCGCGGACACCGGCTCGTCGAGGACCAGGAGCTTGGGGTCGAGCACGAGCGCGCGCGCGATGTTCACGCGCTGGCGCTGGCCCCCGCTCAGCTCGTGCGCATACCGACGGCCGTAGAGCCGCGGATCGAGGCCGACGCGGCCCAGCAGCACCCGGGCCCGCTCGCGCGCCTCGCCGCGCGGCGTCCCGTGCACGAGCAGGCTGAACGCGACGGCGTCCTCCATCGTGAGGCGAGGGTTCAGCGACGCGTACGGGTCCTGGAACACGAGCTGCATGTCGCGGCGCAAGCGCTTCAGGCGCGCCGGCGACGCGCGATGCACGTCCTCACCGCCAAACGTCAGGCTGCCGGCGTCGGCCTCGATCAGGCGCAGGAGGAGCCGCGCCAGCGTCGACTTGCCACAGCCCGACTCGCCCACGATCCCCAGCGTCTCGGTCGCGTGGACGTCGAACGACACCCCGTCGACGGCGCGCACCCAGGCGTACGGGCGCTGCAGCACGCCGCCGCGCAGCGGAAAGTGCTTGCGCAACCCGCGCGCCTGCAGCAGCGGCGCCGGGCTCAGCTTCGGATCTCCATCGCGTCGCGCAGGCCGTCGGCGAGCAGGTTGAACGCCATCGAGGTGACGAAGATCGCGAGCCCTGGCAGCGCGGGCACCACCGCGTTCACGTAGATCGACTGGCGCAGCGTGTTCAGCATCAGCCCCCACTCCGCCGCCGGCGGCGTGACGCCGAGCCCGAGGAACGACAGCCCGGCGGCGAGGATGATGGACAGCGACACCTGGGTGCTCGCGAACACCAGGATGGGGCCGAGCACGTTCGCGAGGAGATGGTGACGCAGGATCGGGCCCACGCCGCTGCCGCTCGCCCGCGCGGCCGCGATGTACTCGAGGCCCTTCACCTGCACGGTGGCGGACTCCGCCACCCGCACGACGCGTGGCACGAACACGATCGAGAGCGCGATGAGGGTGTTGGCCAGGCCGGGCCCGAGCGCGCCGGAGATCGCGATGGCCAGCAGGACGGCCGGAAACGCGTAGAAGATGTCCATCGTCCGCATCACGAGCGTGTTCGTGAGCCCCCCGACGTAGCCGGCCAGCACGCCCAGCCCGGTGCCCAGCCCCAATCCGACCAGGACCGGCGTCAGCGCGGCCACCAGGGTCATCCGGCCCCCCCACAGCAGGCGGCTCAGCATGTCGCGACCCTGCTCATCCGTCCCCAGGAGGTGCGCCGGCGCCCCGACCGGCGCCAGCCGCAGGCGAATCGAGCCGGCATCCGGGTCGAAGGGCGCGAGCCACGGCGCCAGCACGGCGGAGAGCACGATGAGGGTGAGCGCCGTCCCGGCCACGAGCGTCATCCGATCGTGCGCGAGTCGCCACCCGACCGTGCGCCAGTAGGACATCGGAGCCCCGGCGACGGGCTCAAGGTCGTGCGGCAGCGCGCCGGCGATGGCCATCAGTGGCGTGCGATCCGGGGATCGACGAGGGTCTGCAGCAGGTCGACCCCGAGGTTCAGCAGCACGAAGAAGGTCGCCAGGACCAGGATCACGCCCTGCAACACCGGGATGTCGCGCTGGAAGATGGCCAGGTTCAGGAGATAGCCGGTCCCGGGCCACGAGAACACCGCTTCCACCAGGACGGAGCCGCCGAGCTGGAAGCCGAACTGGAGCCCCAGCACGGTGAAGATCTGCGGCGCGGCGTTCGTGACGACGTGCGTGAACACCCGCCGCGCCGCCAGGCCCCGGGCGCGCAGGGCGAGGACGAATTCCTGATTCAAAATGTCGAGCGCGGCCGAGCGCACGACCCGCGTGATCACGCCGAGCGGGATGAGCGACAGCGCCACCGTGGGCAGCGCCATGTGGCGCAGGTACTCGAGCGGACCGCCGCCGTCGGCCGCGCCCATGGCCGGCAACCAGTTGAGCTGCACGGAGAAGACGATGATCAGGATGATGCCGGCCCAGTAGTGCGGGACCGAGACGCCCACGATCGCCACCGCGCTGGCCACCTTGTCGAGCGCGCGGCCCTGCCGGAAGGCGGCCAGGAGGCCGAGCCCGATGCCGAGCCCGAAGGAGACCGCGGAGGACGACAGCGCGAGGACGAGGCTGTTGGCGAGCGAGTCGCGGACGTCGAGGATCACCGGCCGGCGGGTGGCGATCGAGCGGCCGAGGTCACCCCGCACCACCCGCCCGAGCCAGACGAGGTACTGCACCGGCAGCGGCTTGTCGAAGCCGTACGCGCGCTTGGTGGCCTCGATCTCCGCCTGGCTGGACTCGGCCGGCATCACCGCCGCGATCGGGTCGCCGGGGGCGAGGTGCACCATCGCGAAGACGATGATGCTCGCCCCGAGCAGCGTCGGGACCGCGAGCAGGAGACGCCGGCCGGCGTACGCCCACACGGACCGTGCGCTACCGCACCGTGACCGCCGTCAGATCGACGAACCAGCTCTGGGGCTGCACGAAGCCCTTGACCTTGCCCGACAGCGCGCGCGGGTTCAGGTCGTGCACGACGAAGATCCACGGCGCGTCGTCGACGATCACCTCGTGGAGCTTGGCGAGGATCTCGTTCTGCCGGGCGATGTCGAAGGTGCGCTCCGCCTCGTCGATGAGCTTGTCGGCTTCGGGATTGATGTAGGGCATGGTGTTGACGGAGACGGGCACGACCGACTTGCTGTGGAAGAAGCGTCCGAAGCCGCTCCACGGCTCCAGGAAGTTCCAGGAGATGTTCCACGCGTTGAGCCCTTCGTTGTCGGGGGTCTTGAAGCCGGCCCGCCAGCGCGTCAGGAGCGTGTTCCACTCCACCGGCTGCAGGTCGACGTCGATGCCGACCTCCTTGAGATTCTTCTGGATCAGCTCGTTCATCGCCAGCGGCAGCATCTGGCCCGAGCCCGACGTGGAGATGAGGTGGACGGCCTTGGCCGGGTGCTTGCCGCCGTCGAAGCCCGCCTGCCGCAGGAGCTCCTTGGCCTTGGTCGGGTTGTACTCGTAGACCTCCTTCGGCTTGCCGAACCACGGATGGCTCTTGTACACGATGCCGGTGGCCGGGATGCACGTGTCGTTCAAAAGATTCTTGCAGATGCCGACCCGATCCACGGCGTAGTTCGCCGCCTTGCGCACGAGCTTGTTGCTCCACGGCTCCTTGTCGAGGCGGAGCGTGTGCGTCCAGTTGTGCGGGTAGGAGTTCATGACGATCTGGAACCCGGCGCCCTTGAGCTGCGGGATGGAGTCGGGCGGCGGCACCTCGATCCAGTCGACCTGGCCGCTGCGCAGCGCGGCCAGCCGCGTGGTCGGCTCCGGCATCGGCAGCAGGACGAGCTTGTCGATCTTCGGCCGCCGCTTGGCGTCCCAGTAGGTCTTGTTCGCCTCCAGCTCGAGCCGCTCGCGCGGGACGAACCGCGTCACGCGATAGGGCCCGGTGCCGGACGGCTGCTCGGCGAACTTCCGCCAGTCCTTGACCTTCTGCCACTGCGCCGGCGACACGATCACCATGTAACAGATCTGGTAGGGCACGAAGCTCGTGGGCTTGTTCGTCTCGAACTCGACCGTGTGGTCGTCGATCTTCGCGATGCCGGTCAGCGACGCGAGCCGGAAGCTGACCTGGCCCGAGCCGTACGGGTCGAAGTGCGGCGCGTCCTTCTTCTTGATCGACTCGTACGAGAAGACGACCGCGTCGGCGTTGAACGGGCTGCCGTCGTGGAACGTCACGCCCTTGCGGAGCTTGAACACCCATTTCGTCGGCTGGTCCTTGCGCACCTCCCATGATTCCGCCAGCCCGGGGACGAGCGGCGCCAGCCGATCGCCGCGCGAGAGGTCCCACGCGATGAGCGGCTCGTAGATCTGGTAGCCGACGAACCGGAAGCCCTCGAAGCCGTTGTCCGTCTGGCCCCCGGTGTAGGGAATGTCGCTGGCCGTCATCCCGATGCGCAGCGTGCCCTGCGCGAAGGCGGCGCCCGTCAGCGACAGCGTGAGGACGGTGGCGAGGGTCAGGATGGCGAGGCGTCTCATGGCGATTCTCCTTGGGTCGGGCTCGAGCCGACGGTAGCCGGCGCCGCATGGGGGTCCGCGAATCGCTCGGCGACGAGGTGGCAGCGCGCGACGTGGCCGGGGGCCACGGAATGGAACGCCGGCAGCGTGGTCGTGCACACGTCGCGCGCGATCGGACACCGCGGCGCGAACGCGCAGCCGGGGGGCAGCCTGGCGAGGTTCGGAGGCGCACCCGGAATGGGGACGAGCGGGCGGCCCTTCTGACCGCGGCGCACCGTGGCCTGCATCAGCCCCTCGGTATACGGGTGCGCGGGACGACGGAACAGCTCCCGGATGGGCGCCTGCTCGACGATGCGCCCGGCGTACATGACGGCGGCGTCGTCCGCGATCTCGGCGGCGACCCCGAGGTCGTGGGTGACGAAGATGACCGCCAGGCCGAGCCGCTGCTGGAGGTCGCGCAGCAGCCAGAGGATCTGGGCCTGCACCGTCACGTCGAGCGCGGTGGTCGGCTCGTCGGCGAGCAGCAGCTCCGGCTCGCCGGCGAGCGCGATGGCGATCATCGCGCGCTGGCGCATGCCGCCGGAGATCTCGTGCGGATAGCTCGCCAGGCACCGCTCGGGCGACGGCACCTGGACGAGATCGAGGAGCTCGCGCGCGCGCCGGGACGCGGCGCGGCGATCCAGGGCGCGGTGCTGCACGAGCGTCTCGACGATCTGGCCGCCGATCGTGTAGACCGGGTCGAGCGCGGTCATCGGCTCCTGGAACACCATGGAGACGACCCCACCGCGGAGACGCTCGCGGTCGCGCTCGGCGAGCCGGTTGACGTCACGGCCCTTCACGAGCACCTCACCGGTGACCCGGGTGCGCCCGGCCGGATGGAGGCCGAGAATCGCGCGCAACGTGACGCTCTTGCCGGAGCCCGATTCACCGAGGAGGGCGAGGACCGTGCCGGCGTCGAGCGAGAAGGTCACGCCGTTGACCGCACGCACGACTCCGTCGCGCGTCTCGAAGGCGACGCTGAGATCGCGGACGCTCAGGAGTGACATGTCACGCGGCCCTGGGTGGCCGCGATCATATCATTCAAGGCCGGGCGTCAGGCCGCGGGGCCACCGACTGCGCACGAGGCAGGCCCTCGATCGGATCGGCACCTGAGCCGGCGATCGCCTGACCCGGATCAGCACGGAGGTGTTGAGCGCGGCTCGCGGTTGCCGTATCGTGGCGACAGCCATGGAGACGGCATGACGCTGACGGCGGCCCAGCTCGAGGCCTTCGACCGGGACGGCTACCTGTTCTTCCCCGGCCTGTTCTCGACCGAGGAGATCAAGGTCCTGACCGACGAGGTGCCGCACCTCTACGCGCAGCGCCGGCCCGAGAACGTCCGCGAGAAGGACAGCGACGCCGTGCGGACGAACTTCGCGGCCCACCTGTACAGCGCGCCCTTCGCGCGGCTGGCCCGGCACCCCCGGCTGGTCGAGCCCGCCGTCCAGGTCTTCGGCGAGCCGGTCTACATGCACCAGTTCAAGATCAACGGCAAGATGGCCTTCGACGGCGACGTGTGGCAGTGGCACCAGGACTTCGGCACCTGGTTCAACGACGACCAGATGCCCGAGGCCCGCGCCATGAACGTGGCGATCTTCCTCGACGACGTGAACGAGTTCAACGGCCCGCTGATGTTCATCCCCGGCAGCCACACGCTGGGCGTGCTCGACGCCGGCCACGACACCTCGACGACCAGCTATCCGCTGTGGACGATCGACCACGCGACGATCACCCGGCTGGTCGCCCGGGGCGGTCTGGTGGCCCCCAAAGGCCCGGCCGGCTCGCTGATCATGTTCCACTCCTGCCTGGTCCACGCCTCCACGTCGAACCTCTCGCCGTGGAACCGGGTGAGCGTCTATCTGAGCCTCTGCGCCGTGTCCAACCACATCCGGCGCTTCAAGCGGCCGGAGTACATCGCGCACCGCGACTTCACGCCGATCGAGTGTCTGCCGGACGACTGCCTGCGGCACCCCTACGAGGTCGCCCTGCCGTGGAAGGACGGCACGCCGGAGGCCGCACTCAGGTAGGTCGGGTCAGCTCAGCCGCTGGCGCAGGTACTCCGCGATCTCCAGCGTACAGGCCATCCCCTGGGGAATGGCCTTGGTCAGCGACACGAATGCGTGGATCTGCCCGGGATACTCGCGGTGCACGACGTCCACCCCATCCGCGCGCAGCCGATCGCCGTACGCCCGGCCCTCGTCGCGCAGCGGATCGAAGCCGGCGGTGACGATCAGGGCCGGCGGCTGGCCGGCCAGGCTCGGCGCCCGCATGGGCGAGGCTCTGAGATCAGCCTTGTCCGCCTCGCTCGTCAGATATTGCTCCCCGTACCAGACGATGCGATCCCGCGGGATGACGTGGCCGTCGGCCAGCTCGCGGTGCGACTCCGTCTCCAGCGTGAAGTCGACGGCGGGATAGATGAGCACCTGGCACGTGGGCAGAGGCGTGCCGCCCGTGGCGGCGAGCTGCGAGACGACCGCCGAGAGATTGCCGCCGGCCGAGTCGCCGGCGACGGCCACGCGGGCGGGGTCGGCGCCGACGTCACGCCCGCGCGTGCGCAGCCAGCGATAGGCCGCCAGGCAGTCCTCGACCGCGGCCGGGAACTTGTGCTCGGGCGCCAGCCGGTAGTCGACGGCGACGACCAGCACGCCGGCGTGCCTGGCCAGCCGCGCACAGAGCCCGTGATGGGTCTCGAGGTCTCCCTGCACCCAGCCCCCGCCGTGGAAGTACGCCACCGCGGGCAGTGGCGCGCCCCCGACGCTCGGCGCGTACACGCGGGCCGGAATCTCGCCGGCCGGCCCCGGGATGCGGATGTCCTCGAGGCGGGGCAGCGGCGGCGCCGGCTCGTCCATCAGCGTCACCATGGTGCGCAGCTGCTGGCGCAGCTCGGGCAACGGAGGGTAGTAGCCCGGCACCCGGATGGACTTGACGAACTCGCCGACGATCTGGGCCTTGGGGTCCATCGTGCGGCTCCCCAGGCGGATGCGGTGGCCGTCGAGGAGGCGCAGCGCGTCCTCTTCGCTCATCAGGGTGTGCGACAGCTCCAGCTTCGGATGCGTGCGCGTCTCGCTCATGCCGACGCTCCTTCCGCCGGGGATTGTACCCGCAATGCGATGAGCTCGGACAGCGTCATCCAGGACCGAGCTACTGACCGAGGATCGTCCCGGCGGTCAGGCCGAGCGCGCGAGCGACCTCGCCGCCCGAGAGCTTCTTGCCCTCGGCGGCCCGCGCCCGCAGCACCTCGACGCGGCCGCCCTGCGCGGTGACCTTGAAGCTGCCGTCGGTCACGTCGGAGACCTCGCCGATCTTGCCCACGACGTCGGCGAAGCGGCGGAAGAGGTGCTTGCGCGCGTCGAAGAGCTCGAGCTTCTTGCCGTTGAACGTGGTCCACGCGCCGGGTGCGGGATTGCAGCCGCGGATCAGGTTGTAGGTGGCGTCGACGTGGTGTCCCCAGTGCACGCGGGCTTCGCCTTCGCGGCACCACCCTTCGTAGCTCGCCCGCGACTCGTCCTGCACCGTCTCCCGGTGCTTGCCCGCGAACACCAGACTCGCCGCCTCCAGCAGCGCTTCGATGCCCAGGGGGAACAAGTTGTTGAAGTAGACGTCGCCCAGCGTGTCGTCGGGACCGATCGCGCACTCCTTCTGGAGCACGACGGGGCCTTCGTCCAACCCCTCGGTCGGGCGGAAGATGGTGAGTCCGGTGCCGATGTCACCGCGGATGATCGGCCAGTTGATCGACGACGGCCCGCGATAGCGCGGCAGCAACGACGGATGGAACTGGATCATACCGAGGCGGGGGATCCTCACGAGGCTGTCGGGAGCGAACTGCAGCACGTACGCCATGACGCCGAGGTCGACCCCAAGCGATTTCAAGGCGTCATGCGCTTCGGGATTGCGGAGCGAGGCGAATTGCAAGACCGGCAGGCCACGCTCCTGCGCTGCGGCTTTGAGCAGATCGATCCTGGCGCCCGGTTTCTCGGCCGCACAGAACACGGCCGCCACCTCGTCCCCGCGGGCGACGAACGCCTCCAGCACCGCCTTGCCGAAATCCTGTTGTCCGACAATCGCGAGTCTCATCGACGTCCTCCGGGACCGGATGCACCAGTCATGGCGCACATGGTAGCGCATGCACTCATCAGCATCTCCCGGTCCTTCGCCTCGATGCGTGATCAGCATCGGCGTGCCGGTGGGGCGCTCGGATCATGGCCGTGGGCGGCAACGAGCGCGCGGCTGTCCTGACCGGCCTGCCGGTCGCGCGGATCAAGATCGGCATCTACATGCTCTCGGGATTCATGGCCGGGCTGGCCGGCGGGCTCGAGGCGAGCTGGCTCGGCGGCGTGACGACCAACCCGGGCCAGTCGATGGAGCTCAGCGTCATCGCCGCCGCGCTGATCGAGATCATCCGCAACAGCCTGACCCTGCTCGGCATCAGCACCTTCTGGCAGGGCGCCTTCGTCGGCACGTTCATCGTGCTGGCGGTGGCGTTCGACAGCGTGCGCCGGGCGCGCCGCAACTCGGCGGGGTGACCGGCCGGCCCCGAGATGCTCTGCGTTGAGTCCCGGCCGCGGTTACCGTATCGTGGCAGCCAGCATGAAGGCGCCGGCGCTCCCACTCTGGCGGATGCCGCGGATCCGATACGATCGCCTCGTCGAGGCGGGCGTCTTCGGCCCCGAGGACCGGATCGAGCTGCTCGACGGCCTGCTGGTCGTCCGTGAGCCGCAGGGTGGGCGCCACGCCACGGCCGTGGCGCTGGCGCGAGGGGCGCTCGAGAAGGCGTTCGGCCGCACGTTCCACGTGCGGGAGGAGAAGCCGATCGCCCTCGACCGGCGATCGGAGCCCGAGCCCGATCTCGTCGTCGTGCCGGGCCGGCCGCGAGACTACCGGGACGCCCATCCCTCGCGGCCCGTGCTCGTCGTCGAGGTCGCCGATTCGTCGCTCGCGCTCGACCGCCTGCGCAAGGGTGGTCTCTACGCGCGCGCGGGGATCGCCGACTACTGGATCGTCAACCTGATCGACGAGGTGCTGGAGGTCTACCGCGACCCGGTCCGGGCCGTGCCGGCGCACTGGAAGTTCGACACGGTCCGCCTGCTCCGGCGCCACGCCGCCGTCACACCGCTGGCCGCACCGCGCGCTCGCATTCGGGTCGCGGCACTGCTACCGTGAGCGACTGACATGAAGATCCGCATCGGGGTGGGAGCCGCGGGCGCGTCAGCGTCGCCCGCAGCGCTGGGCGAGCTGGTGGCGAGCATCGACCAGCTGGGCTTCGACTCGCTGTGGCTCTCGGAGGTGCTGACCGGTCCCGTGCTCGACCCTGTCGTGGGTCTGGCCTGGGCCGCCGCGAGCAACCCGCGGGTGAAGCTGGGGACCACGATGCTCTTGCCGGGGCGCAACGTGCTGCGCCTGGCCAAGCAGCTCGCCAGCCTCGACGTGCTGTGCCACGGTCGGCTGCTGGTGACGCTGGTGCCCGGGCTCACCTACCCTCCGGAGCGCGAGGCCATCGGCGTCGAGCCCAAGCAACGCGGCGCGTTCATCGACGAGGCGCTGCCGCTGCTGCGGCGTCTGTGGGCGGGCGAGACGGTGAACCACGAGGGCGCCGCCGGCCACCTCCGTGACGTCAAGCTCTCGCCCCTGCCCGTGCAGCGCCCGCTCGAAGTCTGGCTGGGTGGCAACGTGCCCGCCGCCCTCGAGCGCTGTGGCCGGCTGTCCGACGGCTGGCTGCCGTCGCTGTGCACGCCCGAAGAGGCGGCGGCCGGACGCGTCGTGATCGAGGGCGCGGCCGCCCGGGCCGGCCGCTCGATCAGCCCCGAGCACTTCGGCATGAGCATCGGCTACGCCCGCGAAGCGATCGACCCGGCCACCGCCCGCACGATGGCCGCGCGCCGCCCGCGAGCGCTCGAGCTCACGCCCGTGGGCTTGCCCGCGCTACGTCACCTCCTCCAGCGCTTCATCGCCGTCGGCTTCTCCAAGTTCGTCGTGCGTCCGATCGTGCCGCCGGCGTCCTGGCGCGCCGAACTCCAGGCCCTCTCCGCGGCAATCGGCGACCTCCAGACCTAGTATCCCGAGTCAGAGCTTCGCCGACCTGGACGGGCGCGTCGCCGGCCCGCGACAAGGGCGGCGGGGCGAGCCCTCGGAGAGGGCTGCCGTCGCGACCGAGGGTGAGCCTGCCTCCCACCGTCGCGACTCGGCGGGGTAAGCGCGCCGCCAACGCTCGACTTGTTCGACAACCCAGCCCCCTCTGGGGGATGGGGGGCCCGCGCGAACCCCGCTCGCGTCGTTCAGGCGAGCCCTCGGCGTGCCGGCAGCCCTCTCCGAGGGCTCACCCCGCCGCCCTTGTCGCGGGCCGGCGACGCGCCCGTCCAGGTCGGCGAAGCTCTGACTCGGGAGTCAGCGGGATGCGGTTCGCTATTTCTCGGCGCGCCCCGGCATGGGGATCTGCATCAGCAAGTTGCCTCCCGATCCGGTCACGAACTGCGGCAGGCGACCGTCCCACTTGGTCAGATACTGCTGCTGGATCATCACCGGCGTGAGCGACTGGGTCACCTTGGCGTTGTACTCGGCCTCGGCGGCGGCCCGCAGGCGCGTGGCGGCGGCTTCCCCCTCGGCCCGGGCCTGGACGGCCGCGCCCTCCCCCCGCTCCTTGGCCACCTTGGACTCGGCCTCGCGCTTGGCCTGATCGACCTCGTAGCGCTTCTGCTCGGCCACCTGCTGGGCGATCTGCTTGCGCTCCACCGCCAGCTCGAAGTCCTTGTCGAAGCGGATGTCCTTGATCGAGACCTCGGTCACCTGGATGCCGTACTTGGCGAGCCACTTGGTCAGGCCGTCCTGGACGTCGGACTTGATCTTCGGCCGCTGCTGCAGGATGTCGTTGGCGGCGTGGATCGCCGTCTGCGCCTTCAGGACCTCGGCCGCCGCCGGATCGATGATCGACTGCTCGTAGCGGAGTCCGACCGTGCGATAGACCTCCGGCGCCTTGTCGCCGATCAGCCGGAAGTTGAGGGCCATCACCGCGTGGACGGCCTGGATGTCCACGGAGGCGGCGTCGTACTTGGCCTCGTGCTTCTGCACGCGCGTGTCCATCTGGATCACGTCCTTGTAGGGCATCACGATGTGCAGGCCGTTGAAGAGCGGATCCTTCTCCACGTTGCCGAAGACGGTCACCACGCCGACGTGACCGGAGTCGACGACCACGAAGCTCGACACCAGGATGATGCCCAGGCCGAGCACGATCCCCGCCGCCCGGACGACGCGCGCGATGGTCAGCAGCGGCACCTGCCGTTGGCTCACGTCGCGCACCTGCATCGCCATCGACGTCAAGACCCTCCCGAGACCGAGGCCGCCGAGAATCAGCACCGCCGCAAAGATCAACTTGCTCATGGTTCCCTCCAGGGCATGTGGGCACCGGTGAACTGCAGCATGAGCGCGACGGCCTTGCTGGTGTCCGCGCTGGCATTGCCGATGAAGCCGTGCCGGGCTCCGGGGAAGTGCATCCGCTCGATCCGCCCGCCGGCCCGCTGATAGGCGACGATCAGCGCCTCCGTGATGGCGGCGGGCACGTTGTCGTCCAGCTCGGGCTGGGCGACCCAGGCGGGCGGCAGCCCGCGCGCCTCGCCGGACGACACCACGCGGGTCACGCTGGCCGTGGCCATCGCCGCCTCGTCGGCGAAGTAGCCGAGGTGCGCGTCGATCAGGCGCTTGGCCGAGAAGCCCGCGGGCTGCGGCGGCTCGTCCTGGCGCGAGAGCACGTAGCGGTACCGGGCCAGCGGGTCCGCGACGGGATAGAGCGCGAGCACGAACCCGACCGAGTCGTCGGCCGGGCCCGCGCCCAGCGAGCCGTCGGGCAGGACGATCGGCGTGCCGGCGTGCTCGGGCGCGCCCGGCTTCACCGCCTGCAGGAGCGCCAGCTGCCCCCCGCTGGAGCTGCCCACGATGCCGACTTGCCGGGGATCGACGCCCAGCCGGCGCGCGTGGGCTCGCACCCAGCGCACGCCCGCCGCGACGTCGGCGCTGGCGGCGGGATGCTTGTGCTCGGGGCCCTGGCGGAAGTCGAGGGAGGCCACGACCAGGCCGCTGGCGGCCAGGGCCCGTCCGTGCACGGCGCCGCTCGTCCGGTCGTTCCGGCTCCAGGCGCCGCCGTGAACGTCCACGAGCGCGCCGAGCGGCGCGGCCGGCTCACCGCGGGGACGGTACACGCGAGCCAGCAGCTCGACGCCGTCGGGCCGGGCGAACGGGACGTCGCTCTCGTCGACCTCGTACGGCGCGCTCGGATCGAAGCGAATGCTCGTGGCCATCTGGTCGCTCTCCTTCAGGGGACTCGACGGCGGCCCGCGGGAACGTGGCCCGCCGGACGAAGCGTGCGGGAGGTCCTCAGCGCTTGCGTTCGAGCTTGAGGTCGATTTCCTTGAGGCGCTCGATGTAGGTGCGCAGGCGCTCGGCCTCGGCCTGGCGCGCGGCCAGCTCCTGACGCGTGCGCGCCAGGTCGCCCTCGCGGCGGGTCAGCTCCTCGCGTAGCTGCGTCCCCTCGGTGCGCAGGAGCGAGCGCTCGTCGCGCAGCTTGATCACCTCATCGCGCAGGACCGTCGCCTCGGCCCGCTGGCGGGTACCGTCCTCGCGCAGACGCGTGCCCTCGTCCTCCAGCTTGCTCAGCTCGTCCTGCAGCCGCGTCACCTCTTCGCGCCGCCGCGTCAGCTCGGCGCGCGCCGTCACCATGGCCGCGAGCGTGTCGCGGCTCTCCAGGATGCGGGGCGCGTCGGCGTCATCGGGGAAGCGTCCGAGGTACTCGTCGTAGGATCCGATCGCCTCCTGCCACGCGCCCTCACGGGCCTGGCGGTCCGCCCGGGCGAGCAGGAGTGCCGGACCGACGATCGGGAGCGTCGTGCACCCGGCGACCGCGAGGAGGAACAGCCCGGCCAGCCACCGCGCCGTCACGGCGCGCCGGCGACCACGGCTCCCCCCCTTCCATCTCCGTGAGCAGGCCCGCGCCACGGGCACACCTGTATCGCCCCGGTGGCCGGGCTGTCAAGGCCCAGGGGCATCGCGGGCCTCCACACCACCCCCCGTCGTGGGTCTCGTCCCCATGCGCACGGCGGCCAGCGCGGCGGCGCGCTCGTGGAGCGCCGGAGCGCCCAGTCGCTCCGACCAGGCCGCGAAGTCCGCGCCCGGGGCCGTCCACCGCAGCCCGTCCACGTCGACGCCGATCGGCGCCTCCGTCCGCAGCGTGGCCAGCCGGCGGAACAGCAGCGCACGCTCCCGCTGCTCCGCCAGCGTCGTGGCCAGCCGCAGCGCCCCGCGCACGGAGACGTCCCACTCCGCCGCAAGCTTCGGGATGCGCTCCAGGTGCTCGTAGCGGGCGAGGACCGCCGCGGCGGAGCGAGCCCCCCAGCCGGGTAGGCCGGGAAAGCCGTCGGCACTGTCGCCGACCAGCGCGAGCCAGTCGGGGATCGACGCGGGACGGACGCCGAACTTCTGCCGGACGCCCGCCTCGTCGCGGACCTCGCGTGTGCGCCGATCGAGCTGGACGACGCGGTCACCCCGCACGCACTGGGCGAGGTCCTTGTCGGGTGTGCAGACGACGACCCGGCTGACGCGCGGGTCGGCGGCGGCCATGGCGGCCGCCGCGGCCAGCGCATCGTCGGCCTCGAACTCGACCATGGGCCAGACGACCACCCCGAGCGCGCTGAGCGCAGTCTCGAGTGGCTCGAACTGGCCGGCCAGCAGCGGGTCGATGCCCTCACCGGTCTTGTAGTCCGGCCACAGCGCATTGCGAAACGACTCGATGACGTGGTCGGTGGCGACGCCGAGGTGCGTGGCGCCGCCCTCGAGCATCCCCAGGACGGAGGCGACGACGCCACGCACGGCCCTCAGCGTCTCGGGCGTGCTCCGATCGAAGGCCGCCGCCGGCGAGAGAAAGTAGCGGAACAGCTCGAACGTCCCATCGACCAGATGGACGATCACCCTCGCACGATACGGCAACGGCCCCGATTGCGGAACTCCCCCGCTATTTCTTGATGTCGTCGACGGTGTTGTCGATCTTCCGCCCGGTCTTCTCGGCGGGGCCCTTGCCGATCAGCTTGTCCTGGCCGGTGACCTCGTCGACCTTCTCTCCAGCCTTCTGCATCGGCCCCTTCTCGCAGCCGGCCAGACCGGCACCGGCGATCAACATCGCCATGGCCACGGTTACCACGATGCGTCCCTTCATGGTCGTCGTCCTCCGCGCGACCCGGTGAGCTGCCCGGGCGCGCCCTCGATCGTGTGCTCCCCCTCAGGACGCGCGTCGGCGCGTCGGTCTGCGTCGCTCCACCGCGACCCTGAGCAAGTGGGCCAACCGCCGTTGCGAGTCGGCCCACGCCTTCGTCCCCCACTGGCGGAGCACGCGCTGCTGGGCCTGCGCCCAGAGCGGCCGCGCGACGCCCAGCGCCCGTCTCCCTCTGGCGGTGAGCCGCAGCGCCTTGATGCGGCCGTCGGGATGCGGGGCCCGCACGATCACGCCGTCGCGCTCCAGCAGCGTGAGGCTGCGCGTGAGGGTCGTCTGATCGATGGCCAGCGCGGCGGTGAGCTCTGTCACATTCGCCTCGCCCCGGCGGGCCAGCGCCGCGAGGATGCTGAACTGGGTCACGCGCA
>JBGQLG010000101.1:0-19464 GCA_041499965.1 Methylomirabilia bacterium
CTCGGTCTCCAACATGGGCTACGTCGCCACCGCGCTCGACCCGCAGTTCCGGGCCAAGCCCGAGTACCTGCCCAAGTCCGGCGCCGTCGACTCGGCCACCGTGAAGATCGACCCGCTCGGCCGCGTCATCGCCATCCTGGGGACGACGCCGCAAGGGCAGGGGCACCAGACGATCGTCTCGCAGATCGTGGCCGACGAGCTGGGGCTGGTGCCGCGCGACGTCACGGTGGTGGACGAGATGGACACGTTCACCCGCGTGTGGTCGATCTCCTCCGGCACCTACTCGAGCCGCTTCGGCTCCGTCGGCACCAGCGCCGTCGCGCTGGCGGCGCGCAAGCTGAAGGCCAAGCTGGTGGCCTACGCGGCGCACCTGATGGACGTGCCGGCCGAGGCCGTCGAGTTCCGTGACGGCGGCGTGCACCGCAAGGTGGGCAAGGGCGCCGCCTACTCGATCAAAGACCTGGCCGGGCGCGCTCACTGGAATACGGAATCGCTGCCGGAGGGCATGGAGCCGGGGCTGCAGGCGACGGCGGTGTTCGGCTTCTCGGTGGCCAAGGCCGTCGACGCCGAAGACCGCGTGAACTCTTCCAACACGTACGGCTTCATCGCCGAGGTCATGGCCGTCGAGGTCGATGTCGATACCGCGGCGGTCACGATCGTGAAGTACGTCACCGTGCACGACGCCGGCACGATCATCAACCCGATGATCGTCGAGGGGCAGATCTACGGCGGCGCCCTGCACGGCCTCGGTGGCGCGCTCTACGAGGAGCTGGCCTACGACGACGACGGCCAGCTGCTGACCGGCACGTTCATGGACTACCTGGTGCCGACGGCCAGCGAGGCGCCGGACATCGAGATCGCCCACGTGGTCTCGCCCTCGCCGCTGACGACCCTCGGCTCCAAGGGCCTCGGCGAGTCCTCGTCGATGACCGTCCCCGCGGTGATCGCCAACGCCGTCAGCGACGCCCTCAAGCCGCTGGGCATCAGCATCACCGAGCTGCCGATGACCCCGAGCCGCCTGCACGCGCTGATCAAGGCCGCGCGCACCAAAGGCACCGGCCCGCGATGATGACCGGCCGCGCCTTTCATATGATCAGTCGACGAGTGATCAGTCGGCAAGCCGATCGGAGCCGGCTCGTTTCCAAGCCAGGCCACCCACGCGCTTACCCGTGCAAGCGGCACCCGCTACAACAACACCCGCTACACCAGACACCGTGAAGCCACCGCGCTTCGACTATCACGCGCCGCCGAGCATCGACCAGGCCGTCGAGCTGCTCGTGCGTTACGACGGCGAGGCCAAGGTGCTGGCCGGCGGCCAGAGCCTGATGCCGATGCTGAACTTCCGCCTCGCCCGGCCGGCGGCCCTCGTGGACGTGAACCGCATCCCCGCGCTGGCCTACATCCGCGAGGAGGACGGCACCGTCGTGTTCGGCGCCATGACGCGCCAGCGGACGATCGAGTTCTCGCCGGTCGTCGCCCGCCGGCTGCCGCTGCTGCAGGAGGCGACGCGCTGGGTCGGACACCTGCCGATCCGCTCGCGTGGCACCATCGGCGGCTCGATCGCCCACGCCGATCCCTCCGCGGAGTACCCGGCGGTGTTGACGGCGCTGGACGGCGAGGTCGTCGTCCAGGGGCCGCGCGGCCGGCGTACGCTGAAGCCGGCTGCGCTGTTCGAGACGTACCTGACGACGAGCCTGGCGCCCGACGAACTACTGGTCGAGGTGCGGCTGCCGGCCATGCCGGCCGGTGCCGGGTTCGCCTTCGAGGAGTTCGCCCGCCGCCACGGCGACTTCGCCCTCGTCGGGATCGCCGCGATGGTCGTCGGTGACGGCGCCCGCTGCACGACGGCGCGCCTGGCCTCGGCCGGTGCCGGCCCGGTGCCCGTCCGGCTGCGCGCCGCCGAGGAGATCCTGGAGCGCGACGGCCTCGGCGCCGCCGCGATCGAGACCGCCGCGGCGCGCGCCGCCGAGCTGGTGAATCCGGACTCCGACGTCCACGCCTCGGCGGACTACCGCCGCCACCTCACCCGCGTCCTGACCTCACGCGCCCTGAAGCGCGCGGTCGAGCGGGCGCGATGACCGGGACCGTCCCCGTCAGCCTCAGGGTCAACGGCGCCCCGCGCGAGGGGCGCTGCGCTCCCCGCAAGCTGCTCGTCGACTTCCTGCGGGAGGATCTCGGGCTCACCGGCACCCACGTCGGCTGCGAGCACGGCATCTGTGGCGCCTGCACGATCCTGGTCGACGGCGAGGCGGCGCGCTCCTGCCTGATGCTGGCCGTGCAGGCCGACGGCGCCGAGATCACGACCATCGAGGGCCTCATGAAGGACGGCCAGCTCCACCCGCTGCAGGAGGCCTTCCGGGAGCATCACGGCCTGCAGTGCGGCTTCTGCACGCCCGGCATGCTGCTGACCGCGCTCGACCTGCTGCGCGTGAAGCCCGATCCGAGCGAGGCCGAGGTGCGCGAGGGGCTGTCGGCCGTCCTCTGCCGCTGCACCGGCTACCACGGCATCGTCAAGGCCGTGCGGGCCGCCGCCCCCGTCCTGCGCGGCGCGTCCTCGGGCGCGTGAGGAACGGCGCGGCGGGTTCCCGTTGGGGGGTGTCGGGGGGAGCGGCGGTCGCTCCCCCCGACCGCCAATAGTGCTCGTCCAGCAGCTCGTCAACGGCGTGATGCTCGGCGCCGTGTATGCGCTGATCGCGATCGGCTACACGCTGATCTTCGGGGTGCTGGGCATGCTGCACCTGGCCCACGGCGAGGTGTTCATGGTGGGCGCCTTCGTCGGTCTGGTGGTCGCCACCAAATACTCCGGCAACGTCATGCTGGCGCTGGGGGCGGCCATGCTCGCCACCGGCGTGCTCGGCCTCATCATCGAGCGCGTGGCCTTCCGGCCGCTGCGCGGCGCGCATCACCTGGCGCCGCTGGCCACCACGATCGGCGCCGGCATCGCGCTGCAGGAGACGGCTCGCTGGTACTTCGGCCCCGAGCAGCAGGGGTTCCCCTCGACGATCGCGCTGACGCTGTGGGAGCTGGGGCCGTTGCGTGTCTCCTCCGTGCAGGTGTTCATCCTGGCCGCGGCGCTGCTGCTGATGGGGGCGGTGCACGTCTTCCTGGCCCGCACGCGGGCGGGGCGGGCGGTGCGGGCCACGGCCGAGGATCCGACCGTCGCCGGTCTCCTCGGCGTCAACGTCGGTGCCGTGATCGCCCTGGTGTTCTTCGTCGCCTCCGCGCTGGCCGGCGCCGCCGGAGTGCTGGTGGGCTTCGCCTACAACTCGGTGCACCCCTTCATCGGCGTGCAGATGGGTGTGAAGGGGCTCGTGGTGATGCTGCTGGGCGGGCTCGGCAACGTGCCGGGCGCGATGCTGGGCGGCCTGGTCCTGGGCGTCCTCGAGGTGCTCGGCGTCGCCTACTTCGCGTCGTCCTACCGGGACGCCTTCGCCTTCGGCGCGGTCATGCTGATGCTGCTCCTGCGCCCCGAGGGGCTGCTCGGCCTGCGCCTGCAGCGGAGGGACTGACATCAGCCCCTACCTGGAAGACGTGCTCATCCAGCTCGGGATCAACCTGATCCTGGCGCTGTCGCTGTACTTCCCGCTGTCGGCTGGGCAGCTCTCGCTGGGTCAAGGCGGGTTCATGGCGATCGGCGCCTACGCCGCCTCCTGGCTGACCGCTGCGCTCGGCTGGCCCTGGCCTCTGGCATTTGCCCTTGCCGCGCTCATCGCCGGCGCCGTCGGCGCGCTGGTGGGGCTGCCGGCGCTGCGCGTACGCGGCATCTACCTGATCCTGATGACGATGGCCTTCGGCGAGATCGTTCGTGTATTCTTCCTCAACTTCGCGCCGACGGGCGCGGCCCAGGGCTTCCGGGGCATGCCGTTCGTCACCACGCTGCCGCTGGTGGCGGCGCTGGCGGCGGGGACGGCGCTGCTGGCCGCCCGCACCGCCGGCTCGCGCATGGGCCGGGCGTTCGCCGCCATCAACCGCGACGAGCTGGCCGCCGAGGTGATCGGCATCGACGTCACCCGGGCCAAGCTCGCGTCGTTCACGGTGGGAGCGGCGGTGGCGGGGCTGGCCGGGGCGCTGTGGGCGCACTACGTGCAGTTCATCGAGCCGGAGGAGTTCGGCTTCGCCCGCTCCGTCATGCCGTTCACGTTCGTGGTGGTGGGCGGGATCGACACGTTCTGGGGCGCGGTGGCGGGCGCGGCCCTCCTCACGCTCCTGCCGGAGTGGCTGCGGTTCCTGAAGGAGTGGCGGCTCGCCCTCTACGGATTGGCGATGCTCGCCGTCATGATCGTAAGGCCGCAGGGGCTGATCGACCATCGCCTGCTCAGGGCGGTGCGCCGATGGCGTCCCGGCCACACAAGGGAGGCTGCGTGATGAGATACCGCTGGCTGTCCGTGATCGTGGCCGCCGCGCTCGTGACGAGCGCCCTGGCCGGTACCGCCCCCGCCGCCAAGCTGGCCGGCAAGTCGGTGAAGCTCGGCGCCATCTACTCCATCACCGGCAAGGGTGCGGAGTGGGGCGAGCACAGCAAGATCGCCACCGAGCTCGCCGTCGACGAGATCAACAAGGCGGGCGGCATCGGCGGCGTGCCGGTCGAGGTGCTCATCCAGGACACCGGCACCGAGGTGGCGCCGGCCATCTCGCTGGCCCGCAAGCTCATCCTCGAGGACAAGGTGCTGGCCATCCTGGGACCGTGCTTCTCCTCGGAGTTCGAGGCGCTGGCCCCGTTGCTCGACCGGCTCAAGACGATCATCGTCTCGCAGTGCTCGGCCAAGCCGGGCATCTCGGCGCTCTCCCAGTGGGCGTTCCGCAACACGCTCACCAGCGACAAGCAGCTGGCGCCGGCCGTGGAGATCTGGCAGAAGCGCTACGGCATCAAGAGCGCCGCCATCATCTACGACTCGGCCGACGCCGTCTCCGCCGCCGAGGGCAGCGCGGTGCTGCCGGCGCTCCTGAAGAAGGCGGGGATCGAAGTCAAGGAGTCGCTGACCTATCAGACGAAGGACATCGACTTCAGCGCCCAGATCACCAAGGTCAAATCGCTGAACCCGGACGGCATCGCGCTCGGAAGCTGCTACCAGCAAGCCGCCAACATCGTGCGGGAGGCGCGCAAGCAGGGGCTCAAGCAGTCGTTCCTGGCCGGCGCCTGCACGGGCTCGCCGGAGTTCGCCAAGCTCGTGGGCAAGGACGGGGAGAACTCCGTCATCGGCTCGGCCGGCTGGCCCGACGACCCCAGGCCCAAGACGGTCGCGTTCCTCAAGAAATTCATGGAGAAGTCGGGCGGCAAGAAGCCCAACTACGGCGGCATGCGCTCCTACGACAACGTCTACATCATGAAGTGGGTGATCGAGACGGGCGGCGTGACCAACGAGGCCAAGGACCTCGACGCCGACCGCGACCACGTCCGGGTGGGCTGGACCAAGGTGAAGGACTTCGACGGCATCACCGGGCTCACGACGATCAACGCCGAGCGGGACGGCGGGGGCAGGTCCACCGTCCTCACGGTCAAGGACGGCCAGTTCGTCAAGATCGATTACTAGCCGCCACGCCGCCGGGGTGCTCCTCGAGGTCCGCGGCGTCAGCAAGGCGTTCGGTGGCCTGCGGGTGCTGGACGGCGTCGACCTCACGGTCGAGGCCGGCGCCGTCCACGCGCTCATCGGGCCCAACGGCTCGGGCAAGACCACCCTGCTCAACTGCGTGAGCGGGATCCTCGCCGCCGATGGTGGCCAGGTGCTCCTGCGCGGGCGCCGCATCGACGGCCTGGCGCCCCACCGCCGCACCGTGCTGGGGGTGGGGCGCACCTTCCAGAACGTGCGCCTCTTCGCCGGCATGAGCGTGCTCGACAACGTGCTCGTCGGCCGTCACTGCCGCACGCACGCCGGCCTGCTGGCCGCCTGGACGCGGGCGCCGTTCCGGCTGCCGCGCGAGGAGCGCGAGGCGCGCGAGCGTACGCTGGTCCTCCTGGAGCAGGTCGGGCTGGCCGCCCGCGCGCAGCAGCCGGCCGAGGGGCTGCCGCTGGCCGATCAGCGGCGGCTGGAGATCGCGCGCGCGCTGGCCGGCGAGCCGACCGTGCTGCTGCTCGACGAGCCGGCGGCCGGCATGAACGCGACCGAGAAGCAGGGCGTGAATCGGCTGATCCGCGACATCGTCGCCGGCGGCTGCACGGTCGTGCTCGTCGAGCACGACATCGCGCTCGTGATGGACGTCTCCAGCCGCGTGACCGTGCTCAACTTCGGCCAGACGATCGCCGACGGCACGCCGGCCGCGGTCCGCCGCGATCCGCAGGTGATCGAGGCCTACCTCGGCCAGGAGCCCTGAGCGCGTGGACGTCCTCGAGGTCCGCGAGCTGAGCGTCTCCTATCGCGAGATCCGGGCGGTCAAGGCCGTCTCGTTCGACGTGCGGGCCGGCGAGGTAGTCGCGCTGCTCGGCGCCAACGGTGCCGGCAAGTCGACGCTGCTGCGCACCGTGGCCGGCGTGCTGACGCCCGACGCCGGCCGCGTGCGGTTCGGCGGCACCGACATCACCGGCTGGGCCCCGCACCGCATCGCCCGCCGCGGCCTGCGCCTCGTGCCGGAGGGGCGAGGGCTGCTGGCCCGCATGACCGTGTGGGAAAATTTATTGATGGGCCAGTACGCGACGGCCGCGTCGGCTCGCGGTGACCTCGACGGCGCGCTCGAGCGCTTTCCCGTGCTGGGCCAGCGGCGCCACCAGATCGCCTCCACGCTCTCCGGTGGCGAGCAGCAGATGCTGGCCATCGCCCGCGCGCTGGTCGCCCGGCCGGCACTGCTCATGCTCGACGAGCCCTCGCTCGGCCTGGCGCCGCTCCTCGTGCGCCAGATCTTCGCGGTGGTGGCCGAGCTCAAGCGGGAGGGCGTGACGATCGTGCTCGTCGAGCAGAACGCCCGGCAGGCGCTCGCCGTGGCCGACCGCGCCTACATCCTCGAGACGGGCCAGGTGGTGCTGGCCGGCCCCGCCGCCGAGCTGGCGGCCGGCGAGGCCGTGCAGCGCGCCTATCTGGGGGGCACCGAGCCCGCCTAAGCAATCTGCAGCCTGCGAGCCTCAGTGCGCGTGGAGGCGGCCGATGGCGTCGGCCAGCGCTTCGAGGGTCACGGGCTTGGAGAGGACGAAGTCGACGGCCATCCGCGTGGCCGGCGCGGCCTCGGGCACGTCGCCCCAGCCCGTCACGACGCCCACCGGCAGCCCCGGCCGGCGCCCCTTCACCGCGTCGGCCAGCTCCCACCCCGTCATGGTCGGCATCATGAGGTCGGTGATGACGAGGTCGAAGCCGTTGTTCTCCTCCTCCAGCGCGCGTAGCGCCTCCGGCCCGCCCCCGGCGTGCACCACGGTATGGCCCTGGCTGGCGAGCATCTCGCCCAGCGCCTGCCGCACATCCTCCTCGTCGTCCACCAAGAGGATCCGCAATGCCCGGCCGGGCAGGGCGGCAGCCGGGCGTGGCGGCGGCGCCGTCCTCGCCGGGATGGGCAGGCTCACGCGCACGGTGGTGCCGTGGCCGACCTCGCTCTGGAGGACCAGCTCGCCGCCGTGGCGGCGGGCGATGCCGAAGGCCACGCTGAGCCCGAGCCCGGTGGATCGCACGCCCTTGGTGGTGAAGAACGGCTCGTGGGCTCGCTGCCGCACGTCCTCCGGCATTCCGAGGCCCGTGTCGGTGACGGTGATGACCGCGCTGTTGCCGCTGGCGCTCGTCTCCACGGTGAGGCGGCCGCCGCGGGGCATGGCGTCGATGGCGTTGAGCACGAGGTTGGTAAGCATCTCGCGCAGTGCCGCGGGGTCGCCGGGGATCTGCGGCAGCGTCGCCGCCGGCAATTCCACACCGATCTCGGTCCCCTGAGCGCGGGCGGAATCCTGCCAGCGTCCGCGCGTCATTTCGAGCACGTCCTTGACGATGTGGTTGAGGTCCACCATGCGCGGCTCGGCGGTCCGCCGCATGCCGGCGAACTGCTGCAGCCGGCGCACGACCTCGGCGCCGTCCTTGGCCGCTCGCTCGATGATCTCGAGCGGCCGGGCCAGCCGCTCCTCCTGCACGCTGCGGCGCATGAGCTGGATGCGGCCGACCACGATCGTCAGCAGGTTGTTGAGGTGGTGCGCAGCGCCGCCGGCCAGCTCGCCGAGCGCCCGCAGCGTCTCGCCCTGCACCAGCTTGCGCTGCATGGCGCGCAGGTCGGCGAGTGCCCGCTGGGCGTCGTCGTAGAGGCGGCCGTTGTCCAGCGCGATGGCGGCGTGGTCGGCGAACGAGCCGAGATAGGCCAGCTCGTCGGTGGAATACTGCCGCGGCGCCGTCGTGTTGAAGGCCAGCACGCCGAGGACGGTGTCGCGGATCTTCACCGGCAGGCCGAGATACGTCACGATGCCCGCCTCGCGGTCGCGCCGGGCAAGCTGGTTGCGGGCGTCACCCTGGATGTCGGCGACGTACATCGGGCGTCCCGTGGTCGCCACCTGGCCGGAGTAGCTCTCGCCCAGCGGCAGCGCGAAGTCCGGCGGCACCGGGCTGCCGGCCACTGCGGCCAGCCGCAGCGTGGCGGTGTCGCGCTCCACCAGCAGGAGGTTGACGTGGGGTGTGCCGGCGATGGCAGCCGCCTCGTGGACGATCGACTCGAGGATCGTCTTGGTGTCGAGCCCGCCCAGCATCGTGCGCACGGCGCGTAGCAGCGCGGCCAGCTCCTCGGCGCGCCGCACCGAGGCGCCGTGCAGCCGCGCCTGTTCCATGGCGACGGCGGCCTGCTGGGCCAGGCCGGTGAGCAGCCGCACCTCGTGCTCGTCGAGCGCGCGCGGCGCCCGCCAGAAGACGGTGATGGCGCCCAGCACGGTCTCCTTGCTGACCAGCGGCACGGCCAGGGCCGCCCTCCGGGCCTCGCGCTGGACCGCGTCCCGCAGCGAGACGCCCGGGCGGCCCGCCTCGTGGTCCATCGGCAGCGACTCGCGCTCGAGATCGCCGATGAAGAAGGGCGCCCGCGTCTGGGCCGCCACCCCGGCCGCGCCCTGGCCGAGGGCCAGCGACACGGTGGGCCAGCTCGCGTCGAAGCCGCGCTGCGCGCGGACGTGCAGCCGCCGGTCGTCGGGATCGAGCTCGAGCACGGCACACTGCTGGGCGCCGCTGAGCCGCACGGCGGCGTCGACGACGGCGTCGAGGATCGTCGGCAGGTCGAGCGTGGAGGTGAGCGTGGTGCCGACCTCGCGCAGGGCGGCCAGCTCGCCGGCCTGGGTCTGGGCCTCCCGGTACAGCCGCGCGTTCTCGGCCACGAGCGCGATCTGGCCGGCGATGGCGCTGGCCAGGTCGACGGCCGAGCGCTCCCAGCGACGGCGCCCGCGCGCGGCCAGGCGCAGCACGCCGATCGCCTCGCCCTTGCGGACGATCGGCACCACCAGCAGGCTGTCGTCGACCTCGACGGGACGCTTGCTGCGCGCGGCCTCGGCCTCGCCCAGCGCGGCGTCGGCGGGGACGGCGCCGCCCGGCCACAGCGTGATCGTGCAGCGCTCGGCATCCAGCGCGCGGGCGGCGCGCTGGGAGAGATCGGTCAGGGCCGCCGGCAGGTCCAGCGTGGCGCCCAGCGCCTCGGCGGTGGCCAGCAGGATCTCGGTGCGCTCGGCCCGGCCGAGCTGCTCGGCGTAGAGCCGCGCGTTGAGGATGGCCGGCCCGGCGGGAGCGCACAGGGCCTGGGCGTGGGCGAGATCGCGACGCGTGAAGGGACGGCCGCCGCGCCGGAAGAGGGCGAGCGCGCCGAGCGGCGCGGCGTCGCCGAGCAGCGGCACGCCCAGGCCGGAGCGGACCTGCTCGGTCTCCAGCCACCGGCGCGCCTCGGGCAGCGCCGCGGCGGGGAGCGGGCGCAGCAGCATGGGCCCCGGGCGGGCGGTGAGCCATCCGAGCACGTCGCGGCCGGGCGGCTGGGCCAGGCGCGCGACGACCTCCGAGTGCTTGAAGCCGACGTCGCCCCGCAGCACCAGCTCGCTGTCGCGGCGCTCGAGCAGCCAGACGCCGGCGGCATCGGCGGCAAGATGCGCGACGGCCAGCTCGGTGAGCCGGCCCATGAGGCGCCCCAGGTCCAGGGTGCCGCCGAGCGCGCGCGTCGCCTCGGCGAGCGGCTCTGCTCCCGGGCCGGCCGACGCACGCGGGCGACGCTGCGGCGGGCGAGGAGACGGGCCGGAGGTCACCGTCAGGCGGGGCCGAACGCGAGGGCGGTCTGGCCGTCTTTCATCAGCGGCCGGAACCGGACCGCCAGCCCCACCGCGATCCGATCGAGCGGGACGTCCACCACGCGACCGAGCAGCGAGACGCCTTCCTTCATCTGCACGGCCGCGATCGCGTAGGGCACGTCGGCGGCGTGGGCGCGGGGCGCGACGCGAATGATCGTGTAGCTGGCGATCGTGCCCTCGCCGGACAGCGGGACCGGCTCCCACCGTCGCTGCGCGCAGGCCGGGCAGAACTGCTTGGGAGGCACCGCGAGCGCTCCGCAGCCGCCGCACCGCACCGCCGTCAGCTGACCCTCGCGCGCCTGTTCGAAGAAGTGGCGCAGCGTGATCACCGGCTCAGTCACGGCCGAACAGGGACACGAGCACCGTGGCGGTGTTGCCGCCCAGCGTGTGGGTGAGCCCGACCTTGGCGCCGTCGACCTGCCGCCGGTCGGCGTCGCCGCGCAGCTGCGTGACCACCTCGGCGATCTGGGCGGCGCCGGTGGCGCCGATGGGATGCCCCTTGGCCTTGAGCCCACCCGACGGGTTGACCGGGATCTTGCCGCCCAGGCTCGTCCACCCCTTCTCGGCGGCGAGGCCACCGGTGCCCGGCTCGAAGAGGCCGAGCCCCTCGGTGGCGACGATCTCGGCGATGGTGAAGCAGTCGTGCAGCTCGACGACGTCGACGTCGCTCGGACCGAGCCCCGCCTGCCGGTAGGCCGCGGCGGCCGCCCGCTCGGTAGCGGGGACCCGCGAGAGGTCGTGCTTGTCGCCGATGAGCATCCAGTCGGAGGCCGCCGCCGAGGCCAGCACCCAGATGGGCCGCCGGGCCTTGCGCGCGACCTCCTCGGAGACGACCACCACCGCGGCGCCGCCGTCGGTGAACGGGCAGCAGTCGTAGAGCTTGAGCGGGTCGGCCACCATCGCCGACTTGAGGACTTGCTCGATCGTGATCTCCTTCTGAAACTGCGCCTTGGGATTGAGCACGCCGTGCTTGTGGTTCTTCACGGCGACCGAGGCCATCTGCGCCTCGGTGGTGCCGTACTTGGTCATGTGGGCGCGGGCCACCAGCGCGAACACGCCGGGGAAGGTGAGGCCCAGGCTCTGCTCCCAGCGCGCATCGCAGGCGTAGGCGAAGTACTCGGTCGACTCCTCCGTCGTCACGTTCAGCACGCGCTCGGCGCCGCCGACGAGGACGACTTCGGAGGTCCCGGAACCGACGTCCATCACGGCGTGGCGGAACGCGGCGTGCGAGGAGGCGCACGCCGTCTCGAAGCGGGTGGTGGGCACGGTCGGGATGCCGAGCACCGAGGCCGCCTGCGGCCCGGTGTGCAGCTGCTTCTCGGTCTCGCCGCCGACCACGTTGCCGTAGTACAGGGCCTGGACCGCGCTCGCTGGCAGCTCCGCGTCCATCAGGGCATCGGCGGCCGCCTCGGCGAACAGCTCGGCCGACGTCCGATCGTGCTTGCCGAACTTCGTGACCCCGACCCCGATCACCGCCACTCGCCGCATGCGGCCTCCTGATCGTCACCGTCTGGACCGGCCCTGCTCCCGTCGCCCGCGACGGCCCCAATCATAACAGAGGGTGACGCACCGCGGCGGGCGCGCAATTCCTTTGGCGCTGTGCGCCTTCGCCGGTTTCAATGAGGGGCATCGAGACGACGAGCGAGGCGTCAGCGAAAGGAGACCGGCCAGCGTGCTGAGCGAAGAGGCGTTGATCCTGGTGGGGGCGTTCGGCGCGTGCGGCCTGGTCGTGCTCGGCGTCCTGGAGCTGCTGTGGCCGACGCAGCCGCGTCGCCGCGCCCGCCGGCGCATCGCCGTCGCCGTGCCGGCCGTGGTCGCCCGACCAGCGTCCGTGTTCGAGCATCCGTCTGGGTTCGAGCGTTCGGTGGAGATCGTGCAGCCGGCGGAGGTGGAGTATCCGGCCGAGCCGGCGCCGGTCGTCGCCGTCCTGTCGCTCGAGGCTCCCGTGCCGACTCTCGCTCGGGCGCCGCGCGTGCATCGCACGAGCGCGCTGGCCCGCCACACGCGCCTATCTGGCCGCAGCGCCTACGTTCGCCGCGCGGCTGAGCCCTCGGCACCGCTCGTGTTCCCGCCGGCGGAGACGACGCCCGAACCGAGCGAGGTGCTCACCCCCGTCCACGCGGAGTCCGTGGTCGAGCACTGCTTCGCGCTGCACGAGGCCCGGCGCCATGCCGAGGTCGTCGTCCTCGGCATGGCGGCGCTGCAGGGCGAGGACGGGGCCGAGCCGCTGGCGGACGCGCACGCCACCGCGGCGCTGTGGAGCGTGATCGCGCTGGCCCGACAGGCCCTGGGCGAGGACGACCAGGCTCGGGCGGCGCTCGAGGCCGCGATCGCCATCGCACCGACGGCCGATCGGCCGGCCTACCAGCGTCAGCTCGCGGCGCTCGCCGACGGCGTCGCGGCCTGCCTGCTGGCCGAGGCCGATACGCACCTGCGTCCGGAGTCCGAGGACCGTCTGACCGCCATCCGCGGCGCTGCGGAATGGCTGCAGCGCGGCACGGCGGCGATGCCCGATGACACCCGGCTGGCCGACCTGGCCGCCGACACCGAGGCGCTGCTCTGGTCCACCTACGAGCGCACCGTCATGGCGCTCGCGCAGCGGCAGGACTTCCGCGCCGCCCGGCGGCTGCTGCGCGAGGCGCTGGACGATCCGCGCTTCCCGGCCGGCCGCACCGAGGGGTTCCAGGAGCTCTTCACGGGCACGTTCAGCGGCGAGATCGGCCAGCTCACCGCCCAGGCCATCCGCAGCGTGCAGGACGCCCGCGAGGCCGACGCCCTCGGCGCGCTGCAACGCGCCGAGACGCTGCTGGGCACGCTGAGCGACGAGGCGCTGCCGCCGAAGCGGCGCGAGGAAGTGGACCGCCGCCTGTGGTGGGGCTATAGCAAGCTCGGCGAGCGCCGTGTGGCTGCCGGAGAGTACGAGGCGGCGCTGGAGCCGCTGTTCAACGCGCTCGGCTATAGCGTCGGCCCGGAGCTGCGTCAGGAGACGTGCGCCCTGCTGGCGCGCGCGCTGGACGGCGTCGCCGGCACCCGCGTGCTTGACATCCAGGAGCTGGCCGACGCCGGCGACCGGGAGGCGGCGATCGTGCGCTGTGATCGGCTTGGAGCGCTGCTGCGCGGCGCCACCGACAAGGGCCTGACGCCGGACGATCTGGACGACGCGTTCGTCAAGGTCCAGCGCCTGGTCGAGACGCTGGGGCGCTGACCGCCGCTACTACGGCACGGCGATCGAGCGGACGAAGTCGCCGTTCAGCGTGATCCCGAGGCCGGGACGGTCGGGCGCCAGCACGCAGCCATCCGTCAGGTCGAAGGGCTCCTCCACCAGATCGTTCAGCAGTGGGTTCTCCCCCCGCGAGAACTCCAGCGTCGTCACGCACGGGGTGGCCACGGCCAGGTGCAGGCCGGAGGCGAAGAGCACGGCGCCGCCCCAGAGGTGGGGCGCGACGGTGAGGCCGTGGGTGGCGGCCAGCGCGCAGATGCGCAGCGTCTCGGTGATGCCGCCGGCGATCGCGACGTCGGGCTGCAGCACGTCCACCGCGCGCGCCTCGATCAGGTCGCGGAACGCGAAGCGCGTCTGCTCGGTCTCGCCGGCGGCGATCGGGATGTCGGTCGAGGCGCGCACCTCGGCCTGGCCGGTGACGTTGTCGGGTGACACCGGCTCCTCCAGCCACGCGAGGTCGCAGTCCGTCACCTTGCGGGCGAAGCGCTGGGCCTCGCGCACCGACCAGGTGCCGTGGGCGTCCACCATGAGCCCGATCTCGGGCCCCAGCGCCTGGCGCGCCTCGCGCACGCGCGCGGCCGAGTCGTCCACGCTCCGGTCTTGAAGGCCGACGCGCATCTTGACCGCGCGGTGGCCGCGCTCGACATACTGGCGCAGCTGCGTGCCGACGCCACCCACCGGGGCCCAGCCGCCCGAGGCGTAGGCGGGGATCCGCTCGCGCAGGCGGCCCCCCAGTAGCCGCCACACCGGTTGGCCGAGTGACTTGCCCAGCAGGTCCCACAGCGCGATGTCGATACCGGAGAGCGCGGAAACCGTGATCCCGCGGCGGCCGACGATCGGGAAGGTGCGGCCGTGGCCCGGCACATAGTGGGCCCGGCTGCCGTTGTAGATCGCCTCCCACAGGGCCGTCACGTCGCGGGGGTCGCGGCCGAGCAGCAGCGGCGCCAGCTCGGCGTGGACCAGCGTGACGAGGGCCGCGTAGTTGCCGAGGTTGCCGACGCCCACCTTGGCCTCGCCGAGACCGGTGAGGCCGGCGTCGGTGTCGATCTCGATCAGGCAGGTGTTGAAGGAATCGTTGACGCCGAAGTCGCTGGTGTGGCGCCGCTCGGCCGGGATGGGCGCGCGCAGCCAGGTCGCGCGCACCGCGGTGATCTTCACCGCGTCAGGGCTCGGTGCTGCGCCGCCGGATCTCCTCGAGCAGGGGCTCCGGCACGCGCAGGAACGCCTCCACGACGGCGGGGTCGAAGTGAGCCCCCGCGCAGCGCTGCAGCTCCGCCTTGGCGGCGTCGAAGGGGATGGCCTTGGAGTAGGGACGATCGAAGGTCATCGCGTCGAAGGCGTCCACGACCGAGAAGATGCGGGCGCCGACCGGGATGTCCTCGCCCCCGATGCCGCGCGGGTAGCCGGTGGCGTCCCACTTCTCGTGATGGCAGTAGACGATCGGGACGGCCCCGAGCAGGAAGGGGATCTTCTCGATGAGCCGCCTGCCGATCTCCGGGTGGGTGCGCATCACGCCCCACTCCTCGGGCGTGAGCGGGCCCGGCTTGAGCAGGATGGAGTCGGGGATCCCGATCTTGCCGATGTCGTGCAGGAGCACGCCGTGGGCGAGATCGCGCAGCTCGGCCTCGGCGATGCCGTACTCGCGGGCGGTGGCCAGCGCGTAGCCGTGCACCCGCCGGGAGTGGGCCTCGGTGCCCACGTCGCGGGTGTCGAGCGCCGAGCCCAGCGCCTCCAGCGTCGTCCGGTACGTCGACTCCAGCTCGCGGTAGGCGGCGGCCAGATGGTGGGTGGCCTGCTCGACCCGGCTCTCCAGCATCGCGTGGTACTGGCGCCGCTCGACCAGGAGCTGGCGGCGCTCCAGCGCCCGGTCGGCCGCGATCAGCAGCTCGTCGACGTTGACCGGCTTCATGATGAAGTCGTAGGCCCCGAGCTTGAGGCTTTCGATGGCGGTCTTCACGTCGGCGGCCCCGGTGAGCACGATCACGGCGGCCTCACCGTCGACCTCGCGCACCTGCTGCAGCAGCTCGATCCCCGTCATCACCGGCATCTTGAGGTCGGTGACGGTCAGCGGCGGGCGGGTGGCCCGGAACATGGCGACGCCCTCACGGCCGTCCTGGGCCAGCCGGCAGTGGTACCCGGCCGTCAGGAAGATCTGGTGCAGGACTTCACGGACCTGGCGATCGTCATCGACGATCAGGATGTCGCGAATCGGCTCCACGTCATTGCACTCGTTGGGGAGATGGCGTCGCCGCCACCTGATTCTTGCCGGCCCTCTTGGCCGCGTACAACGCCTCGTCCGCCGCTCGGAACAGGTCCTCGGCGGTCCCCGCCTCGTCGTCGGGCAGGCTGGCCACGCCGAAGCTGGCCGTGACGATCTTGCCGTGCGAGAAGGGATACTTGGCGACCACCTCGCGGATGCGGTCCGCGTACAGGCGCGCCCCCGCCTTGGACGTCTCGACCAGCAGCACGGCGAACTCGTCGCCGCCGTACCGCGAGACCACGTTGATACCGCGCGAGTGCTTCATGAGGATCTGGGCCACGTCGCGCAGGGTGACGTCGCCGACCGTGTGGCCGAACTCGTCGTTGACCGCCTTGAAGCCGTCGAGGTCGAGGAGCACCACCGACACCGGATGATTGAAGCGCCGGTAGCGCGACAGCTCCTCCTCCAGGCGCAGCGAGAAGAAGCGGCGGTTGTACAGCCCGGTCACCTCGTCCTTGAACGACGTCTCCTTCAAGCGGGCGTTGGTGGACTCCAGCTCCTTGTAGGCGGCGTCGAGGCGGGTGGCGAAGGTGTTGATCTCGGCCGCCTGATGCTCGATCGTCACGAGCATCTTGTTGAAGTAGGTCATGATCGTCCCGACCTCGTCCTGCCGGCGCTCGAAGCCCGACAGCGCACTCTCGCTGGCCATCAGGGAGCCCATGCGGGCCAGGATGCGGCCGAGGTCCCAGATGATCCAGGCCCCCGCCAGCATGCCGATCACCGTGAAGATGATCAGCATCTGCAGCACGCCGAACTTCAGCGTCTCGCCGGGGCCGAGGGTGGGCAGGACCAGGACCAGGACCACGAAGGTCAGCACGAGGATGGGGACGACCGACGACAGCACCAGCGCGACCAGCACCTTGCTCTTGATGCGCTGGCCGGCGCGCGCGACATCGGTGCTGAGTTCGCCCGACATGAGCATCATTATTCTAGTTGCCGCTCGGACGTGTCAATGCAAGAATTTCCGCAGAGTTATGCCCGTCGTCGCCGATCGGAAGCTCGACTGCGTGGGGCTGTTCTGCCCGATGCCGATCCTCAAGACCCGCGACGCGATGAAGGCGATGACCATTGGTCAGATCCTCGAGATGGCCTCCGACGATCCGGCCTCCGAGGCCGACATGAAGAGCTGGACCGCGCGGACGGGCCACGAGCTGATGGAAATCGACAAGCATGGCGCGGTCTACCGGTTCGTCGTCCGAAAGACTCGCTGAGGTGGCGGGGCCGCCGGCGGCGCGGGTCTACCTGGACTACGCCGGCTTCTCACCGGTCGACCCCCGGGTCGTCGCCCTCATGCGGCCGTTCCTCGTGGGGGGGGTGGGCAACCCCGCCGCGCTGCACTCCCACGGGCTGGAGGCGCGCGCCTCGCTCGACGGCGCCCGCGCCAAAGTCGCGCGCCTGATCGGTGGCGCCGCCGGCGGCGTCATCTTCACGGCCAGCGCCACCGAGGCGAACAACCTGGCAATCAAGGGGGTCGCGCGGCGCGCCCGCGGGCGTCACGTCGTGACCTCGGCGATCGAGCACGTGTCGGTCGTCAACCCGTGCCGGGATCTCGAAAAACAGGGGTGGAGCGTGACCTGGGTGCCCGTCGATCGGGACGGGCTGGTCGATCCCGCCGCCGTGGCCGCCGCGCTCCGCGACGACACCGCGTTGCTGTCCGTCATGGCCGCCAACGGCGAGATCGGTGCGCTGCAGTCGGTGCGCGAGCTCGGCCGACTGGCGCGCGCGCGGAGCGTGCCGTTCCACGTCGACGGGGTGGGCGCGGTCGGCCGCCTGCCGCTCAGCGTGGACGAGTGTGCGATCGACCTGCTGTCGCTGTCCTCCAACGACCTGTGCGGGCCTCCGGGGGCCGGCGCGCTGTGGGTGCGGCCGGAGGTGCCGCTGGCGCCGATCGTGCTCGGTGGCGGCCAGGAGGGCGGCTACCGCGCCGGCACCGAGAACCTGCCCGCCATCGTAGGCATGGGGGTGGCGGCCGACTTCGCCCGGAACGAGCGCGCGGGCGAGGTCGCCCGCCTGACGCCGCTGCGCGATCGGCTGCTGGAGCGCGTGCTGGAGGTCGTGGAAGGCGCGCGCGTCACCGGGCCGCGCGGCCCCCGCCGGCTGCCGCACCACGCGAGCATCGTCGTGCCCGGCGTCAAGGCCGACGCCGTGCTGCTCGAGCTCGACATGCGGGGCGTGGCCGCGTCCTCCGGCTCGGCCTGCCAGCTCACCACCGGCGAGCCGTCGCACGTGCTGCGGGCGATCGGCTGCCGGCGCGACGAGTCCGAGGGGTCGCTGTGCTTCACGCTCGGACGGTGGACGACCGCCGCCGAGATCGACATGGTGCTGGACGTCCTGCCGGGCGTCGTCTCCCGCCTGCGCCGCCTCGCCGCCCGGTGAGGCTGTTCCTCTTCGACATCGACGGCACGCTGGTGACGGCGCGCGGCGCCGGTCGCCTCGCCATCGGCCGCGCCCTGGCCCGGACCTACGGCGTCACCGGCGCGCTCGAGGCCTACGACTTCCGCGGCAAGACCGACCAGCGGATCGTGTGGGACCTGATGCGGGGGGCGGGAGTGGACGAGGCGCGCATCGCCGCCGGCCTGGCGGACTGCTTCGCGGCCTACGTCGGTGAGCTGGAGACGCTCATCGGCGACGGCGAACAGGTGACGATCCTGCCGGGTGTCCGCGAGCTGGTCCGCGCGCTGGCCGCGCGCGGCGACGCCGTGGTCGGGCTGTTGACCGGCAACATCGAGCCGGGGGCCCGCGTGAAGCTGCGGACCACGGGATTGTGGCCGCTCTTCCGCGTGGGCGCCTTCGGCTCGGACGACATGGACCGCCGTCGCCTGCCCGCCGTCGCCTGCGAGCGCGCGCACCGGGCGACCGGCCGGCGCTTCGCCTTCGAGGAGGTCACGATCATCGGCGACACGCCGCTCGACGTCGATTGCGCGCGCGCCTGCGGCGCGGTCGCCGTCGCGGTCGCCACCGGCTTCCATCCCGCCGAAGATCTGAAGGCCTGCGCGCCCGACGCCTTCTTCGCCGACTTCTCCGACGTGGCCGCCGCCGTCGCCGCGCTGACGACCGCCCCCTGATGCGGCTGGCGGTGCTCTATCTGCACGTTCTCGGTGTCGTCGTCTGGATCGGCGGTCTCGCCTACCAGACGCACGTCCTGCTGCCCGCCGCCCGCCGCGGCGGCGCCGCGCCCTTCGCCGACGCCGCGCGCCGAGCCCGCCCGGTGACGTGGACGGCGATCGCCGTGGTGGTGCTGACCGGCTTCTACAACGTCACCCAGCTCGGCAGCCTCGATCGCGTGATGGAGAGCGGCGCCGGCGTCGCGCTCGCCGCCAAGTTCATCCTCGTCATCCTCGCCGTCGCCCTCTCCAGCCAGCGCGATTTCGCCCAGGTGACGATCCTCAACGCCGCGCTCGTCGCGGGCGGTGACCCCACCAGCGCGCTCCGCGCCATCGCCCGCCTCGACCGCGCCGTCCTCCTCCTCGCCCTCATCGTCATCTACCTCGGCCTCTTCGTCTCCCGCACCGCCCTCGCTATCGCTCGCCCCGCCTGATCCGCCTCGACCGCGCGGGACGTCGTCCCGTCCGGGCCAATGAGTCTCGTGAAGCACGGTGACGCGGGGGCCTGGGCGTGGGGGCTCCGCGGGCGCGCCAGCATGGCGGGCCGTGGTCGCCGTTCGAGCGCAGGGCCCGGCTCGCGAGCCGCCGCCGATTCGACTCGTCCGCGCCCCAACCCCCTTTAGGGGGAGGGGGGCCCGAGCGAGCCGGGCCCGGAGCGAGTTACGGCGACAGGCGAGCC
>JBGQLG010000102.1:0-19142 GCA_041499965.1 Methylomirabilia bacterium
GGCCGCCGCAGCGGTGCCGCTAGGTTGGCGAAATCGCAGATGAGCGGGCGCGTCTCGCGCGGATCGATGATCTCCTCGATCCAGAACGTCTCGGCCGAGCGGAATGGCGAGCGCAGCTTGGTCAACCGCTCCTCGATCTCCGCCATCTTCTCCTTCGGGTCCGGGGCGGCCTCGATCTCCGCGCGGTACGCCGCCTCGATGCCGCCCTCGAGCGGCAGCGAGCCCCAGCGTCCCGAGGGCCACGCGTAGCGCGTGCAGTACTGGCTGCCGTTGCGATGGGCGGCGCCGGCCACGCCGAACACGTTGCGGATGATCACCGCGCACCACGGCACGCTCGACTGCCAGATGGCCGACATCGCGCGCACGCCCTGCTTGATCGTGCCCGTCTTCTCGGCTTCGAGCCCGATGAGGAAGCCCGGGCAGTCGACCAGGTAGACGATCGGCAGGTGGAAGGTCTGGGCCGTGTCGACGAAGCGCTCGACCTTCTGGCAGGTGTCGGCCGTCCAGGCGCCGCCGTAGAAGAACGGATCGCTGGCCATCAGCGCCACCGGCCAGCCGTCCAGCCGGGCGAAGCCGGTGATGACCGCCCGGCCGTACAGCGCCGCCATCTCGAAGAACGAGCCGCGGTCGACCACCGCCTCGACGATCGCGCGCATCTTGTAGGGCTTGCGCGGATTCCGCGGAATGGCGTCGGCGAGCCACGCCTCGCGGCGCTGGGGGTCGTCGGTCTGTGGCCCGCGCGGCGGCACGTCGTCGACCGAGGACGGCAGGTAGGACAGGAAGCGGCGCGCGCACGCGAACGCGTCCTCCTCGGTGTCGACCGCGTCGTCGACGCCGCCGGCCTTGAGTTGGATCTCCCAGCCGCCCAGCTCGTTCTTCGTCAGCGTCTGGCCGAGACGCGCGACCACCGGCGGGCCGGCCACGAACATCGCCGACTTGTCCTTGATCATCACCGAGTAGTGCGCGGCGGCCAGGTGCGCGGCGCCGAGGCCGGCCACCGAGCCGAGGCCGAGGGCCACGCGCGGGATCGTGCCCATGTTCGTCACGACCTGATCCCAACCGTCGACGGCCGGCACGTTGGCGCGGCCGGACGTCTCGATGGTCTTGACCGAGCCGCCGCCGCCCGAGCCCTCGACGAGGCGGATCAGCGGCAGGCGGAGGTCGTGGGCCATCCGCTCGCACATGTTGTGCTTGCCCTTGATCGTCGCGTCGGCCGACCCTCCGCGTACCGTGAAGTCGTCGCCGCCGATCACGACCGGGCGCCCATCCACCCTGGCCCGGCCGAAGACGAAGTTCGACGGGGTGAGATCGACGAGGTCGTTGTTGGCGTCGTAGGTGGCGCGCCCGGCGATCTTGCCCATCTCGTGGAAGGTGCCGGGGTCGGAGAGCCGGGCGACGCGTTCGCGAATGGTGAGGCGCCCGCCGTCGTGCTGCCGCTTGACCCGCTCGGGGCCGCCGAGCTCCTCGGCGAACGCTTCCCGCCGTCGGAGCTCGTCCATTTCCTTTTGCCAGTCCATCGGGCCTCGACTCTACCATCGGATGCCGTACTATGCTGAGCGCCGAGTCAGATCCCAGCTCGAGGAGGCCCTCGTGACCGACCGTGCCTGCCGCCTCACCCTCGCCTTCACCCTGGTCGCGATCGCCGCCTGGCTCGCCGGCATTGGCGTGGCTCCGGGCGCCGAGCCGATCAAGGTCGGCTTCCTGGCGCCGATGAGCGGCATCTTCGCCCAGGCCGGCAAGGACATGCTCGACGGACTGAAGATGGGGATCGAGGCGTCGGGCGGCCAGGCCGCCGGGCGCAAGATCGAGCTGATCGAGGAGGACGACGAGGGCAACCCGGCCACCGCCCAGGCCAAGTACCGGAAGCTCGTCCAGCAGGACAAGGTCCACGTGCTGGCCGGCGTCCTGCTGGCCAACATCGGCTACGCGCTGGTGCCGCCCATCGAGCGCGACGAGCTGCCCTCCCTCTTCCTGACCACGCCCGACGAGCTCACCAAGCGCAAGCCGCCGAAGTGGATCCTCCGCACCAACTTCGCGGCCAGCCAGCCCATGCACCCGCTCGGCGACTACGCGGCCAAGATCCTCAAGTACAAGCGGGTGGCGGCGCTGGCCATGGACAACCCCTTCGGCCACGAGTGCCTGGGCGGCTTCCAGCGCGTGTTCGAGGACGCCGGCGGCCGCGTGGTGCAGAAGACGTGGGTGCCGCTCAACGCGATGGACTTCGCGCCGTACCTGGCCCAAGTTCCGCGCGACGTCGACGCCGTCGTGCAGGTCTTCGTCGCCGGCCAGGCCGTGCGCTTCGCCAAGCAGTACGGTGAGAGCGGCCTCAAGGACCGGCACCCACTCCTCGGCATCGGCGTCTTCACCGACGAGTCTGCGCTGCGCTCGATGGGCGACGAGGCCATCGGCGTGGTGGGGACGCTGATCTGGGCGCCCACGCTGCCCAACCCCGCCAACCAGGCGTTCATGAAGCTGGCCGAGGCGAAGCTGAAGCGCCCGCCCGCCTACTTCCACGCGGTCATGTACAGCACCGGGCGCTGGATCGCCGCGGCGGCCGGCGCCATCGACGGCAAGGTCGAGGATCGCGCGCGCTTCCTGGCCGCGATCCGCAAGGCCAGCGAGACCACCGACGACCCGCGCGGGCCGATCAAGCTCGACGAGTACAACAACCCCACCCAGAACGTCTACGTCCTGAAGGTAGAAAAGGTGAACGGACGGCTGCAGAACACCGTGATCCACACCTACCCGATGGTGTCGCAGTTCTGGACGTACAAGCCGGAGGAGTTCCTGAAGACCCCGCCCTACGATCGGAACTATCCGCCGGTCCGCCCCTAGTCGGAGGATCGCCCATGTGCCGAAGCATCAAGACGCTGCACAACTTCACCCCGCCCGCGACGGACGAAGAGATCCGAGCCTCGTCCCTGCAGTTCGTCCGGAAGCTGAGCGGGTTCACGCGGCCGTCGAAAAGCAATGAACCGGCCTTCGCCCGGGCCGTCGATCAGGTGGCCCAGGCCGCGCGGACGCTCCTCGATGCCCTGGTGACGAACGCTCAGCCGCGCGATCGCGCGGTCGAGGCGGCCAAAGCTCGGGCCAAGTCGGCCGCGCGGTTCAGTTGAACGAGGTCACTGTGGGGCTGATGGCGAGCTTCCCTCCCCCCGAGGGCCGGCCCTGGAGTCCCCTGATCCGAGCCGTGAGCGGAGGGGGCTGGCCTCGCCACCTGTGGGCGGTCCTCGCCATCGTCGTCGCCCCGCCGATCGAAGAGTTCGTGTTCCCCGGCGTGTTCGCAGAGTCCCGAGTTCAGAGATTCGGGACACTAGCCGCCTCGTTCGACCGCAGCCTTGAGGCTCTCCTCGCGGATCAGCGCCAGCACCTCGCGCTTGAGCTCGTTGAAGAAGGGCGAGGTCGTCACCTCCAGCGCACGGGGACGGGGCAGTTCGACGACGATGCGCTTCTTGATCCGCCCCGGCCGCGCGGTCATCACCGAGACGCTGTCGGCCAGCAGCAGCGCCTCCTCGATGTCGTGGGTCACGAACAGCACGGTCTGCTGGTGGCGCTCCCACACCGAGAGCAATAGCTCCTGCATCACCGAGCGCGTCTGAGCGTCGAGGCTGCCGAACGGCTCGTCCATCAGCAGCACGTCGGGCTCCATCACCAGCACGCGCGCGATGCCGACGCGCTGCTTCATCCCGCCCGACAGCTCAGCCGGGTAGTGCGCCTCGAAGCCGCGCAGCCCGACCTGCTCGACGATGGTCTCGACCCGCGCGCGGTACGCCGCCGGCGCCATCCCGCGTGTCCTGAGGCCGAACGTGATGTTGTCGAGCACCGTGTACCACGGGAACAGCGCGGGCTCCTGGAAGACGACCGCCCGCCGCGGGCCCGGCGTGCGCACCGGCTCCCCGTCGAAGGTCACGACACCGCGCGTGGGCGTGTCGAAGCCGGCCACCATGTTGAGCAGCGTGGACTTGCCGCAGCCGCTCGGCCCCAGGATCGCCGCGAACTCGTTGCGGGCCACGCTGAGGCTCACCGCCTGTAGCGCCTCGACGCTGCGACCGGCCTTCTCGAAGGCCTTCCAGACGTCGGCCAGCTCGACGACCGGCCGATCGGTCACGCGTGGGCCTCGAGCGTCCGCCATTTCAGGGCCAGGTGGGAGACGAGCTGCAGCACCCGGTCGGAGACGAAGCCGAGCAGACCGACCGAGCACATCCTCGCCACGCAGATGTCCATGCGGCCGACGTAGTAGGCGTCCCACAGCACGTAGCCCAGTCCGGATTTCACGGCGATCATCTCGGCCACGATCACGGCCGTCCAGGCGATGCCGATGCCGAGGCGCAGTCCCGTGAAGATCGACGGCAGCGCCGACCGGAACACCACCTTGGTCAGGATGGTCGTCTCCCCGGCGCCCATCATGCGAGCGGCGCGGAGCAGCAGGAGGTTCGTGTCGCGCATGCCGTGGGTCGTGTTCACGACGATCGGATAGAACGCGCCGAGGCCGATCAGGAACAGCGCGCTGGCGTCGTAGATCCCGAAGACGGCGATGGCGAACGGCAGCCAGGCCGTGATCGGCACCGGCCGCAGGAGCTGGATGGACGGATCGACGAGCCGGGCGACCAGCCGGTTCCAGCCCACGAACAGGCCGAGCGGGATGCCCACGAAGGCGGCGAGCAGGAAGCCCTGCAGCACGCGCCGCGACGAGTAGAGGACGGCGGCCAGCCAGGTGCCGGAGTACGGCGACAGCGCGCGCGTCGGCAGGCCGAAGATCCAGTGGTACCAGGAGCGCGCGACCTGCAGCGGCGACGGGATGATGCCCTCGACCACCCAGTGGCGCTCGACGGCCAGCGTCCACAGGAGCAGGAAGCCGAGCGGAAGCAGCGCCGCCGGCCATGGGAATCGCCGCCGGACCACGGGCATCCCCGTCGCTACTGCCGCAGGCCGAGGTCCGCGGGTGACTTACCCGTCGCCTTGCTCAGGAAGTCGTAGGTGTAGTACTGCCCGACCTCGCCCGACACATCGCGCGTGATGACGCCGTTGTCGGACAGGAACTTCGAGATGCGCTTGATCGACTCCAGCGGCAGCGTGGCGTCGAGCTGGGTGATGCGGACCGACTCGGCGGCGACGGCCTCGGGCAGCCCGGCCTTCTCGGCGTAGATCTTCGACCACTTCCCGCGATCAGCCTGGGCCACCTTGAGCACGTCGAGATAGGCCACCACCAGTCGCTGGGTGGCCTCGCGGTTCTTCTCCATGAAGGTCCGGTTCACCGCCAGCACCGAGATCAGGCCGCCCACGGTCTTGGACTTGTTGTGGTCGATCGTCGGGTACTGCGCGACGCCGTCCACGATGCCCTGGGTGCAGAACGGCTGCCACACCACGGCCATGTCGATCTCCTTGGCCTGCAACGCCTTGAGGTAGTTCCCGCCACCGCCCATGATGTTGACGACCCTCAGGCTCGGGTACTCGATACCGTTCTCCTGGGTCGACGCGGCGAACTTCAGCCACGAGATCGAGCCGGCCCCGACGCCGATGGCCTTGCCCTTCAGCGCCTACCGGTCCTTGACGTCCTCGCCCTTGCGCACGATGAGGCAGTCGTTGCCGGAGCCGACGCCCGCCACGCCGACCATCGACTTGACGCCCTGGCCGAGGGCCAGCGAGATGTCCTGCGGCCCGAACGCGGTGATGTCGAGATCGCCCGAGGCCAGCGCGGTGCGGGCGTCGGCGAAGCGCTGGAACATGACCATCTCGATCTGCACGTTGTACTTGGCCGCGTACTCGGGCAACAGCCACAGCGGCGACAGCGCCGGCACGTTGGTCATCCCCTGCTTGACCTTCACCGGCGCCGGCAGGGGGCTGCGCACGTCGCTCTGCGCGTGCGCGGTGATGCCGGTCACGGTGACCACCGCGAGGGCGGCGAGAACGAGAGCGTCAAGACGGCGACGGGCGAAGCTCCAGCGGCTCTTGGACGCGCTCCTTGGCTGAGGTGTGGCGTAGTGTACTCCAGCCCTGAGCCCACTCCGGATTGATCTAGAATACGGACCAATGCCGAGTCTCGATCACGTCAGCTCAGCGCTCGCCGGACGGTCGTCGACGTCCACATGAGCGCGGTCCCGCCGTGAGCGACGACGCGCCGGTCGGGGCGGGACGCAAGTGGGCCATCACCTTCTCGGTCATGATGGTCACGGTCATGCAGGTGCTCGACACCAGCATCACCAACGTCGCCCTGCCCCACATGCAGGGCTCGTTCTCGGCCAGCATCGACGAGATGTCCTGGGTCATCACCTCCTACCTGGCCGCCAACGCCGTCATCATCCCGGCCAGCGGCTGGCTCACCGCCGTCTTCGGCCGCCGGCGCTTCTACATGATCTGCACGGTCACCTTCACGGCCAGCTCGTTCCTGTCGGGCATCGCGCCGAATCTCGAGTTCCTCGTGCTCATGCGCATCCTGCAAGGGCTGGGCGGCGGCCCGGTCATTCCGATGGCCCAGGCCATCATGTGGGAAATCTTTCCGCTCAAGGAGCGCGGCACGGCCATGGCGGTGTGGGGCTTCGGCATCATGCTGGCTCCCATCTTAGGACCGACCGTGGGCGGCTACATCGCCGACAACTGGTCCTGGCGCTGGATCTTCTACATCAACCTGCCCATCGGCGTCGTCGCCTTCTTCATGATCAGCGCCTTCCTGTTCGACGCGCCCTTCCACAAGAAGCCGCGCCATGTGGACGTGGCGGGGATCGGGCTCATGATGCTCGGCTTCGGCTGCCTGCAGCTCGTGCTGGACCTCGGCGAGCGCCAGGACTGGTTCGACTCGACGTTCATCATGACGCTGGCCGTCCTGGCCGTGTGCATGCTGTCCGGCTTCATCATTCGCGAGATCCTGGCCGAGGAGCCCATCCTCGACCTCAGCGTGTTCAAGGACCGCAACTTCGGCGTCAGCTCGCTGGCCATCTTCCTGATCGGCCTGGGGTTCAACTCGAGCCTGCTGCTCGTCGCGCTGTACACGCAGAAGATCCTCGGCTACGACGCGTGGACGGCCGGGCTCACGCTGGCGCCGGGCGGCCTCGGCACGATGATCGCGCTGATGATCTCCGGCCGCCTGGTCTCCCGCGTCGATCAGCGCTTGATGCTGGCCTTCGGCTGCGTGCTGCAGGCCGCCGCGCTGGGGCTCATGACCCACATCACGTCCACCATGGACTTCTGGAACCTCGCCTGGCCGCGCTTCCTGCAGGGCTTCTCGTTCGGCTTCATCTTCGTGCCGCTGCAGGCGCTGGCGCTGGCCACGATCAAGACCGAGCGGCTGTCCAACGCCACGGCCGCCTACAACGTCGTCCGCAACATCGGCGGCAGCACCGGCGTGGCGCTGGCCACCACGCTGCTGGCCCGGCGCAGCCAGCAGCACCAGGCCACGCTGATCAGCCACCTGCACGACTGGAACCCGGCCATGGCCGAGCGTCTGCAAGACTGGACCGAGCACTTCATGGCCCAGGGCAACGACAGCTTCACGGCGGCCCGGCGCGCGCTGGCCATGCTCTATCGCGAGACGCAGGTGCAGGCCCAGGTGCTCTCCTACGCCGACGACTTCTGGCTGATGCTCGTCGTCTTCTGTGGCGTCATCGTGCTGATTCCGTTCATGCGGCGCGTCCGGACCGACGCCACCCGTGGGCGCCAGGCCTCCCACGCGGAGCGCGATCCCGGACTACCCGCCGCGGCCGAGTGACGCGCTCACAGCCCCCGCGTCACTGCGCCCAGCGACTCTCGTGAAATCCGGTGACGCCGGGGGCCGGACGCTGGGCCCGCGGGCGCGCCTACACGGCTCGCCTGTCGCCGTAACTCGCTCCGGGCCCGGCTCGCTCGGGCCCCCCATCCCCCAAAGGGGGGTGGGGTGTGGCCACTTCGATTTGTTGGCGGCTCGCTCGCCGAGCCCTGCGCTCGAACGGCGACGACGGCTCGCCGTGAGGGCGCGCCCGCGGGCCCAGCGTCCGGCCCCCGGCGTCACCCGATTCCGCGAGAGTCGCTAGCTCAATCCCGCGAGCCGCTCCACGACGGGCGCGAAGGCGTCGATCACGGACTCGAACACCACGTAGTACGAAATGCCCCACCGTTCGCGGCGGGCGAGGAGTTGGGCGGCGATTTCGTCGACTGAGCCGAGGAGGACGAAGGGGCTGTCGAGGATGTCGTCCACGCTCAGCGCGGTCCAGCGCTGGGCAAGCTCCGCGGCGGCGGCGCGGCGATCGTCGGTGACGATCACGCGCTGGACCAGGGCGTTCAGCTCCAGATCCTCGAAGCGGTTCGCGGCGGCGGTACGCAGGAGGGCGAGGCGCTGGTCGACGGCGGCGGCGCGGAAGCCCGAGAGCTCGGGCTGGGTGCCGGCGGCGGCGAAGGTGATGCCGGTGAGGCCGACGATGTCGGCGTCGGTCGCGGCCAGCGTCAGGAGGCGCGGGCCGTTGCCGCCGATGAGGATCGGCGGGCGCGGGCGCTGCACCGGGAGCGGATGGATGCGGTGCGCCGTCACCTGGTAGTGGCGGCCGGCGAACGTGACCGGCTCGCCCGTGCACAGCCGCGTGATGACGGCGATCGACTCGGCCAGTCGCTCGACGCGGACGGCGCCGCGCTCGAAGGGCAGCCCGGCCTCGTCGTACTCGGCCTTCATGTAGCCGGCGCCCAGGCCCAGCTCGAACCGTCCGTCACTCAGCCAGTCCAGCGTCGCGGCTTCGCGGGCGAGCAGGATCGGATGGCGGAAGTCGTTGTTCAGGACCAGGGTGCCGACCCGCAGTCGCGTCGTCGCCGCCGCGGCGGCGGCGAGAACCGGCATCGGCGCCGAACGGTCCGTGAGGTGGTCGGGAACATTGAGCGTGGAGTAGCCCAGCGCCTCCACCTTGCGGGCCAGGGCGATCCACTCCGCCGCGGAGCCGACGGTCCGGACACTCACACCGAATCGGAACGCCCGCATCACTCAGACGCCTCGCTCGAAATGGTACTCGCGCGTCTGGTTGATGTCCTCGGGCAGGTCGCGCTCGCCCGTCTGGCGGAAGCCCGTGCGGAGGTAGAGCCGGTGGGCGTGGGTGAAGCGGGTATCCGACCAGAGCACGAGCCGGGCGATGCCGTGGGCGCGGCACCAGTCGAGGATCGTGTTCACGAGGGCCTCGCCCAGGCCGCGGCCGCGCAGTGGCGGGTCCAGGTAGAGCCGGTGCAGCTCGGCGGTGCCCTCACCCGCCCGCTCGACGCCGACGGAGCCGACGACGCAGTCGCCCTCGCGCACCACGAAGAACGCACCGCGAGGGGGCTCGTAGTGCGGCGCCCAGCGCAGCAGGTCCGGCACCTCGGTCGCCGGCTCCCAGATCCAACCGTATTCGGCGAAGACGCGGCCGATCAGGTCCATCACGCCCGAGGCGTCGGCCCGGGTCGCTGGAACGATGCGCCGCCCGCCGGGGCTCATCGCCGGATGATAGCGCACGCTGCCGCTTGACATGCTCTGCCACGGCCCGTACGGTGCGCTCGACAGTTCGCGATCGTTCCCGGCAGCAGGCCCGTTCCACCGACCACCACATGGAAGGGGACCGACGATGATCCCGGCCGCATTCGAATACCACGCTCCGACTTCCCTCGGCGAGGCCACGGCGCTGCTGGCGCGGCTGGGCGAGGACGCCAAGGTGCTGTCGGGCGGCCAGAGCCTGATCCCGATGATGAAGCTGCGCCTGGCGAGCCCGCCGCACGTGGTCGACATCAACGGCATCGCGGGCCTGGCGGGGCTGCGCGAGGCCGACGGGTTCCTCCGCATCGGCGCGCTCACGCGCGAGTCCGACCTCGAGGAGTCGGCGCTGATCCGCACCCGCTATCCGCTGCTGCACGAGACCTCCAAGGTGATCGCCGATCCGATCGTCCGCAACCTGGCCACGGTCGGCGGCAACCTGGCCCACGGCGACCCGGCCAACGACCATCCGGCCACCATGCTGGCGCTGGGTGCCGAGGTCGTCGCGACCAGCCCCCGGGGGGAGCGCACGATCCCGATCGGTGCGTTCTTCACGGGCCCGTTCGCCACCGCGCTGCGTCCCGACGAGATCCTGATCGAGGTGCGGGTGCCCGTGCCGGCCGCGCGCAGCGGCGGGGCCTACGTGAAGCTCGAGCGCAAGGTGGGCGACTTCGCCACCGCCGCCGTCGCGGTGCAGCTCACGCTGTCCGCGGCCGGCACCTGCGAGCAGGTCGGGATCGGCCTCACCAACGTGGGGCTCACGCCCATCAAGGCCACCGCGGCCGAGGCCGCGCTGAAGGGCAAGCGGCTGGACGACGCGGCGATGGCCCAGGCGGCGAAGCTCGCCGCCGAGGCCTCCGACCCCTCGGCGGACCTGCGCGGCTCGGTCGAATACAAGCGCGATCTCGTGCGGGTGCTGACCGGCCGCGCGCTGCGCCGCGCGCTGGCGCGCGCCGAGGGGAAGGGGTAGAACGATGCGTGTCCAGCTCTCCGTCAATGGCGAGAAGCACGAGGCCGACGTCGAGCCTCGCCTGCTCCTGGTCCACCTGCTCCGCGAGGATCTGCGCCTGACCGGCACCCACATCGGCTGCGACACCAGCCACTGCGGCGCCTGCACCATCCTGATGGACGGCCGCCCGGTGAAGTCGTGCACGGTCTTCGCCGTCCAGGCCAACGGCAAGCAGCTCATGACGGTCGAGGGCCTGGAGCAGGACGGCAAGCTGCACCCCCTGCAGGCGTCGTTCATGAGCGAGCACGGCCTGCAGTGCGGTTACTGCACGCCGGGGATGCTCATGACCGGCTACGCCTTTCTGCAGAAGAACCCCCGACCCAGCGAGGACGAGGTGCGCATGGCGATCTCCGGCAACCTCTGCCGCTGCACCGGCTACGTCAACATCGTCAAGGCCGTGCAGCACGCGGCGGCCACGATCTCGCAGGGAGGCGCCTGATGGAGCCGCGGACGACCTTCGAAGTCGGAGGCATGGGCCACTCGATCAAGCGCAAGGAGGATCCGCGCTTCATTCGTGGTCGAGGCACGTACGTCGACGACGTCCAGCTGCCCGGCATGCTGTACCTGGACATCGTGCGCAGCCCCCACGCCCACGCCAAGATCGTGAAGATCGACTCCACCAAGGCGTTGGCCGTCCCGGGCGTGCTGGCCGTCATCACCGGCCAGGATCTGGCCAAATACAACCTGCACTGGATGCCGACGCTGATGTCGGACACCCAGATGGTGCTGCCGGTCGAGAAGGTCATGTACCAGGCCCAGGAGGTCGCCGCCGTGCTGGCCACCAGCCGCTACGCCGCCGCCGACGGCGCCGCCGTGGTGGAGGTCGAGTACGACCCGCTGCCGGTGGTCATCGATCCGCACAAGGCCCTGCTGCCCGGCGCGCCGGTCCTGCGCACCGATAAGAAGGACAAGAAGGACAACCACATCTGGCACTGGGAGTGGGGCGATCGGGCCGCGACCGACCGCGCCATCGCCGAGGCCGACGTCACCGTCAAGCAGGACATCTACATCCCGCGCATCCACGTCGCGTCCATCGAGACGTGCGGCTGCATCGCCCACTTCGACAAGGTGATGGACAAGCTCACGGTCTGGATGACCACCCAGGCGCCGCACGCGATCCGCACCGTCTTCGCGCTGGTGGCCGGCCACGTCGGCCTGGCCGAGCACAAGATCCGCATCATCTCGCCCGACATCGGCGGCGGCTTCGGCGGCAAGGTCCCGGTCTATCCGGGCTACGTCATCGCCGTCGCCGCCTCGGTCCTCACCGGCAAGCCGGTGAAGTGGATCGAGGACCGGATGGAGAACCTCCAGGCCGACTCGTTCGCGCGCGACTACCACATCACCGCCGAGCTGGCCGCCAAGAAGGACGGCACGCTGACGGCGCTGCGCATCAAGACGCTGGCCGACCACGGCTACGCGGATGCCGCCGCCAACCCGTCGAAGTTCCCGGCGGGCCTCTTCCACGTGTGCACCGGCTCCTACGATCTGAAGGCCGCCCACGTCGAGGTCGACGGCGTCTACACGAACAAGCCGCCGGGCGGCATCGCCTACCGCTGCTCGTTCCGCGTGACCGAGGCCGTGCACACCATCGAGCGCATGACCGACCTGATGGCGCATCAGCTCAACATGGATCCGGCCGCGTTCCGGATGAAGAACTTCATCAAGCCGGAGCAGTTCCCCTACAAGTCGGCGCTCGGCTGGGAGTACGACAGCGGCAATTACGCGGGCGCCCTCCAGAAGGCCATGGACACGATCGGCTACGCCGACCTGCGGCGCGAGCAGGTGGAGAAGCGCAAGCGGGGCGAGCTGATGGGCATCGGCATCTCGAGCTTCACCGAGATCGTCGGGGCCGGGCCGTCCAAGCACTTCGACATCCTCGGGCTCAAGATGTTCGACTCCTGCGAGATGCGCATCCACCCGACCGGCAAGGCCATCGCGCGATTCGGGACGAAGTCGCAGGGCCAGGGCCACGAGACGACCTACGCCCAGATCCTGGCCGAGGAGCTCGGCATCCCGGCCAAGGACATCCAGGTCGAGGAGGGTGACACCGACACCGCGCCCTACGGCCTCGGCACCTACGCCAGCCGCTCCACGCCGGTGGCCGGCGCCGCCGCCGCCATGGCGGCGCGCAAGATCCGCGACAAAGCGCGCAAGATCGCCGCGCACCTGCTGGAGGTGGCCGAGGACGACCTGGAGTGGGAGCCCGGCAAGTTCTCGGTCAAGGGCGCGCCCGGCAAGTCCAAGACGATCCAGGACATCGCCTTCGCCGCCTACACGAACCATCCGCCGGGCATGGAAGCAGGGCTGGAGGCGGTCAGCTACTACGATCCGCCGAACCTCACCTTTCCCTTCGGCAGCTACATCTGCGTGGTGGACCTGGACAGCGGCACCGGCGAGGTGAAGGTGCGGCGCTTCGTCGCCATCGACGACTGCGGCAACATCATCAATCCCATGATCGTGCAGGGCCAGGTCCACGGCGGCCTCACGATGGGCCTGGCGCCGGCGCTCTTCGAGGAGATCTCCTACGACGAGCACGGCAACGTGCAGGGCGGCAGCTTCATCGACTACCTGGTGCCCACCGCGGTCGAGACGCCCAAGTGGGAGACCGGTCACACGATCACGCCCTCGCCGCACCATCCGCTCGGCGCCAAGGGCGTCGGCGAATCGGCGACGGTCGGCGCGCCGGCGGCCATCGCCAACGCGGTGGTCGACGCGCTCTGGCACCTCGGCGTGCGCCACATCGACATCCCGATCACCCCGGCCAAGGTCTGGAAGCTGCTGCGCGAGCACGGTGTCACCGGGTGAGGGCCTGAGTGGCTGACCCCCTGCTGGAGCGCGCCGCCGAGCTGCAGCGCCGGGGCGAGCCGTTCGTGCTGGCCACGGTCGTGCGCTGCGAGGCTCCGACCTCGGCCAAGCCCGGCGCCAAGGCGCTCATTCACGCCGACGGCACCGTCGAGGGCTGGGTGGGCGGCGCCTGCGCCGAGCCGGTCGTGCTGCGCGAGGCCCTCAGCGCGCTGCGCGACGGACGCGCGCGGCTCGTCGGCCTCTACGGCGAGGGCGGGCGCGACCCCGGCCGTGCCGAGGGCATCCTGGACTACGCGATGACGTGCCACAGCGGCGGCACGCTGGAGATCTACGTGGAGCCCTACCTGCCGACTCCGTCGCTCGTCCTCGTGGGGCACGGGCCCGTCGTCGAGACGCTCGCCACGCTCGGCCGCGCGGCCGGCTACGCGGTCGTGGCCGTGGCCGACGCCTCGGCCGGCCTCGACGCCTCGGCGCTCGGACGGCGGGCCTCCGTGGTGATCGCCACCCACGCGGACTCGGACGAAGACGCCCTGGAGCGTGTCCTGCAAACCGACGCGGGCTACGTGAGCCTCGTCGCCAGCCGCCGGCGGGCGGCGACCATCGTGGAGCGCCTGCGCCAGCGCGGCGTGCCGTCCGAGCGGCTTGGCCGTTTCAAGGCGCCGGCCGGCCTCGACCTCGGCGCCGTCACGCCCGCCGAGATCGCCATCAGCATCCTGGCCGAGATCGTCCAGCACCACCGCGGCGACAAGGGCGCCGAGACCGGGCCCGCCGCGGCGCCGGCGGCGGCGACCGAGGCCCTCGATCCCATCTGCGGCATGACCGTGGAGATCGCCACCGCGCGGTATCGCTCCGAGGCCGGCGGGCGGATCGCCTACTTCTGCTGCTCGGGCTGCAAGGAGACGTTCGAACGCGACCCGCAGCACTACCTGGCGGAGCCCGTGTGAGACGGAAGCCGTTGCTCGCGATCCTGTTGCTCGTCGTGGTCGTGCTCGGTGCCGGCTGCGCGACCGTGAGCCTGATGGAGAGCATCGAGGCGCTGCTCGAGCAGGCCAAGGCGCTGCTCGATGCGAAGAAGTTCGACGAGGCGCTGACCAAGCTGGCCGAGATCATCCGTCGCGATCCAGCGCAATGGAAGGCCTACCTCTACGGCGCCCAGGCCTACATCGGCAAGCTGGACTGGTCATCCGCGCTCGCCAACATCCGCAAGGCGCGCGAGCTGGCGCCCGCCGACGGCACGGTGCTGACCACGCTGGGCGAGTCGCTCTTCGGCGCCGGCCGCGACGCGCTGCAGCGCGGGGCGTTCACCGACGCCGTGAGCCACTTCGTCGAGTACGTCAAGCTGCGTCCCGCTGACGCGTCGGGCTACCTGAACGCCGGCCGCGCCTATCTGGGCAGCCGGAACTGGAGCGATGCCGGCCGCGTCCTGGTCGACGGTCTGGGCCGTGCTGGCGATCCGGCCGCGCGCAAGGAGTTCGCGAGCACGCTACTCGACGGCGGCCGTCAGGCCCTCAACCTCGGCGAGGCGCGCGGGGCTGTCACGCTGCTGCGAGAGTACGTGCGGGTGGAGCCGGCCGACGTCGCCGCGTACGTCAACCTGGGCAAGGCCTACGTGGGGACCGGCGACAACTTCGAGGCGCTGAGCGCGTTCCGGAAGGTTCTCGAGATGGCGCCGCAGAACGAGGAAGCGCGGAAGTTCCTGCTCGGACGGTAGCGCGCGGCGACGGCTCGTGGCGTGGGCGGCGGGGCGACAGGGTCCCCTGCGGTTCCGCGTGAGACGACCCGGGTGCGCGAAGCGATGGTCGGAGCCTGGTCCTACGTGTGGCGCTACACGATCGAAGCCAACGGAACCTCAGGAGACCCTGTCGCCCCGCCGCCCACGCCACGAGCCGTCGCCGCGCGCTACCGGGCGCGAGCGAATCTCTGACTCGGGGCGCTAGCCGGCGGCGGCCATGAGCAGGCCGGGCACCGGGACGAGGTGCCGGCCGATCGGATCGGGCGCCAGCCTGAGGCCTTCGAGGGCGTAGGCGCCAAGCAAGGGCTCGGAGGTCGCCTCGCCGAATACGACGAGCATCTGCTCCGCCCGCCCATTCACCTGCACCCAGCTCCTGCCGATGTCGTATTCGGCGTGGCTGCCGTCAGCCAGCGTGAAGACGTCGCGCGTGTGCGCCGCCACACCGAGCCGTGCGAGGAGGGGCGCCGGGATCATCGTGTACGTCGCCCCGGTATCGACGAGTGCCTCGACGGTTTCCCACCGCTCGCCCGCCGGGTCGCCGATCTCCATCCGCACCTTGAACGTGCCCATGGCCGAGACTACACGCCGCGACTCATAGAATAGCCGGCGGCGGCCATGAGCAGGCCTGGCACGGGGACGAGGCGTCGGCCGACTGGATCGGGGGCGAGCCGGAGACCTTCGAGCGCATAGGCTCCCAGGAGCGGCTCGGCGGCCGCCTCGCCAAACACGACGAGCGTGATCACCGTCCGTCCGTCGACTCGAATCCAACCGTGCCCGATGTCGTGCGCAACCTGTCTGCCGTCGGCGAGCGTGAAGACGTCCCGCGTGTATGGGTTCACGCCCAGGCGCCTCAGCAGCGGCGCCGGGAGCATCGTGTAGGTCGCCCCCGTGTCCACGAGCGCCTCGAGGGTCTCCCAGGCGTCGCCCGTCGCGCCGCCGATCTCCATCCGCACCTTGAATGTGCCCATGGCCGAGACTAACCGTCGCGACGACGTGAACGCAACGCCACGGATTTCATACGCCGCCGGATGCCGCCGTCGGCCTCAGGCCGGCTTGGCCGCGCGCACCAGCGCCAGCGTCTCGTCGGCCGTGTCGTGCGCGGTGACCGCGCGCAGCACCACCTCGTCGACCGCGCCGCGCCAGCGGGCCAGCGCCGGGCCGACCTCGGCCGGCGTATCGACGGCGATGGCCGTCTCGATCGGCTTCACGCCCATCCGCGTGAAGTTGGCGCCGTAGGCGGGGATGCCCGCGTAGCGATCGGCCTCCTCCGCGGTGCGGGCCCGCCCGGCGGCGCCGAGCGCGAACCGGACGTAGGCGTAGATCGTCGGCGCCTTGCGCTTGGCGGCGGCGGCGCCCTCGCGGACGATGTCGGCCGACTTGCGCGCGTACTCCGGCGTCACCCAGTTCAGCAGCACGCCGTCGGCGACCTCGCCGGCCAGGCGGCACATCTTCGGCCCGAGCGCCGCCACGATGATCCGCGTCGAGAGATCCGCGCGCAGCGCGGCCACGCCGTCCCGCACCCGCTCGAGCGATTTCGGATTGGGGCTGCCCACGCCCAGCAGCAGCCGCGGCAGCGGGAGCTTCTGCTCCCGCACGCCCTGCACGATCGCCGCCGGCCCCCGCGTGTGCAGCGGGATCACGCCGACGCCCAGCTCGACGCGCCGGGTCTCGCCGGCGGCCAGCGCCAGGACGGCCAGGCCGTCGGTCGATCCCGGGTGGTTGACCCAGAACGAGGTGTAGCCGAGCGCCTCGGCCTCCCGCGCAGCGGCGCGGATGACGTCACCGGCGGTGGCCGCGAACAGTGCGAATCCCAATGCCATGGCCTGGTCCTCCCAGTCCGAAATTGCCCGAACGGTACCACGACTTGCGCTGGGCGCTCCGACGAGATACACCGGAGCGGTCCCCCCAGGCGGGCCACCAAAGGAGAGAGCCGCTCATGACTGATACGCCGAAGCTGCTGATGGAGAAGGACGGGCCGATCGGCTGGATCGTCTTCAACCAGCCGGAGAAGCGCAACGCGGTCAGCCAGGAGATGTGGGAGCTGATGCCGAAGTACGTCGAGGACCTGGCCACCGACGACGCCATCCGGGTCGTCGTCCTGCGCGGCGCCGGCGAGCAGGCCTTCGTCTCGGGCGCCGACATCTCGCAGTTCAAGGATCGCCGCCGCAACATGGCCGACGAGGAGCAGTACCGGCAGATCTCCGCCCGCGGCCAGGACTCGCTGACCCACCTGCAGAAGCCGCTGCTGGCCATGATCCACGGCTTCTGCATCGGCGGCGGGCTCAGCATCGCCATCGGCTGCGACCTGCGCATCTGCTCCGACGACGCGCGCTTCGGCGTGCCGGCCGCCCGCCTCGGCCTCGGCTACCACTACCACGGCATGGAGAAGCTGATGCGGCTGGTCGGCCCCGCCTACACCAAGGAGATCTTCTTCACCGCTCGCACCGACTTCAGCGCCCAGGACGCCTGGCGCATGGGGCTGGTCAACCAGGTGGTGCCCAAGGCCGAGCTGGAGACGTTCACGCGCAACTACGCGCTGACGATCTCGCGCAACGCGCCGCTCACCATCCGCTCGGCCAAGACCACGGTGGAGCAGCTCGCCTATCCGCCCGACCAGCGGGACACCGCGCTGCTCGATCGGCTCATCGCCGACTGCTTCAACAGCCAGGACTATCAGGAGGGCGTCAAGGCCTTTGGAGAGAAGCGCCGCCCGCAGTTCCAGGGGCGCTGAGACGATGCGCCACGTCCGGCTCGGCCGCACCGGGCTGCCGGTCTCGCGCCTGTGCCTGGGCACGATGACCTTCGGCCTTCAGTGCGACGAGCCGGCGTCGCGCGCCATCCTCGACCGCGCGGCCGACGGCGGCATCACCTTCCTCGACACCGCCGACGTCTATCCGCTGGGCGGCACGCCGGAGACGGTCGGGCGCACCGAGGAGATCCTCGGGCGCTGGCTGCGCGGCCGCCGTCACGAGTTCATCGTGGCCACCAAGTGCTCGGGCGCCACCGGCTCGCGCTCGTGGGACCGCGGCCTCTCGCGCAAGCACGTGCTCGACGCGATCGACGCCTCGCTGAGGCGGCTGCAGACCGACTACGTCGATCTCTACCAGGCGCATCACCCGGACGCCGAGACGCCGATCGACGAGACGCTGCGCGCCTTCGACGACGTCGTGCGCGCCGGCAAGGCCCGCTACGTCGGCTGCTCGAACTATCCGGCCTGGCAGACGGCGCGCGCGCTCGGCCGCAGCGACGTGCTCGGCCTCGCGCGGTTCGACACCGTCCAGCCGCGCTACAACCTGCTCTTCCGCCAGATCGAGCGCGAGCTGCTGCCGCTGTGCGAGGCGGAGGGGCTGGCGGTCATTCCCTACAATCCCCTGGCCGGCGGCTTCCTCTCCGGCAAGCACCGCCGCGACACGGGGCCCACCGCCGGCACGCGCTTCACGCTCGGCACCGCCGCCAGGCGCTACCAGGAGCGCTACTGGCGCGAGCAGGAGTTCGCGACGGTCGAGGCGGTGCGCGCGCTGGCCGCCGAGGCGGGGATGTCGATGGTCCAGCTCGCGCTGGCCTGGGTGCTCGCGCATCCCACGATCACCTCGCCGATCGTCGGGGCCAGCCGGCCCGGCCAGCTCGACGACGCCGTCGCCGCGGTCGGCAAGACGCTCGATCCCGGCCTGAAGAGCCGCCTCGACGAGCTGACCGCCGACTACCGCCTCGGCGACGACATCCGCTGAGCCCGACCGCGCCCGCCCGGACGCGGATCCTCGTCTGGCTCTGCGTCCTCGTCGCCGTCAATCAGCTCGGCTTCGGTGCGGTCGTCGCGGTGCTGGCGCTCTACGCCAGCTCGTTCGGCGTCGGCCAGTCGGCGATCGGCGCCTCCATCGCCGTCTACGGCCTCGCGCGCTTCCTGCTCGCCGTCCCCGCCGGGCGGCTGGCCGACGCCGGCGGGCGCCGCTCGGTGCTGGCGCTGGGCGGCCTGGTGAGCGCGGCCGGCAACCTGCTCTGCGCGTACGCGCCCACCTTCGCCCTGTTCATCGCCGGCCGCTTCGTGGCGGGCGCCGGGGCCTCGCTGGTGCTCATCGGCGGCCAGGTCGTCCTGGCCGACATCACGACCTCGGCCAATCGCGGCCGCACGATGGCGATCTACC
>JBGQLG010000103.1:0-19043 GCA_041499965.1 Methylomirabilia bacterium
CTCCTTCTTGTACTTGTCGGAGACGACCTTGCGCTTGACCTTCAGCGTCGGCGTCAGCTCCCCACCCTCCGGCGTGAAGTCGACGGGCAGGATCGCGAACTTCTTGATCTTGGCGTACGACTGCAGATTCGTGTTCTTCTCCTCGACCGTGCGGGAGACGCGCTCGACGATCTTGGGATGCCGCACCAGCGCGGCCGCGTCGGTCGTCAGCACGCCCTGCTCGCGCGCGAACTTCGCCAGCTCGTCGGGGTTCAGCGTGATCAGCGCGACCGGGTACGGGCGGCGGTCGCCGTGGACCATCACCTGGCTGATGAAGGGATCCGCCTTGAGCAGGTTCTCGATGTTCTGCGGCGCGATGTTCATGCCGCCCGCGGTCACGATGAGGTCCTTCTTCCGGTCGGTGATGAACAGGAACCCGTCCTCGTCGATCCGGCCGATGTCGCCGGTGTGGAACCAACCCTCCGGCTCGAAGACCTCGCGCGTCGCCTCCGGCTGCTTGTAGTAGCCCCGTGTCGCGACGTTGGCGCCGCGGGCGAGGATCTCGCCGTCGGGAGCGATCTTGAGCGTCACGCCCGGCAGCGCCTGACCGACCGAGCCGAACTTGAACCGCGTCGGCCGGTTGAAGGTCAGGGCCGGGCACGTCTCGGTGAGACCGTAGCCCTCCAGGAGGAGCACGCCGGCGGCGTGGAAGAACTCGGCGATGTCGCGGGAGAGGGGCGCCCCGCCCGAGATCGCCCACTGCAGTCGCCCGCCCAGCCGCGCGTGCAGCTTGGAGAACACGAGGGCGTGCGCGACGCGGCGCTTGATCTCCAGCCCGGTCGGCACCGGCTGGCCGCGCTGCTGGTGGCGGCTGACGTCGCGGCCGACCGCCACCGCCCACTGGAAGATCGTGCGCTTGATCGGCGAGCCGGCCTGGGCCGCCGACAGCACGCCCGCGTACACCTTCTCGAACACCCGCGGCACGCTGCAGATGAAGTGCGGGCGCACCTCCACGAGGTTGTCGCGGATCTTGTCCATGTTCTCGGCGAACGCGGTCGTGAGCCCGTGGGCGACGCCGAGGAACGACTCGAGCCGGGCGAAGGAGTGCGCGAGCGGCAGGAACAGCAGGTGCACCCAGCCTTCCTCGACCGGCATCGCCTCCCTGGACGCGGCCAGCGCGGCCACGTGGTTGCCGTGTGTCTGCACCACGCCCTTGGGCGGTCCGGTGGTGCCCGAGGTGTAGACGATCGACGCGACGTCCTGGGGCCCGGTGGTCGCCACCCGCTCGGCCAGTGTGGACTTGTGCGCCTCGACGTTGTCGCGGCCCAGGCGCCGGAGCGTCTGCCAGGTCATGACGGACTTGGGCGGCTGTGGCGCATCGTAGCCGCTCATGACCACGATCTGCTCGAGCTGGGGGATCCGGTCGCGCGCCTCCAGCACCTTGGCGAGCTGGCCGGCGTCCTCCACGAACACTGTCCGCGCGCCGGAGTCCTTGATGACGTAGGCGACGAGGTCGGGCGGGTAGCTCGGATAGACCGGGACGGTGATGCATCCGGCGCTGAAGATGGCGAAGTCGGCCTGTACCCACTCGGAGCGGCTGGCCGAGAGCAGCGCGACGGTCTCACCCTTCTGGCGCCCGAGGGCGATCAGGCCCAGGGCGATCTCGCGTGCGACCTCGCCAACCTCGCGCCACGTGCGCGTCTGCCAGGCTCCGCCCTGCTTGAACTGCTGGGCGGGCCGATCGCCGCTGCGCTCGACCCGGCTCCAGAACAACTTGGCGAGTGTGTCGTCCGCCATACACGTTCCTCCCGGTAGACGTCGTCCGGTGCCGCTAAAGCCTGCAAACTCAGGGGGTTTCGTGACACTATCACTCCCCTTTTGACGCGACGCGATAAATCGCTTGCCCCTGTTAACGCGCCGCGTTACAGTTCGACGCGGGTCACGGGTACACACACGGGCGAACCACGAAGGGAGCAGTCATGAACGACGTCAAGCAGGCTCAGGAGATGTTCACGCAGGGCTCGGCGAAGGCGGTGGAAACGCTGACGCTCTGGGCCGATGCCAACCAGCGCGTCCTGCGCGATCTCGCCGAGCTCTCGGCCGCCACCGCCAAGGAAGGCGTCCGGCTCTTCGGCGAGCTGCAGCAGACCGGCATCGAGACCCTGCGCGACGCTCAGGCGAGCGCGCTGCGCTGGCAGGCAACGTGGCACGAGGCGCCGCGGGATCCGCTCGCGTGGTACCAGCGCGCGCTGACCGACGGCGTCGAGCACACGCAGCAGTGGTTCCGCATCCTGGAGGGCAACGCCCAAGCGGTGACCCGGACCGCCGAGCGGCTGCAGAGCACGGCCGAGCAGGCGGGCAAGGACATCCAGGCGACGCTCTCGGACGCGATGACGAAGCTGAAGGACGTGCACGCCGCCTGAGCGGCGCCGAGAGCTACTTGGACTCGGCCTTGCGCTTCTGGAGCCGCTCCTCGAGTGAGCGCAGCCGGTCGCGCAGGGCCGTCACCTCCTCGCGCAGCTTGTCCGGATCCTCGGCGGTGCCATCGCGCTTGACCTCGGCGACCGGCGACACCACGCCGATCGATCCCCACCCGGCCCGCACCGACCAGTCGCGGAAGATCCGCTCCATGTCGCGCTGGCTCGTGACCATGCCCTCCAGGCTCGAGCGCATCGACTTCTGCACGAAGTCCTGCCAGCTCTCGCCGTGCTTGATGAGCTGATGCAGGAACGCCGACGGCAGGGTGGCCCGCCGGGTGCGCTCGTTCTCGAGGATGATCTGCGTGAGCGTGACCGAGGTCAGATCCTCACCCGACGCGGCGTCGACCACCGAGATCTCGCGGCCCGCCCGGATCATCTCCTCGATCTCCTCGAGGGTGACGTAGCGACTCTCTTGCGTGTCGTAGAGCTTCCGATTCGAGTACCGCTTGATGACGTACGCCATCGTGCGGCGAGTCTAACACCGCGCGTCAGGCCTCACAAGAATGCCCCATGCTAGACTGACGCCCTCCACAGCGGGCGCAGGAGGACGGTGCGCATGAAGTTGAAGGGACGGACGGCTCTCGTCACCGGCGGCTCGCGGGGTATCGGTCGCGCCGTGGCCATCGCGCTCGCCGACGAGGGCGCCGACGTGGCGGTCAACTACGTCTCCAGCGAGATGGCCGCGCGCGACGTGGCCGAGCACATCAAGAAGATGGGCCGCCGGGCCGTGCTCGCCCAGGCCGACGTCAGCGACTACCCCGACACGTTCCGCATGGCCCAGGACGTGTTGCGCGAGTTCGGCCACCTCGACATCCTCGTCAACAACGCCGGGATCAACTCCGACAAGACGTTCACCAAGATGGACCACGCCTCCTGGCGCAAGGTCCTCGGGACCAACCTCGATGGCGTCTTCAACTGCACCAAGGTCTTCGTCGACCAGATGCTGACGCAGGGCTACGGGCGCGTGGTGAACATGACCTCGGTCATCGGGCAGATCGGCAACTTCGGCCAGGCCAACTACGCCGCGTCCAAGGCCGGCGTGGCCGCGTTCACGAAGTCGCTGGCCAAGGAGCTGGCCGGCAAGGGGGTGACGGTCAACGCGGTGGCGCCCGGCTTCATCGAGACCGAGATGGTCGCCAACATCCCGGACAAGGTGAAGGACCGGTTGCTCGCCCAGATCCCGCTGCATCGTTTCGGCACCGCCGAGGAGGTCGCCCGCGCCGTCGTCTACATCGTCTCCTCGGACGGCGACTACATCACCGGGGCCGAGCTCTCGATCAACGGCGGCCTGTTGATGTAGCGCGTTGGCGCCCGCCCCGCCCGGCGTTTTTCGTATACTGGCCGGGCAGCGCACTTCGCAGGGGGGGTCGATGGCCCACGTCTTGTTGGTGGTCTCGCGCGACGCTCCCGAGCTGCTCGCGCGACTACGCCGCGAATTCGCCGCCGTCGAGGGGATCAAGGTCGTCGCCGATCGCCGGGTCGCCCAGCGGCGCCGCGGCACCGACCGCAGTGGCGCCGAGCGGCGGCGGAGCGACCGGCGCCAGCCGACGGCGGCCGAGGCCCGCCTCGTCGCCGACGGCTGGACCGTCGCCGACGCTGTCACCGACACCGACCGGCCCGCCCCCACGGCGGCCCTGCTGTCCCATACCGATCCGCGCAAGGTCGCCGAGCTCCTCGACGCCATCCAGGCCCTCAGCCGCGAGCTCGACCTCACCCGCCTGCTGCAGATCATCATGGACAAGGCCTCGCGGCTGCTGAACGCCGACCGCTCGTCGCTGTTCGTCGCCGACGAGGAACGGGGCGAGCTGTGGTCGAAGATCGCCCAGGGACTCGAGGTGCGCGAGATCCGGGTGCCGATCGGCCAGGGCATCGCCGGTCGCGTCGCGGCCACCGGCGAGCGCGTGAACATCGCCGACGCCTACGCCGACCCGCGCTTCAACCAGGACGTCGACCGCCGCACCGGCTATCGCACCCGGGCCATCCTGTGCGCGCCGGTCCGCGACGTGGCCGGCCGCATCGTGGCCGTGCTCCAGCTCCTCAACCGGCTCGACGGCGCCGCCTTCGACGACGACGATGAGCGCCTGCTCGACGCCTTCGTCGGCCAGGTGGCGATCGCGCTGCGCAACGCCCAGCAGATGGCGCTGATCGAGGAGCGTCGCCGGACCTCGGAGCTGCTGCTCGACGTCATGAAGTCGTTCTCCTCCGAGCTGGAGATCGACGCCCTGCTGCGCAAGATCATGGAGCGGACCTCGACGGTGCTGCAGGCCGACCGTTCGACGCTGTTTCTGGTCGACGCCAAGACGCGCGAGATCTGGTCCAAGGTCGCCCAGGGCAGCGACCTGGTCGAGATCCGGGTGCCGATGGGGCGCGGCATCGCCGGCACCGTCGCCGTCACCGGCGAGACGATCAACATCCCCGACGCCTACGCCGACCCGCGCTTCAACCAGGAGGTCGATCGCCGCACCGGCTACCGCACCCGGACCATCCTCTGCGCGCCCATCCGCGATGGCCAGGGCGCGGTGGTCGGCGTGGCCCAGGTGCTGAACAAGGCCGGCGGCCCGTTCACGCGCGACGACGAGGAGCTGCTGGCCGCGCTGTCGGCGCAGGCCTTCATCGCGCTCGACAACGCCCGCCTGTTCGAGTCGGTCGTGACGATGAAGAACTACAACGAGAGCATCCTCTCCTGCATGGCCACCGGCGTGATGACCCTCGACCGCGAGGGCGTGGTGACCAGCCTCAACCCGGCCCTGCGCCGGATCTTCGGCGTCGCCGAGCCGGCCGACGCCGGCGACGCCGTGCGGGACCTGCTCGACGCCAAGCACAACGAGACCTTCGTGCTGCGCCTGGACGCGTGCGCGCGGGCCGGCGAGGCCCACACCGAGTACGAGCTGAAGTACGTGCTGACCGAGGAGGAATCGGTCAACGTCAACGTGAGCGTGGTGCCGCTGCGCGACAGCAAGCACCAGCCGCTCGGCGTCGTGGTGGTGGCCGAGGACATCACCCAGGAGCAGCGGCTGATGTCCACCCTGTGCCGCTACGTGACGCGGGAGATCGCCGAAGAGGTCATGAAGCAGAAGGGCCGGATGCGGCTGGGCGGCACCCGGCAGCCGGTGTCGATCCTGTTCTCCGACATCCGCAACTTCACCGCGATCAGCGAGCGGCTGGAGCCGGAGAAGATCGTGGAGTTCCTCAACGACTACTTCGCCGCGATGGTGCACGAGATCTTCGCCGAGCAGGGCACGCTCGACAAGTTCATGGGCGACGGCATCATGGCCGTCTTCGGCGCGCCCATCAGCCGGCCCGACGACCCGGTGCGGGCGGTGCGCTCGGCCATCGGCATGCGCCGCAGCCTGCGGGCCTTCAACGAGCGCCAGCGCGCCGCCGGCGGGGTGGAGATCGACATCGGCATCGGCATCAGCCACGGCGAGTCGATCTCCGGCAACATCGGCTCGGAGCAGCGCATGGAGTACACGGTGATCGGCGACAGCGTGAACCTCGCCTCCCGGCTGGAGGGGCTCACCAAGCACCATCCCCACAAGATCCTGATCAACGACCGGATCTACGAGCAGGTGAAGGATCAGTTCGAGTGCGTCCTGCTGGGCGAGGAGTACGTCAAGGGCAAGGCCCAGGCCGTCCGCATCTACGGCGTCCCCGACCCCCCCGCCTAGCCGGCGGCGCCGGCTGGCGTCGGGCGACGGCTCGCGGCGTGGGCGGCGGGGCGACAGGGTCCCCTTCGGTTCCGCGTGAGACGACCCGGTGCGCGAAGGGTTGGTCGGAGCCTGGTCCTACGTTGTGGCGCTACACGATCGAAGCCAACGGAACCTCAGGGGACCCTGTCGCCCCGCCGCCCACGCCGCGAGCCGGGAACGCGCCCAGTTCCGTCGATGAATCTCTGACTCGGGATTCTAGCGACGGAGCGGGCCGGTGCGGGCGAGGAGCGAGAGCGACATCATCCCCCACAGGGTCATGGCCTGGGCGGCCCACGCCCACGGGGACAGCGCCAGCGCGGCCAGGGTGGCGGCCGTCGCGGGCCGGCCCTCGTAGACCACGCGCGCGCGCGAGGGCATGATCCACGCCTCGCCCGACAGCACCTCGTCCCCCACCTGGTTCACGCACACGGTCTGCAGCCGGATCCGGTTGCGCTCGCGGAGCACCTCGACGACCTCGACGCGGGCGGTGATCGTGTCGCCGGCCTTGACCGGCTTGACGAACTTGAGTGACTGCGAGAGATAGATCGCGCCGGGACCCGGCAGCCGGGTGCCGATGACGGCCGAGATCAGCCCGGCCGTGTAGATGCCGGGCGCGATGGGGGCCTTGAAGGGGGTGCCGGCCGCGTAGGCCGGGTCGCGGTGCACCGGATTGTAGTCGCCCACCGCCTCCACGAAGCCGGCGATATCCTCGGGCTGGACGACGCGGCTGATCTCCGCGCGGTCTCCCGGCGTCACCTCCTCGATCGTCCGACCGATCATGGGCGCTCCCGCGATTCGAGCCGCCTCAGGATGGCCTGAATGCCGTCCTCCATGCGCTCCAGCCGCTCTTCCAGCTCGACGATCTGCTTGGCCACGGACGTCAACTGGGAGCGCGACGCGACGTTGAGGCCCTGCAGCGTCTGCTCCAGCGCCTGCTCGCCGGCCTTCTTCAGCGGGGCCTGGGCCGCCAGCCAGCCCTCCAGCGAGCGGCCCATCTGCTGGGCGAAGGCCTCGGTGCCCATCGCCTGCCCCAGCACGCGGGACCAGGCCTCGATCCACTGATCGAGGAACTGCTTCCACTGCCCCATGAGATCGGGGCTGACCGGCGTCTGCGCGAACATCCGCGCCCACTGCTCGAGCCCCTGGTTGAGGACGGGGCGCCAGAACGCCATCGGATCCGGCGGGGGCGCCGCCGGCGTGGCCTGGCTCACCATGCGCGTCCACGCCTGCGTGGACTCCTCGAGCTGCTTGCGCCACATGTCCAAGAACTGCGTCGTCGTGTCGACCATGGGAAGCTCCTCTCAGGACCGCGGCGCCAGCCAGCTCGAGACCTTCGGCCAGCAGTGCACGGCCGCACCGCGCCCGGCGATCAGCGAGATGTGGCCGCCCGGCAGCTCGACGTAGTCCTTCTCGCGGCTGCTCACGGCGTCGATGAGCGCGCGCACGCAGGCCGGCGGGGCGATGTAGTCCTCCTTGGCTCCGACCACGAAGACCGGGCACCGGATGTCGCCCAGGCGGACCGGCCGGCCGCCGAAGACCAGCTCACCGCGCACCAGCTTGTTGCCCTGATAGAAGTCGCGCACCCACTGCCGGAAGAACTCGCCCGGGAATGCGACGTACTCGTTGGCCCACTTGTTCAGCGCCGTGAAGCCCTCCACGTACTTGTCGTTCCACAGGTTCCACCAGAGGTTCAGGTTGGTGGAGATGTCCATCGTCGGCTTGAGGAGCTTGAAGCCGGCCTTGACGAGGTCGGCCGGGATGCTGCCCAGCGTGTCCACGAAGCGGTCGACGTCGAAGTACTTCCGATCCAGCCACAGTCCGAACATGCCAACCTTCGAGAAGTCGATGGGCCCCGCCATGTTGACGAAGTTCCGCACGGGGACCTCGGGATGCGAGGCCACGAACGAGGCGGACAGGGGCGCGCCCATGCAGTAGCCGAGCACCGTCAGCTCGGAGGCGCCGGAGGTCTCGAGCACCTTGCGGGCCATGCGCGGCAGGATCTTCACCACGCAGTCCTCGAACGTGAGGTCGTTGTCCTCGGGTCCGAAGACGCCCCAGTCGAGCAGGTAGAAGTCGAAGCCCTCGCGGGTCATGTGCTCGATGAACGAGCCGCCGGGCAGCAGGTCGAAGATGTAGGGACGGCTGATCCCGAGGTTGGGCACGAACAGCACGGGCGTGCGATGGCGGCGGCTGGACTCGTACCGGTACAGGCGCGACTTGTTGCGCTTGTACACCTCCTGGCGCGGGGTCTGGCCGGTGCGCGGCTCGGCCGCGGTGGCCAGCCGCCCCAGGTTCGTCAGGCGGCGGACGTTGCGGTCGATCTCCTCCTGCCACTGCGTGACCGTTTCCGGCGACGCCGCGGTGACGGCGCCCGCGAACCCATGGGTGAACCGCTCGACCACGTCGGCGAACCGCTCCTGACCCATCGCGATGACTCCTCCCCGGCCGCGACCGCGCGCGTGGCGACCGGGGCGCTCAGTATCGCACGGCGTCGCCGCGGTGCGTCAAATGGTTTCGCGCACCGCGGCACGCCGTCCGAGGGCTCACATGGAGAACATCGAGCCGAGCTTCATCGCCAGGCCCATGTCTCCCTTGACCTTGAGCTTGCCCGACATGAACAGCATCTGGCCAGACTGCTTGCCGGAGAGCATGTCCAGCCAGTCCTGGGCCGCGATCTGCAGCGTGAGGTTGGGCGTCGCGGCCGCGCCCGGGGTCACCGTGCAGGCGCCGTCCTTGATGACCGCGTTCCACGTCCCGCCCCCGTCTCCGCTCACGTCGTACTGGATCACGGCGCTGGTGCCGGTCGCCTTGTCGGCGCGGAACCGGCTCGACATCGCGTCGAAGGATTCCTTCACAGTGGGCATCGAGGCCTCCTTTGTGCGTTAGAACGTGAACAGGTCCATGCCGCCGGTCACCGGCAGCACGGCGCCGGTCACGTAGCGGGCGCGCTCCGAGCACAGGAACGCAGTGGCCCACGCCACGTCCTCCGGCTGTCCCTCCTGCTGCATCGCCACCCGCTTCACCATACGCTCGTACAGCGGGCTCAGGCTCGCGTTGGGCGCGATGATCCCCGGCGCCACGGCGTTGCAGGTCACGTTGTGGCGCGCGCCCTCGAGCGCGACCGACTTGGCGAAGCCGATCACGCCGATCTTGCTGGTCGAGTACGCGGTCTGCCCGAAGCCGCCCATGAGCCCGGCGATGGAGGCCATGCACACGATGCGGCCCCAGCGTCGCTCCCGCATGCCGGAGAACACGGCCCGGGTGACCTTCATGGTCCCGGTGAGGTTGACGCCGAGGTTGAACTCCCAGTCCTCGTCGCGCATGTCCTTGAGCTGGCCGACGGTGTAGATCATGCCCGCGTTGTTCACACAGATGTCGACGGGGCCCAGCTCGCGCTCGATGCGGCCCACCACGTCCTGCACCTGGCCGGTGTCGCGGATGTCACAGGCGTAGCCGCGGGCGGTGGCGCCGCCGGCCGCCAGCTCGCCGGCGGCCTCGGTCGCCCCCTCGGCGTTGAGGTCGACGATCGCGACCTTGCAGCCCTCGCCGGCCAGCACGGTGGCGTCGGCCCTGCCGAGGCTGCGCGCGCCGCCCGTGACCAGGGCGACCCGACCGGCGATCCCCAGGTCCATTGGAGACGCCTCAGCGTCCCTTGAACTCGGGCTCGCGCTTGCCGAAGAACGCCTGGATGCCCTCGGCGGCGTCCTCGCTGCGCAGCGTCGGCAGGAAGGCGTCGATCTCGACGTCGATCGAGCGGGCCATCGGCGCCTCCAGCCCCTCGTCCACGGCCTTGATGATGGCCGCGGTGGCCAGCGGCGCCCGCTTGGCGAGCTGGCGGGCCAGCACCTTGGCGTCGTTCAGCGTCTCGCCCTCCTTGCAGAGCCGGTTCACCAGGCCGAGGCTCAGGCACTCCGGCGCGGGAATCTGGGTGCCGAGCAAGAGGAACTCCAGCGCCTTGGTGCGGCCGATCAGCCGCGGCAGCCGCTGGGTGCCGCCATAGCCGGGGATGATCCCGAGGTTGGACTCGGTCTGGCCCATGCGCGCGCTCTCCTTCAGCAGCCGCAGGTGACACGCCATCGCGATCTCGCAGCCGCCCCCCATCGCGTGGCCGTTGATGGCGGCGACGATCGGCTTGGGAAAGCGTTCCATCTTGCGCATCACGCTGTTGCCGAACCGGATGAACGCCTCCACGTCACCGCCCGAGAACGCCGATCCCAGATCGGCACCCCCGCAGAAGATCCGATCCCCGCTGCCGGTGAGCACCACCGCCCGCACGCCGTCGTCGTCGCGCAGCTCGTTGAGGGCGGCGTTCAGCTCGCGGATCAGCGCCTCGCTGATCGCGTTGGCGGGCGGCCGGTTGAGCGTGACGACCGCGAACGACTCCTCGCGGCTGAGCAGCAGCGTCTCATAGGCCATCGCGGGTGACTCCCTTGAGGAAGATCGTGGCGACCGCGTCGGCGGCGTCGACGAGGCGATAGCCCCGCTTGCCGAGCACCCACGACGTGGCCATCTGGTCCATGGCGCCGAACAGCACCTTGGTGGCGATCTTCACCGGCAGGTCGGCGCGGAAGCGGCCGGCCGCCACGCCCTCCTCCAGCACCGAGCCGATCAGCTCGAAGTACGCCGACACCTCGTGGGCGGAGGCGCCGCGGAAGAACTTGTGCCCCTGCCGCAGCTCCACCTGGACGACCTCGGCCAGCGCCGGGCTCTGCTCGAGCGCGCTGAAGTGCCGCTCGACCAGGCGGCGGATCTTCGCCACCGCGTCGACTTCCCCGGCGATCTCCTGGCGCAGGTGGGCGACGAAGGCCGCCATCTTGTCGCGGAAGAGCGTGACGAGGATCTCTTCCTTCGTCCGGAAGTAGAGATAGATCGTGCCGCTGGCGATGCCGGCCTCGCGGGCGATGTCCGAGACGCGCGAGTTGTAGTAGCCGTTGCGCGCGAACACGCGGATGGCGGCGTCCACGATGTGCTGGGGCTTGTCGGGATCTCTCATCGTCGGCGGCCTCAGGCTGAACCGCGGTTCATTCTACAACACGGTGGACCGCGGTGTCCCGCGCCGGTATCATCGACGCTCGCATGCACGGTCTTCGCCTCGTCCTGATCCTGGCACTCGTCGCGCTCATGGATCTCGGCTGTCCGCTGCTGCCCGAGGCGCCCGAGGAATTCGACGAGTTCGACGAGGCGGCCTACGGTCGGCGCCGCGGGGGGGAGGCCGTCCACGACACGTCGCCCGGCTCGCCGCTGCCGGCCGCGGCCCGCGTGAGCGTGGCTGCCCCTCGGCCCGCGCCCCGGCCGTCTCCGGCGCGCGCCGTCGCGAGACCGATCAGGAAGTTGCCGTCGCTCGTGCCCGATCCTGCCTCGGCCCTCGACGACCACTAGCGCTCCCGTCCGCCGTCCGTTCCGGCACGCCGGCACACCACCACTCTGTGCGCGGAGGGAGAGTCATGAGTACTGCCACGTTCGCCGAGCGTCACCGCTCCCGAGAGGCGACACGCGTTCTGCTCGCGGTCCACGGGGGCGAGCCGGCCGGCTGGGGCTCCGAGGCCCACCGGACCGTGACCATGTGGGCGCGACCGTCGGTCCGCATCCTGGGCATCCTCGCGGTCCCTTGTCCGCCCTTCACCTCGCTCATTCCCGCGGCGGCCCGCCGGTACCGGGCGGCGCGCGCCGCGTGGGAGGACGCCGAGCGCGCACGCGTGCAGCGCGTGATCGACGAGATCGCGCCGGGGCTGCCCTCGGCCCCCGACGTCGTCTGGACCCCGGTCTCCTATGGTGATCCCGGCCGCGCGATCGCCGAGCACGCGCGCGCGTGGGCCGCCGACGTGCTGCTGATCTCGGCGGCTCCGGCCGCCGGGCTGTGGCTCGGCGCGCTCCACGCTCGGATCATCCGGCGCGTCCACTGCCCGGTGCTGGTGACGCCGCGGCCGGCCCTCGGCCCGGGGTGCTGAGCGATGGCCGTCCTCTTCCCCTTTGCCGAGGCCTGGTGGCTGTACCTCGGCTTCGTGGCGGGCATCCTCGCGCTGCTCGGTCTCGATCTCGGCCTGCTGCGCCGCGAGGCGCGCGCGATGGGCGTGCGGGACGCGGTCGTCTGGTGCGCGGTGTGGGTGAGCCTGGCGCTGGCCTTCGACGTGGCCCTGTACCACTACGCGGCGTGGCGACTGCCCCAGGATCCCCGTCTCGCCGCGTTGCCGGGCTTCGACCCCGAGGCCGCGGCCTGGCAGGTCGCGCTGGAATTCCTCACCGGCTACGTGGTCGAGTACTCGCTGTCGGTCGACAACATCTTCGTCTTCGTCCTGGTGCTCCGCTACTTCGCCGTGCCCGCGCGCGACCAGCACCGCGTGCTCTTCTACGGGATCCTCGGCGCGCTCGTCTTCCGCGCCGTCTTCATCGCCCTGGGCGCCGCCCTGCTGCAGTTCCACTGGGTCGTCTGGGTGTTCGGCCTCTTCCTGATCGTCACCGGCGTGAGGATGGCCCTCGGCTCCGAGGAGGCCGTCGAACCGGAGCGCAACGTCGTCATCCGAGCGGTCCGCCGAGCGGTGCGGGTGACGGCGGAGTTCCAGGGCCCACGCTTCTTCGTCAGGGTGGGGGGCCGGCTGTCGGGGACGCCGCTGCTGGTGGCGCTGCTGTGCCTGGAGACCAGCGATATCGTCTTCGCGATCGACTCGGTGCCGGCGATCTTCGCCCTCACGCGCGAGCCGTTCATCGTCTTCACGTCCAACATCTTCGCCATCCTCGGCCTGCGCTCGATGTACTTCATGCTGGGCGGCGCCGTCGAGCGCTTCCACCTGCTGCGCTACGGCCTGGCACTGGTTCTGGTCTTCGTCGGGCTCAAGATGGTCTGGCTCGACGACGCCTTCGGCGGGACGTTCCCGATCGTGTGGTCGCTCACGGTCATCGGGGCCGCCCTGGCCGCCTCGGTGATCGCCTCCCTCCGGCGGCCGCGTCCGGGCCCGACGCCGGCGCGGCCGCCGTCGAAGGAGCCCGTGTCGTGGTAGAGTCCGGGCCATGCGGACCAAATATCGCGTCGGTGTCATGCCCGGCCCGTGGCCGGCCGGTCCGGCCGGCCGCGACTTCTTCTGGCGCTTCGTCGAGCTGTGCGAGAAGAGCGAGATCGATTCGCTGTGGTTCTCCGAGCGCCTGTCCTCGCCGCTGCCGATCCCGGAGCCCATGACCGCCATGGCCGCCATCGCCGCGCGCACCACGCGGCTGAAGTTCGGCCCGAGCGTGTTCGTCACGCCCTTCCGCTCGCCGGTGCTGATGGCCCGCGAGATCGCCATGGTCGACTACCTCTCGGGCGGCCGGCTGCTGCCCGCCTTCGGCATCGGCGCCGAGCAGGATCGCGAGTTCCTCGCCGCCGGCGTGCCGTTCCGCGAGCGGGGACGCCGCACCGACGAGGCCATCGCGATCCTGCGGCGCTGCTGGACGGAGGACGAGGTGACCTTCGCCGGCGAGTTCTGGAAGCTGGACCGGATCACCGTGCTGCCCAAGCCGGTCCAGAATCCGCTCGAGCTGTGGATCGGCGGCAACAGCGAGGCGGCCATGCGACGCGCCGGCCGCCTGGGCGACGGCTGGATCCCGTCGTTCATCACGCCCGAGCAGTTCCGCGTCGGCGTCGAGAAGACGCAGGCGTTCGCCGCCGAGGCCGGGCGCCAGGTCCCGGTCGACCACTTCGGCACGCTCTTCTATTGCGGCCTCGACCCCGATCCCGCCGCCGCCCGCGCCATGGCCGCGCCCTTCGTGCCGCGCGGCCGGATCGACGACGCGGCGCTCGAGCGCTGCACCGCCTTCGGCCCCGCCGACCTCGTGCGCGAGCGTCTCGAGCAGTACGTCGCCGGCGGCGGCTCCAAGTTCATCGTCCGCCCCATGTGCCCCCCCGAGCGCATGCTCGACCAGCTCGCCCAGCTCGCGACGGACGTCATCCCCGCCTTCCACCGCCGGTAGCCAACGACCCGGACCCGCTCCCGACTCTCCCGCCGACGCTGACGGCTCTGTGGCCTGGCGGAGCCTCCAACCGTCGGCTGCCCACACCCCAACCCCCTCGGGGGGATGGGGGGCCGCGCGAACCCCGCTCGCGTCGTGCAGGCCAGCCATGGGCGCCACCGCAGCTCCCGCACCCCCGCCGCCTCCACTGCCAGCCCGGCTCCGCAAACCGTTGAGCTCGCAGACTAGACGCCGCGAAGGATCTCGATGAAGAGATCGGGGTCGATGTTGCCGCCGGAGAGAATCACGCCGACGCGGGCGCCGCGGGCGAGCGGTAGCCGGCCGGAGAGCACGGCGGCGGCGGGAACCGCGCCGGTCGGCTCGACGACGATGCGCGCGCGCAGGGCCAGGAAGCGGACGGCTGAGCGTACCTCGGCGTCGCTCACCAGCAGGATGTCGGTGAGATTGCTCCGGAGGATCGGGAACGTCAGCGCCCCCGGCGTCGTGAGCCGGATGCCGTCGGCGATCGTTGCCGGCGGCGGAATCGTCACCCGCTCGCCGCGCCGCAGCGACAGATAGGTGTCGTTGGCGCCGTCGGTCTCCACGCCGAAGAGCTGCAGCCCGGGGAAGAGCGCCCGCGCCACCGTGGAGCAGCCGGCCATGAGACCGCCGCCGCCGACCGGCGCCAGGAGCGCGTCGAGCGAGGGGACGTCCTCCAGCAGCTCGAGCGCCGCCGTCCCCTGCCCGGCCATGATGGCCGGATCGTCGTAGGGCGGGACCAGCACGCGCCCGGTGCGCGACACGATCTCTCCTGCGACCTGCTCGCGGTCCTCGGTGAGCCGGTCGTAGAAGACGACCTCGGCGCCGTAGTTGCGGGTGGCCTCCAGCTTCAGCGCCGGCGCGTCCTTCGGCATGCACACGATCGCGCTCGTCCCGACCATGCGGGCGGCCAGGGCCACACCCTGGGCGTGATTGCCCGACGAGAACGCCACCACGCCCCGGGCGCGCTCGGCCGGCGTGAGCGTCAGCAGCTTGTTCAACGCGCCACGGATCTTGAACGCGCCCGCTCGCTGCAGGTTCTCGCACTTGAAGAAGACGTGGTGGCCGCTGGCGTCGTCGAACGATTGGCAGGCGATGACGGGCGTCCGGTGGATGCGATTGGCGAGACGGCGCGCCGCCGCCCGGACATCCTCGAGGGTCAGGGCCATGGGCGGCTGATTATGCCGGGCGCGGTCGTCCCCCGCAAGGCGGCCACGTATACTGGCGCCATGCGAAAGCTTGGCGCTCTCCTGCTCGCGTGCCTGCTTGCCGGCTGCTCGGTGATCTCGCTCGACCTCTCGCCGCGCGTCCGTCCCCTGGAGGAAGAGACGGTGGAGGGACACGGCGACGCCAAGATCCTCATCCTGGACGTCTCCGGGTTTCTGTCCGACGAGTCGCCGAGTAGCACGCTGACCATCGGCACGCCGCCGCCGCGCGTGCCGCTCCTGGTGCGGGTGCGCGAGGAGCTCAAGAAGGCCGCCGACGATCCCAAGGTGCGCGCCGTGGTGGTGCGGATCAACAGTCCCGGCGGCACCGTGACCGCCTCGGACATCATCTATCGCGAGCTGCGAGAGTTCCAGCGAGCCCGCCCGGTGCCGATCGTCGCCGCCATGATGGACGTGGCCGCCTCCGGCGGCTACTACATCGCGCTGGCCGCCGACACGATCGTGGCCCACCCGACCACCGTCACCGGCTCCATCGGCGTCATCATGATCAGCCTCAACGCCGAGGGGCTCATGGACAAGATCGGCCTGGCCACCAACACCATCAAATCCGGCGCGCGCAAGGACATGGGCAGCCCCTTCCGCCAGCTCACCCCCGAGGAGCGCGCGATCTTCCAGTCGGTCATCGACGACCTCTACCGTCAGTTCGTCGCCAAGGTGGTCGAGCGCCGCCAGATCTCCTCGGCCGTCGCGGCCACGCTGGCCGACGGGCGCATCTACACCGCCGAGCAGGCGCTCGGTCACAAGCTCATCGACCGCATCGGCTACGTGCCCGACGCCCTGGAGGTGGCCCGTCACGCCGCCGGCCTCACCGAGGCCCGTGTGATCGTCTACAAGCGCCCGCGTGAGTACCGCGCCACCTACTACGCGCGCAGCGAGACGGACGCCAGCGTGTTCGCGAGCGTCGCCCAGCTCACCGGGATGGCCGGTGCCGGTCCCCGGCTGCTGTACCTGTGGATGCCCTAGCCCAGCAGGTCCGGGTGCTGGACAACGGGCAGGTCTGCCCCCACGGTCGTCAGCGCCCCCGGGGTCATGCGGCGGTTTGGCCGGGTGACGGACGTCGACCGCGACGGCCTGCAGCCCCTCGGCGCTGCCGCGCTAACCGCCGCGCGTCCGTTCCGGCGGCGGGGCCGCGCCCTCGCCGCCGGCGCGGACGAATCCCGCGCAGCGGAGCACCGGCAGGCTCGGATACTTCGCAAAGCGTGGGTCGGTGTCGCTGAGGCCGCACCGCCAGAACGTCGAGCCCTTGCCCGAGACGACCGTGCGCGCGTGCGCGCACGCGGTGCAGAGGCCTACCGTCCCTTCCACTCCGGCTCGTCGCTCACGGCGACTCGACCAGGTCGAGGTACTGCTTGAGGATGCGGGCGGTGGCGCCCCAGATCGTCGTGTCCTGGTAGTCGTAGAAGTACACGTCGCGGGCCACGCCGTTGCGCTCCCACGACTCCACGCGGAAGCATCCGCGGGCCAGGAGCGCGCCCACCGGCACCTCGATCACCTTCTCGATCTCGTGACCGTCCGGCCGCCAGACGACGGGGCCGCGAACGACGCCCACCCACGGCGTGATCACGAACTGGGTGGCGAACGTCTCGGTGTCGTCGAGCATGCCGAGCGGCTCCACCACCGCGGGCGCCAGCCCGACCTCCTCCTCCGCCTCCCGCAGCGCCGCGTGGAGGTCGTCGGGGTCGCCCGGGTCGATGCGACCACCGGGAAACGAGATCTGCCCGGCGTGGTGTCCCACGCGATCGGTCCGCTGCGCGAAGACCAGGAACGCCTCGCCGTGATCCACGATGGGCACCAGCACCGCCGCGCGCACCAGCGGCCCCGGCGGCACCGCGCGCCGCGCGCGCCCGGGCAGGCGCGCCCGCGTGCGGGCCACCAGGGTCTCGACGCTCAGTCCGCTCACGGGCGCGCGTGGGCCGCCGTCACGCGAAGCGCACCGCGGCCGAGCCCAGGCGCGTGTAGGTGGCGCGCACGGTGTCGCCGGCCTTGGGCCGCAAGAGCTTGGACACCGAGCCCGTCATCACGATGTCGCCCGCGCGCAGCCCGAGACCGCGCCCGCCCAGGTGATTGGCCACCCAGGCCAGCGAGTTGAGCGGGTTGCCCATCACCTCGGCGGCGGTGGCGGTCGCCGCCAGCACTCCGCTGTGCTCGTACACCAGTCCCTCGAGGGCGAGATCGAGGCCGGTGATCGGCGTCAGCGCACCGCCCAGCACGATGGCGACGGCGTAGACGCCCTCGGCGATGACGTCGGTGCCCACCGCCTTGCCGCTGTAGCGGAAGTCGACCAGCTCCAGCGCGGCCATCGCGCCCTCGACCGCCGTCGCCGCCCGGGCCGCCGTGACACCGGGCCCGGCGAGGTCGTGGCGCATGACGAACGCCACTTCGGCCTCCACCGCCGGCGCGCTGAACCGGCCGAACGGCACCTCGGCACCGCTCGGCAGCACGCCGGAGGCGAGCAGGAACGCGCAGCCCGGCTCCGCGAGCTGGTTGGCCTCCTGGGCCGTCCGCGAGGTGAACGCGGCCTTCCAGCCCGCCAGCCGCTCGCCCCGGGCGAGCAGCGTCTCACGCAGGCGATCTTGAAGACGATAGGCGGCAGCGAGGTCGAGCGCGCGGCCCTGCTCGCTCGGCGGGCGGTGCATGCGGGACTCGGTGCGGGCACGGACGAACTCGTCGATCAGGGCGGCGTCATCGGAAGCCACGGGGCGTTCATCCTCCTTGGGGTCGGCGGGCGGGCACCTGATCGAGCACCGCGGTCATGACCTCCCCGGCCCGGGCGCGGATCACAAGGTCGGCCTCGCGGTCCAGCGGCGTGGGCTCCAGGTTGACGATGACCAGCGTCGCGCCCGCTCGCTTGGCGTGACTGGGCACGTAGGCGGCCGGATAGACGACCAGCGAGGAGCCGAGCACGACACAGAGATCGGCGGCGGCGGCCCGGCGCTCGGCCTCCTGCCGCGCGTCCCTCGGCATCCCCTCGCCGAACAGGATCGTGTGCGGCTTGACGACGCCGCCGCAGGCCAGGCACTCGGGCACCTCCACGCCCGCCTCGAGCCGCGCGTGCAGCGCGTCGCGAGTGCACGACACGCCGCAGTCCAGGCAGCGGGCGCGCGTGGCGTTGCCGTGCAGCTCGATCACCGCCTCCGGCGGCAGGCCCGCCCGCTGGTGCAGGTCGTCGATGTTCTGCGTGATGCAGCAATCGAGGCGCCCCTGCCGATGCAGCGCGGCCAGCGCCAGGTGGGCCGCCCCCGGCACCGCCGCACGGATGATCGGATAGGTCACGCGCCCCAGCGCCCAGTAGCGCCGCCGTCCCTCGTGGCTGCCGACGAAGTTCTGATAGGTGAACTCGCGGGGATCGAAGCGCGACCACACGCCGTCCGGGCTGCGGAAGTCGGGGATGCCGGACTCGGTGCTCACCCCGGCGCCGGTGAAGGCCACGGGTCGCGTCGCCCCGGCGAACAGCGCCGCCAGGCGCGCGACGGCGCCCTCCGCGATGGGCTCAGTCTCGGAGCGCCGCGTGCGCGCTCCGAGGGGGAGACGCGCCGCCGGCTCCGCCGGGTCCCGCGGGGCCTCGAGAGGCGGCACGCTCACGCGGGTGCGGGGCGCGGCATCACGCGCCGCAGCCACAGCACGCACGCCAGGAAGACGGCGCCGCCGGCCACCGCGGCCACCACGTTGGCGTCGCGTCCGAGCACGGCGAAGCCGAGGGCGGTCTGCAG